>NZ_CP026003.1:1864672-2197620 GCF_003086795.1 Stenotrophomonas sp. SAU14A_NAIMI4_5 | reverse complement strand
CCTGTCCAACCGCCGGATCGAGGAAGGCGTGGAGATCGTCGCCGCCGCCCATTACGACGAGAGCGCCGTGCAGCGAGCACTGGAAGCCTCGCGCCGCGAGATCGCCCCGCCGCCGCCGAAGCCGCGCACCGCCGCCGATGCAGTGATCGCCGCGGTGACCCGCCGCCGCACCGCGACCCCGGCCGCCGAGCCGGTGGCCGCCACCACCTCGGCCGTCGCCGCCCTCGCCCGCGCCGCCGTCGGCGCCACCGGCCGCACCCTGGACAGCGCCGACGAGATCGTGCCGACCCGCGGCAGCACCGGCTTCGCCGCCACCCTGGCCCGCGCCAGCGTCAACGAATCGGCACTGCCGGAGCAGATCTTCGCCCCGTACGCCGACGCCATCGTGGCACCGCCGGCCAGCGCCGCCGTGGTCGCCGCCGCGCCGATCAACCGCGCCCGCTTCCTGATCGACCCGCCGCTGGAAGACGACGCCGCAGTCCTGCCGCCGCCGCTGCCGCTGCCGGCCCCGGCCGTCGCCGCCCTCCCGGTCGAAGCCGCAGTCGCATCGGCCACCGCCGTGGTCGCCGCCATCGAAGCGCCGGCCGCCGAAATGCCCGCCAACGATATGGCACCGCTGGCCGACGCCCTGCCGACCCCGGCACCCGCGCCGCAGCTGGCTCCGGCCCCGGCGCTGACCATGGTCGCCGCCGATGACGGCGAGATCCGCCAGCTGCGCCACGAAGTGGCGGGCATGCGCCAGGTCATCGAGCGCGAGATGAACCGATTCACCGATGAGCGCCTGCGCGGCAGCGCGGTGCGTGCCACCGCCCTGGACCTGATGGACGAGTACGGCTTCGATGCCGGCCTGTCGCGCGACGTGGCCATGCAGATCCCGCTGGAGACCGAGGCCCACCGCGGCCGTGGCCTGATGCTGGGGCTGATCTCGCGCAAGCTGCCGATCGCCCCGGTCGACCCGCTGGAAGAAGGCGGCGTGATCGCCCTGGTCGGCCCGACCGGTGCCGGCAAGACCACCACCATCGCCAAGTTGGCCTCGCGCTTCGCTGAAAAGCATGCCCCGCGTGACGTCGCCCTGGTGACCACCGACACGATGCGCGTCGGCGCCCGCGAGCAGCTGTACGGCTACGGCCGCCAGCTCGGCATCGCCGTCCACGAGGCCAACAGCGGCACCGACCTCGACCAGCTGCTGGAGCGCCTGCAGGACTACAAGCTGGTGCTGATCGACACCGCCGGCCTCGGCCCGCGCGATCGTGCCCTGGCCGCCCAGCTGCAGTGGCTGCGCGCCGCACGCCAGGTGCGCACCCTGCTGGTGCTGCCGGCCAACACCAGCTTCGGCGACATGGACGAGGTCGTCCGCCGCTTCGGCGCGGCGAACCTGCAGGGCCTGGTGCTGAGCAAGCTGGACGAGACCGGCCGCTTCGGCAACGCCCTGTCGGTGGCCGTCGACCACGCCCTGCCGATCACCTGGGTGACCGATGGCCAGGACGTCCCGGAGGACCTGCACCGGGCCAGTGCAGCCAATCTCGTACTTCGCCTTGAAGATTTGCGCCGAGCGGCCGATATGCCCTGCAACCCGGAGTTGAACCATGCCGTCGCGTGAGTACGCCAAGCTGACCAATACCTTCCCGCTGTCGGCCACCCGCAGCGAGCCGCTTGGCCCTGTCCGCACCATCGCGGTGACCGGCGGGAAGGGCGGCGTGGGCAAGACCAACGTGTCGGCCAACCTGGCCGTGGCGCTGGCGGGCATGGGCAAACGCACCCTGCTGCTGGACGCCGACCTGGGCCTGGCCAACATCGACGTCATCCTCGGCCTGAACCCGAAGTTCACCCTGGCCGACCTGGTGGCCGGCCGCTGCAGCCTGGAGGACGTGATCATCGAGGGCCCCAACGGGGTGCTGGTGGTCCCGGCCGCCTCGGGCCGCCGGCACATGGCCGAACTGGCCCCGGCCGAGCATGTCGGCCTGGTCAACGTGTTCTCCGAGCTGGAACGCGAGCTGGACATCATGGTGGTGGACACCGCCGCCGGCATCACCGATGGCGTGCTGACCTTCTGCCAAGCCGCGCAGGACACCGTGGTGGTGGTCTGCGATGAGCCCGCCTCGATCACCGACGCCTACGCGCTGATCAAGGTGCTCTCGCGCGAACGTGGCGTGGACCGCATCCAGGTGGTGGCCAACATGGTGCGCGACCCCAACGAGGGCCGCGTGCTGTACGAAAAGCTGACCCGCGTCTGCGAAAAGTTCCTCGCCGATGTCTCGCTGAACTACCTGGGCTGCGTGCCGCAGGATGACTGGCTGCGCCTGTCGGTGCAGCGCCAGCAGCCGGTGGTCAAGGCCTACCCGTCCAGCCCGGCCGCGCTGGCGATCACCGAGATCGCCCGCCGCACCGCCCGCTGGCAGGCGCCGACCGAACCGCGTGGCGGCGTCGAGTTCTTCCTCGAACGCATCCTCAAGCAGCGTGGGGTGACCGTATGAAAGGTGCAGCCCAGTACAAGGAAGTCCAGCGCGCCAGCGCGACCGATGTCATCGCCCAGCATTCCGATCTGGTGCGGCGCATCGCCCACCACCTGGCGGCGCGCCTGCCGGCCAGCGTCGAGGTGGACGACCTGATCCAGGCCGGCATGATGGGCCTGATCGAAGCCTCGCGCAGCTATGACGCCGACCAGGGAGCCTCGTTCGAGACCTATGCCTCGATCCGCATCCGTGGCTCGATGATCGACGAGATCCGCCGTGGCGACTGGGTGCCGCGCTCGGTGCACCGCCGTGCCCGCGACGCCGCCGCCACCATCCGCCGGCTGGAGCAGAGCAGCGGCCGCGCCGCCAGCGCCACCGAGGTGGCCGCGGCGATGGACATGCCCCTGCCCGAATATCTGCGCCTGATGGAAGACGCCTCGCGTGGCCAGGTGCTGAGCCTGGAATCGCGCATCGAGGACCAGGGCGAGCTGGACACCGTCGCCCAAGGCGGACCGACCCCGCAGCAGGTACTGGAACGCGGTGAATTCGGCCGCGAACTGGGCAAGGCGATCGGCCACCTGCCCGAACGCGAGCAGCTGGTGCTCTCGCTCTACTACGAGCAGGAGCTGAACCTGAAGGAGATCGGCGCGGTGCTCGGCGTGAGCGAATCGCGGGTCTGCCAGATCCACGGCCAGGCCGTGCTGCGCCTGCGCGGCCGGTTGAAGGTTTTCGAGGCGGCCGACGCCGGCCTCGAGCAATGAACATGCGCGAGGCGGCTGCCCCCGGCCGCCCGCAGTGAACAACAAAGGAACTCTGCTTTGAACAAGAACATGCGCATCCTGATCGTTGACGACTTCTCGACCATGCGTCGTATCGTCAAGAACCTGCTGGGCGACCTGGGCTTCACCAACACCGCCGAAGCCGAGGACGGGCATGCCGCGCTGTCGTTGCTGCAGAGCCAGCCGTTCGATTTCGTGGTCACCGACTGGAACATGCCGGTGATGACCGGCATCGAGCTGCTCAAGGCGATCCGCGCCGATGCAAAGCTGAAGACCTTGCCGGTGCTGATGGTGACCGCCGAAGCCAAGCGCGAGCAGATCATCGAAGCGGCCCAGAGCGGCGTCAACGGCTACATCATCAAGCCGTTCACCGCGCAGACCCTGGAAGAGAAGCTCGGCAAGATCTTCGAACGCCTGGCAGCGAGCGCCTGATGGACGCCCAGGTCGACAGAAGCGCCCTCGCCCTGCGCCTGCAGGAGGCCCTGGATGCACTGGAGTCGGGTGACGAGACCGCCTGGCGCCAGCGCATCGACAGCCTGGTGGCCGCGCGCACCCAGCCGATGATGAGCGGCCTTTCGCGGCTGGCCCGCGAGCTGGGCCAGGCCCTGGGCGAACTGCCGACCGTGCCGGACGAGGCCGGCGAGCTGGACGATGCCTGCGCACGCCTGGACCACGTGGTGGCGATGACCGAACAGGCCACCCACCGCACCCTGGACCTGGCCGAGGAATGCCGCGCCCTGACCGAACAGCTGCGTGCCGATGGCCTGCAGCCGGGCCAGGGCGAACAGCTTGAGCGCATCCGCCACAACCTGACCGAGATCGCCCTGACCCAGAGCTACCAGGACCTGACCGGGCAGATCATCCGTCGCGTGGTCGGCATCGTCCGCCGCGTGCACGAAGGCTTCGGCGCGCTCGGCCTGCCGCCGGAACAGCATCGCACCGACCCGGAACTTGCCGGGCCGGCACTGAAGGGACTGGACCGCCACGCGGTCTCGCAGAACGACGCCGACGACCTGCTGTCGGACCTGGGGCTGTAAGCATGAGCGCGGTTGCCGACGACATCACTGCCGATTTCATCATCGAGGCCCAGGAAATCCTGGATCGCCTGGGCGAACAGCTGGTGTCGCTGGAACAGGCACCGCAGGACAACGACCAGCTCAACGCGGTCTTCCGTGGTTACCACACGCTGAAGGGTGGCGCCGGCTTCCTCGGCATCACCGCCATGGTCGAGCTGTGCCATGCGGCGGAAGAAGCGCTGGGCGCCGCGCGTGCCGGCCAGGCCGTGCTGCAGGCCCATCACTTCGATGCCGCCCAGCAGTCGCTGGACTACCTGCAGTCGATGCTCGACGCGGTGTCGTCCGGCACTGAGCCCGGCTATGCGCCGCCGGAGCTGATCGCCCAGTTCGACGTGCACGGTGGCGCCAGCCCCGCCGTGGGCGCCGCCACGGCGGCCGCACCGGCTGCTGCCGGCGGCGACCTGATCACCGACGACGAGTTCGAGGCGCTGCTCGACCAGCTGCACGGCGGCAATGCCCCGACCGCGGTCGCACCGCCGAAGAAGGCCGACGACGGCCTGATCAGCGAAGACGAATTCGAAGCCCTGCTCGACCAGCTGCATGGCGGTGCCGTGCCCGGCGCCAAGCCGGTGGCTGCGGTACCGGTCGCGGCCCCGCCGGCACCGGCACCTGCGCCGCGCGCGGCGGCCAAGCCGGCGGCGAACAAGCCGGTGGCCGAAGCCGAACACACCGTGCGCGTGGATACCAAGCGCCTGGACGCCATCGTCAACCTGATCGGCGAACTGGTGCTGTCACGGAACCGGCTCAAGACCCTGCGCACCCGCCTGCGCGACGAAGAGCTGGACCGCGCCGTGTCGACGCTGGACATCGCCACCGCGCGCCTGCAGTCGGCGGTCATGCGCACCCGCATGCAGCCGGTCGGCAAGGTGTTCTCGCGCTTCCCGAAGGTGGCCCGCGACGTCGCCCGTTCGCTGCAGAAGGAAGTGGACCTGGAGCTGATCGGCGCCGAGACCGAACTGGACCGCAACCTGGTCGAAGCGCTGGCCGACCCGCTGGTGCACCTGGTGCGCAACGCCATCGACCACGGCGTGGAAATGCCTGACCTGCGTGAAGCCCAGGGCAAGCCGCGGATGGGCCATGTGCGCCTGTCGGCGCAGCAGGAAGGCGACTACGTCAGCATCGAAGTGCAGGATGACGGTGCCGGCATCGATCCGGAAAAGCTGCGCGCCAAGGCACGCGAGAAGGGCCTGATCGATCCGGAAGCCGCCGCCCGCCTGAGCAGCGAGGAATGCCTGCACCTGGTGTTCCTTCCCGGCTTCTCGACCAAGCAGCAGGTCACCGATATTTCCGGCCGCGGCGTCGGCATGGACGTGGTGCAGTCGCGCATCCGCGAACTGAGCGGGCAGATCCAGATCCAGTCCGAACTGGGCCGTGGCAGCCGCTTCCTGATCCGCGTGCCGCTCACCCTGGCCATCCTGCCGACCCTGCTGGTGCAGGCCGGCGAGGATGTCTACGCCCTGCCGCTGGCCCGCGTGATGGAAGTGCTGCACGCGCCGCGCACCTCGCTGGGCTGGTTCGATGGCCGTGCGGTGCTGGACCGCCGCTCGCACACCCTGCCGCTGGTCGACCTGCGCCAGTGGCTGGATGTGACGCCGGCCGCCTCCACCCTGCTGACCATCGTGGTGCTGCAGGCCGGCGAAGCCCGCTTCGGCCTGGTCGTGGACCAGGTCCGCGGCCGCGAGGAAGTGGTGATCAAGCCGCTACCCAAGGCCCTGCGCGGCCTGCGCGGTTACGCCGGTGCAACCTTGATCGGCGATGGTCGCATGGCCCTGATCCTGGACGTGGACGGCCTGCGCTGAAACCCCGCCGGGCATGGCCCGGCGCTACCGGATCTGGCCCCGCGCGGTAGCGCCGGGCCATGCCCGGCGACCCGAAAACTGTGACTACCGTCTGTACACGATCTACCGGTGTCTCAAGTCCCATTCACACAAGCCGATACCGGACCCATGGATAGACTCAGCCTCATTGGACTCTTTCTCGCCCTGGCCTCGCTCGTCGGCGGCAGCATCCTGAAAGGCGCCGGCCTGGCTTCGCTGTGGTCGCCTGCCGCCTTCGTGATCGTGATCGTCGGCACCGTGGCGTCGATCCTGCTGCACACCGCCCCGGCGGTGTTCAAGCACGCCTTCAAGATCGTGCGCTGGGTCGTGCGCCCGCCGCACAGTGACCGCCACGAACTGATCAAGCAGATCGTCGAGTGGAGCAACATCGCCCGCCGCCAGGGCCTGCTGGGCCTGGAATCGCAGGTGGAAGCACAGCGCGACCCGTTCCTGCGCAAGGGCCTGCAGCTGCTGGTCGATGGCGTGGAGCCCGAATCGATCCGGCACATGCTGGAAATCGAACTGAGCGGCCAGGAACACCAGGACCAGGCCGCGGCCAAGGTCTTCGAGGCCATGGGCATCTATGCACCGACCCTGGGCATCATCGGCGCCGTGCTGGGCCTGATCGCGGTGATGAAGAACCTGGCCGACCCCAGCAAGCTGGGCCACGGCATCGCCGCCGCGTTCACCGCCACCATCTATGGCATCGCCTCGGCGAACCTGCTGTTCCTGCCCATCGCCGCCAAGCTGAAGGGCGTGATCGCGCACAACACCCGCGACCGCGAAATGGTCATCGAAGGCCTGATCTCGATCGCCCAGGGCGAGAACCCGCGCAACATCGAAACCAACCTCACCGGCTTCCTGCACTGACATGGCCCGCCGCAAGCAGCACGAAGAGCACGCCAACCACGAGGCATGGGCCATCCCCTATGCCGACCTGATGACGTTGCTGCTCGCCTTCTTCGTGGTCATGTACGCCATTTCCTCGGTCAACGAGGGCAAGTACCGGATCATGGCCGATGCCCTGACCGATGCCTTCGGTGGTGCGCCGCGCACCATCAACCCGGTGCAGTTGGGCAACAAGCAGGTGCAGGGCGGCGGCTGGGACAGCCCCTCTGTGATCAAGTCGGGCACGAAGATCGGTCCGTCGGCGCCCGCGCCCACCCACGATCCCACCCTGCTGCCGGCGATGGCCTCGCAGATGCGCATGCCGGTCTCGGTGCACAACCAGGAACAGATCGCGCGCGCCGAGCGCCAGCTCAACAGCATCGCCGACCGCCTGACCGCCGCGCTGTCGCCGCTGATCGACCGCGGCATGATCAGCGTGCGCCGCACCGAGCTGTGGATCGAAGTCGAGATCAACAGCGACATCCTGTTCCCGACCGGCTCGGCCGCGCTGGACGTGCACGCACGACAGACCCTGGCCAGCCTGGCCGAGGTGCTGCGGGACGTGCCCAACAGCGTGCGCGTGGAAGGCCACACCGACGACGTGCCGATCGCCACCGCGACCTTCCCGTCCAACTGGGAATTGTCGGCCGGTCGCGCCGCCAGCGTGGTGCACCTGTTCGCCGACCAGGGCGTGCAGCCCTCGCGGCTGGCCATGGTCGGCTACGGCCAGTTCCGCCCGCGCGACGCCAATGACAGCGCACAGGGCCGCAACCGCAACCGGCGGGTGATGGTCATCATCCTGGCCGACACCAGCCATGCCGTCGATCCGCTGGGCGATCGCCTGAATGCCGCTGCAGGTGGCGGCAATGCCGCCGCCGGCACGACCACCGAAGCCGCTGCCGCACCGCGCAGCGCCCCCGTTTCCCCCATCGCACCGGTGCAGTTGCCGCCGGTGCCGGCTGGCAGCCGCGTCGGCGCCGCCGTTCCCCCGGCAATGAAGGAGTAACCCGATGCGCATCTGGGCAGTCGCCAACCAGAAGGGTGGAGTCGGCAAGACCACCACCACCCTCGCCCTCGGTCGCGGCCTGGCCGCACAGGGCCACCGCGTGCTGTTGATCGACCTGGACCCGCACGCCTCGCTCACCCGCGCCTTCGGCGTGCCGCTCGAGCCGGCGCCGGCCGGCGTGCTGGAACTGTTCGGCGCGCCGCCGGCCGAGCTGTCCACGCTGAGCCACCCCAGCAGCATCGGCGGCCTGGACTACGTCTGCGCGCAGGCCTCGCTGGCCACCCTGGAACGGCGCAGCGCCAACCAGCCCGGGCTTGGCCTCGCGCTGCAGAACGCGCTGGCCCGCCACCAGGGCCAGCACGACTACATCCTGCTGGACTGCGCGCCGACCCTCGGCCTGCTGATGATCAACGCGCTGGCCGCAGCCGACCGCCTGATCATTCCGACCCAGGCCGAGCCGCTGGCCCTGCACGGACTGGACGGCATGGTGCGCACTGGCGAGATGGTCGAGCGCTCGCGCCGCCGTCCGCTGCCGATCTCGATCCTGCCGACCCTGTTCGACCGCCGCACCCGCGCCGGCAACGAATCGCTGCGCACCATGCAGGACCGCCACGGCACCCGTGTGTGGGAAGACGCGATCCCGATCGACACCCGCATCAGCAATGCCGCCGGCCTGACCCTGCCCAGCGTGGGCGAGGACTACCCGGGCCGCGGCCTGGCGGCCTATCGCCGTGCGCTGAACTGGATCCTCGGCGAAGACGCGCGTGCCCTGGAGCAGGCAGCATGAACACCCCCGGCGTGCTGGACGACTATCTGGACGAGCTGCTGGGCGAGGCCATCGCCGTCGCCGCGCCGCCGGCGCCGGTCGCCGCCGCGCCTGCGCCCGAGCGCGAACCGACCTGGGACGACCTGCCAGCCGAAGTCATCTACGAAACCGGCGACACGGCCGTTGCAACCGCCGTGGACGACGCCCTGCTGGAAGCCGCCTTCGAAGCCGCCGTGGTCGCGGCGCCCGAACGCGAACCCACCTGGGACGACCTGCCGGCCGAGGTCATCTACGAGACCGGCGACACCCCCGGTAGCGCCGGGCCACGCCCGGCGAGCGCAGCGGCACCCGAAACCGCCGCCGTCGTTGCGGCGCCCGAACGCGAACCGACCTGGGATGACCTGCCCGCCGAAGTGGTCTACGAGACCGGCGACACCACCGGTAGCGCCGGGGCACTTCCGGCGAGCGCAGCGGCACCCGAACCCACCACCGAGCCGGACGCCCCCAAGCCGACCTGGGACGACCTGCCGGACGAAGTAATCTACGAAACCGACAGCGCCGACAGCCATCGCCTGGCGCACACCGACAGCCCTGCCCTGCAGGCCGCCTTCGAGGCCGCCGCCGTAGGCGAGGCTGTGCCGCCGCCTGCGCCGGTCGCGCCCGCAGCGCCCATCCCGGTAGCGCCGCGCCCGGCCCCTGCGCCGGTCGCACGCGCCGCCGTCGCACCGCCGCCGCGCGTTGCCCTCGATGCGCCGCCCGGCATCCGCCCCGGCAGCTGGCAGGAACTGCAGGCGCAGGCCCACCAGCCGCCGCATGGCGCCAACCCGCACAACCGCCGCGCCGCCGAACGCACCTCGCGCTGGCTGCGCCTGCGCTGTGGCACCCAGGCCTATGCACTGGAACTGCTGAAGGTGCAGGAAGTGGTGCTGCCCGTACCGCTGCTGCCGCTGCGCGGCACGGCCCCGGCCATGCTCGGCATCATGAACCTGCGTGGCCAGGTGGTGCCGGTGATGGACCTGGGCATCCACCTGGGCGCGGCCACCGCCGAAGACGATGCGCAGACCCGCATCGTGGTGCTGGAAGAGAACGGTGAAACCCTCGGCCTGCGCGTGTCGGCGGTCGAGGACGTGGCCAGCCTCACCGATTCGCAGATCGAGCCGCCCGATACCGCCCGCATCTGCCAGATCTCCAACGAGCTGTTCCGTGGCGTGGCCCGCATCAGCCAGCGGCCGATGATCCTGCTCGATGCGACCCGGTTGTTGGCCTGAGTCCCATCCACGCATGGCGTGGACCTACTGGACGCGCCCGCGTGGATATGCGGCCAATCGATTCAACCCTAAAGAACCCCTGCCGGGTGCCGTTATGGATCTCGGAACCGTTTGTCCGGAGCAACGATGAGCACTGTCGAACTGGGTGACGATCTCGGCATCGAGAACAGCACCGAGCTCAAGAACCGCCTTTCGCCCCTTGTGGCGGAAGCAGGCGAACTGACCCTGGACGCAAGCCAGGTCGGTCGCATCCACACGGCCAGCGTGCAGGTGCTGTGTGCGTTCGTGCAGGCGCGCCGCGAGGCGGGCCTGGGCACCGGCTTCCACGGTTGCACTGCAACCTTCCGTGACGCCGCCCGCCTGTTGGGCGTCACCCAGGCCCTGGGCCTGGACGTACCCCATGACAACCTGAAATCTGTGGAGAACGCTGCATGAGCGCACGTATCTTGGTGGTGGACGATTCGGCGTCGATGCGCCAGATGGTTTCCTTCGCCCTCACCTCGGCCGGTTTTGCCGTCGAAGAAGCCGAAGACGGCGCGGTCGCGCTCGGTCGCGCCAAGGGCCAGCGTTTCAACGCGGTGGTCACCGACGTCAACATGCCGAACATGGATGGCATCAGCCTGATCCGCGAGCTGCGCCAGCTGCCGGACTACAAGTTCACCCCGATGCTGATGCTGACCACCGAGTCGGCTGCGGACAAGAAGTCCGAAGGCAAGGCCGCCGGTGCCACCGGCTGGCTGGTCAAGCCGTTCAACCCCGAACAGCTGGTCGCCACCGTGCAGAAGGTGCTGGGCTGATCGCCCGGCACCCCTGAACCGCCCCTACCCCACGTTTCCGGATTGCCTCTGCCATGAGCATGGACCTGCAACGCTTCCACGCCACCTTCTTCGAGGAGAGCCGCGAAGGCCTCGACGCGATGGAGGCCGGCCTGCTGGCCCTGGAATCGGGGCAACAGGACGCGGAGATCATCAATTCGGTGTTCCGCGCCGCCCACTCCATCAAGGGTGGTGCCGGCACCTTCGGCTTCGATGCGATCGCCGGCCTGACCCACGTGCTGGAAACGCTGCTGGATGAGCTGCGTGCCGGCAAGCGTGCGCTGGAACCGGCCGCAGTGGACGCAATGCTGTCCTCGGTGGACGTGCTGCGCGCCCTGCTGCGCGAAGCCGAGCACGGCCAGGCCGCTGACCCGGCCGCCGTCGCCGCAGTGAAGGCGCGCCTGGAAGCGGTGCTGTCCGGCCAGGTCGCCGCCAGCGCTCCGGCCGCTGCCGAAGCCAAGGTCGACGATACGCCCGAAGCCTGGCAGATCGGCTTCACCCCGGCGCCGTCGCTGTTCATGAGCGGCAACGACCCGCTGCGCATCATCCGCGAACTGGAACACCTGGGTTCGCTGCAGGTCGCCGCGCGCATGGAGCGCCTGCCCGGCTTCGCCCAGCTCGACCCGCTCGAGGCCCACCTGGCGTGGGACCTGGGCCTGGTCGGCAAGGTGCCGCGCAGCAAGATCGAAGACACCTTTGCCTGGGTGCTGGACGACTGCGAACTGGACATCCGTCCGGCCGCGCCGCCGAGCCTGGCCACCCAGGCCCCCGCTGCACCCGTTGTTGCCCCTTCCACCCCCGTTGCACCGGTGGCTGCAGCCGCCCCCGCCGCGCCGGCCGCCAGTGGTGGTGGCGCACAGGAAGCCGAAACCTCGATCCGCGTCAGCGTGGACAAGGTCGACGCACTGATCAACCTGGTCGGCGAACTGGTCATCACCCAGGCCATGCTCAAGCAGGTCTCGCACGCACTGGACCCGGTGCATGCCGAAAGCCTGTTCGCCGGCCTGGACCAGCTTGAACGTAACACCCGCGACCTGCAGGAAGCGGTGATCGGCGTGCGCATGCTGCCGGTCGATGCGGTGTTCCGCCGCTTCCCGCGCCTGGTCCGCGACCTCTCGACCCGCCTCGGCAAGCAGGTGCGCCTGCGCACCGTGGGCGAAGGCACCGAACTGGACAAGGGCCTCATCGAGAAGATCGCCGACCCGCTGGTCCACCTGGTCCGCAACTCGATCGACCATGGCCTGGAAATGCCGGACGTGCGTCGTGACGCAGGCAAGGACGAGACCGGTACGATCACCCTGGCCGCTTCGCATCAGGGCGGCCACATCGTCATCGAAGTCAGCGACGACGGCCGCGGCCTGAACCGCGACAAGATCCTGGCCAAGGCACACGAACGCGGCCTGGCCGTACCGGACAACCCGACCGATTCGCAGGTCTGGGACCTGATCTTCCAGCCCGGCTTCTCCACCGCCGATGCAGTGACCGATCTGTCCGGGCGTGGCGTGGGCATGGACGTGGTCCGCCGCAACATCCAGGCACTGGGTGGCGAAGTGCAGATCGAAAGCAGCCTGGGCAGCGGTACGCGCACGCTGATCCGCCTGCCGCTGACCCTCGCCATCCTCGACGGCATGACCGTGGCGGTGGCCGGTGAAACCCTGATCCTGCCGCTGGCGTATGTGCTGGAAGCCCTGCAGCCGCAGCCCGACGACATCCGCAGCATGGCCGGCGAAGGCCGCGTGCTGCGCGTGCGTGGCGAGTACCTGCCGATCCTGTCGCTGAGCGAGTACTACGGCTATGGCGCCCGCAGCGCCAACAGCGAATCGCTGGTGGTGGTGGTCGAGGGCGATGGGCAGAAGATCGCCCTGGAAGTGGACGAACTGGTCGGCCAGCAGCAGGTGGTGGTGAAGAACATCGAGAACAACTACCGCCGCATCGGCGGGGTGTCCGGTGCCACCATCCTTGGCGACGGCCGTGTCGCCCTGATCGTCGACATCGGTGGCCTGGTGCGTTCGCTGCGCGTGCCGCAGGCCGCCTGAGCCACTGCACCGCGCTGTACCCGAACCGCCGCCCGCAGGGGCGGCGGTTTTTGTTTGCGCGCAGCCGAGTCCAGCAGGGGTCAGATCCCTTTGCGCAGCAAAGGGCTCTGACCCCACACGAGCATCACGCACTGTGATCTCCGTCATGAAGGCAGTTTCCACTGCAACCATGCAAGCAAGCGAACGCGCCCGCCCCACAAGGCTTTCGTGCCAATGCACCCTACGCACACGAATGTGACATCCGTCCATAAAGTCCGCGCGGAGCACGCCGCTATCTGGCTTTGACGGCAATCACCGAACCCCACCGGCGCCACCGTTTCCCTCTGCACCCCCGGCCCGCGCCCGTGCGCCGGCCACCTGCCCACCCGGAGCACCCTGCATGAAGTGGTTCCATGATCTGCCCATCGCCCGCAAGCTGGCCGTGGGGTTCACCCTGACGACGCTGATGACCCTGGTCCTGGGCCTGTTCGCCCTGGTCCGCCTCAGCGAGGCCAACGCCCAGCTGGGCTCGATGGCCTCCAATGACATCCCGTCGGTGCAGCATCTGGGCGAGGCACGCTCGCTGCTGGGCGAGTTCCGCACGTATGAAATGGCCCTGCTGACCATGCTGGACCAGCCGGACAAGGTGGCCGAATACAACAAGCGCATGGATGACACCGCCAGAACGGTCCGTGAGCAGCTCGACGCGTATGCCGTCATCCCGGCAGGCGACAAGGAACGCGCACTGTTCGCGCCGGTCAAGGCCAACGTCGATGCCTACTTCGCAGCGAATGCGAAGTTGCGTGCAGCGGTCGATGCCGGCGATGGCGCACTGGCCCAGCAGATTTCCGACGAGCAGTCGCGCACCGCGCGCCGCAAGGCATTCGATGACCTCAAAGCGCTGAGCGCCTTCCTCGGCACGCAGATGCAGGCCAAGATCGACGCCGCCAACGCCACCCACCGCAACAGCATGATCGCCATCGTCGGCACCATCGTGCTGCTGTCGCTGGTCGCCGCTGCACTGGCCGTGGTCATCTCGCGCGCCGTCACCGTTCCGCTCGGCAAGGCACTGACCGCCATCCAGGCCGTCGCCCGCGGCGACCTCAGCGTCACCACCCAGGCCACCAGCAAGGACGAAGCCGGCCGCATGCTGACCGCCACCAGCGACATGACCGCCATGCTGCGCCGCTTCTCCGAGCAGACGCAGCTGATGGCGGAGATGCATGCCGGCCCGGACATCAGCCATCGCATCCCAGAGGATTTCCCCGGCGTGTACGGCCAGCTGGCCGGCGGCATCAACACCGTCATCTTCGAGCACCTCGATTCGATCCGCGCCGCCTTCGACGTGCTGAACCAGTACGCCGCCGGCAACCTGACCCAGGATGCGCAGCGCCTGCCTGGCACCCGCGCGTTCCTGCACGAAGCCATGGATGCGGCGAAAGCCAGCCTGCTGGCCATCAACACCCAGATCCAGCAGCTGGCCAACGCGGCGGCCGCCGGTGACTTCAGCCAGCGCGGCGATGCCGATCGCTTCGACCATGACTTCAAGGTGATGATCGAGCAGCTGAACTCGATGATGCAGGTGGCCGACGGCAACCTCGGCCAGCTCTCGCAGCTGCTGCAGGCCATCGCCGAAGGCGACCTGACCGCACGCATGGACGGCCAGTTCCATGGCGTGTTCGCCCGCATGCGTGACGACGCCAACACCACCGTCGCCCAGCTGACCCAGATCGTTGGCCAGATCCAGGCCAGCGCCGGCAGCATCACCCTGGCCGCCGGCGAGATCGCCTCGGGCAACAGCGACCTGTCGCGCCGTACCGAACAGCAGGCCGCCAACCTGGAAGAGACCGCGGCATCGATGGAGGAACTCACCTCCACCGTGAAGCAGAACGCCGAGCACGCGCGCCAGGCCAACCAGCTGGCCATCGGTGCACACGGCGTCGCCTCGCAGGGCGGCGAAGTGGTCGGCCAGGTGGTCGTCACCATGTCGGCTATCGAGGCCTCGTCGAAGAAGATCGCCGAGATCATCTCGGTCATCGACGGCATCGCCTTCCAGACCAACATCCTGGCGCTGAATGCCGCGGTGGAAGCGGCGCGTGCCGGTGAACAGGGTCGCGGCTTCGCCGTGGTCGCCAGCGAAGTGCGTACCCTCGCCCAGCGCTCGGCCGCCGCCGCCAAGGAGATCAAGGGCCTGATCGATGATTCGGTCGGCAAGGTTGCCGAAGGCTCCAGCCTGGTCCACCAGGCCGGCAGCACGATGGGCGAGATCGTCGCCTCGGTGCAGCGCGTCACCGACATCATGGCCGAGATCTCCGCTGCCTCGCAGGAGCAGTCGGCCGGCATCGAGCAGGTCAACCAGACCGTGGTGCAGATGGACGAAACCACCCAGCAGAATGCCGCGCTGGTGGAAGAAGCAACCGCCGCTGCACGCGCGATGGAAGACCAGGCCGCGCAGCTGGGTGAAGCCGTGGCCCGCTTCCGCCTCGCCACTCCCGGCCTGAGCGCGCCCGCACCGCGCGCCATTGCCGCAGCCCCGGTGGCGCGCAAGCCCACTTCGGTTGCCACACCGGCCCCGTCGCGGGCCCGCAAGCCGGTGGCGCAGCCTGCGCTGGCCGGTGACGGCGACTGGCAGGAGTTCTGAGCCACAGCGGGTCCGGTCGCGGCATGACCGGACCCGCATCAAGGCGGCGGCACCGTCTATGGAAAGTGATGCATTTCACACTTCATAATTGCCGACCCCGGCCGATACCTCTTTCAAGCCACGCGCCAGCGCGTGTCGGCCCCCGCCCCAGAACCAAGATTCCATGTCCGACGGCCACGACAACGACCAGCACGATGCCCACGCGGCCGACGCCGCCGACGAACGCTTCCTGGTGCGCAATCCCCGCCAGCTGCGCCAGCTGCTGCGTTCGCTGATCGACCAGCGTTCGCTGATCAACGCCCACATCGACGGTCGTGATCGTTCCTTCCCGACCGCCCTGCTCGACCTGGACGAGGACGACGATTTCCTGCTGCTCGATGGCAGCCCGCAGGAAGCCTCCAACCGCGCCGCCGAAGAGGCCGATCACCTGCTCTGCTTCGCCCAGCTGGAACGGGTACTGGTGCGCTTCCGCCTGCAGGACCTGCAGCGGGTGGACAACGAAGGCCACGTCGCCTTCCGCGCGCCCCTGCCGGAAGAACTGGTGCACCTGCAGCGGCGCGAGCTGTACCGCCTGGAGACCCCCATCACCGACTCGCCGCAGCTGACCCTGCCCGCCGGTGAAGTCGGCAGCGAAGCGCTGTCGATGCGCGTGGTCGACATCAGCGGCGGCGGCCTGGCCGTCACCGTGCCCAGCGACTGCGCGGTGTTCAGTCTGCAGAAGCGCTACAACGCCGTGCTGTCGATGCCCGATGGGCCGGATCTGCAGATTCCCCTGGTGGTCTGCAACATGCTGCCGCAGCGGCAGCCCAACGGCATCGAGGTCAAGCGCATCGGCATGCGCTTCGACGACCTGCCGCGCGGTGGCGACAGCGCCATCCAACGCTACATCTTCCGCATCGACCGCCAGCGCAAGGCGCGCCAGAACGGCGAGATGTAAGGCCGTCCGGTAGTGCCGGCCGCTGGCCGGCAACGGGCCGCCATTGCCGGCCAGCCGCCGGCGCTACCAAGCCGTGCACGCCATGCGTGGATGACGCACCTGCCCACCTAAAGTCCCCACCCACGGGGCCGATATCGAGCCTGACACCGGAATTCCGGCAGACCAGGACCCTCGATGAACGACAAGACCAGCTCCACCGCCAGCGCCGGTGGCGAATTCCTCAGCTTCACCCTCGGCGCCGAGCACTACGGCGTGGACATCCTCAAGGTGCAGGAAATCCGTGGCTACGACGCGGTCACCCGCGTGCCGGACGCACCGGACTACATCAAGGGCGTCATCAACCTGCGCGGCACCATCGTTCCGGTCATCGACCTGCGCCTGAAGCTGCGCCTGGAAAACGCGACCTACGACGCCTTCACCGTGATGATCGTGCTGAACGTGGATGACCGCGTGGTCGGCATCGTCGTCGACAGCGTTTCCGACGTGATCCCGCTGTCGGGCGATCAGATCCGCCCCACCCCGGAATTCGGCGCCGCCGTCGATACCCGCTTCATTTCCGGCATCGGCACGCAGGACGACCGCATGCTGATCCTGCTGGACATCGAAACCCTGCTGGACAGCGCCGACATGGGCCAGGCCAGCCTGGTCGAAGACGCCGCGGCCTGAGCAGGCGGACTTCCCTCACGTTTCTGTAACCGAGCCCTTCAGTTCCCCGCGGCAGTGCCGATAGGGGGACAGGAACCCGGTCGCGCAGGAGCGCGCAGAACCGGATCGACCATCACAATCCCCGGAGAATCACCCCGATGAAGTCCCTGCTTGCGTTCGTTTCGGCTGCCGTCCTGGCCACCACTGCTTCTTCCGCTTTCGCACAGTCGGCCGACATGATCCCGCCGGAAATGGCCCCGCGCTCGGTCGGCAAGGACGGCATGGTCTGCGGCAAGGTCGAGAAGGCACGCTTCGCGGAAGGTTCCGAAGGCCAGCCGACCTTCCTGTACATGGGCGGCGCCTTCCCGCGCCACACCTTCTCGGCCCGCATCGCCGGCGAGAACCGCGGCAAGTTCAACTTCCCGCTGGAAAGCCTGGAAGGCAAGACCGTCTGCGTGCTGGGCAAGATCCAGCGCGATGCCTCGCGCGCTGAAATCGAAGTCAGCTCGCCGGCAAGCCTGAAGCTGGCCAACATCAAGTAATCCGCTGTCCATCACCACGCCGGCCCCTCGCCGGCGTGGTCTGCTGCAACCGGGCAGACGCCCGGACGCGTCTGCCTTAGGAGATCGCAACGCCCATGCCGTGGATCAACAACCTCAAACTGATGCCGAAGCTGCTGTTGACGTTCGGCGTCATCCTGCTGGTGATGCTGCTGCAGGGCATCGTCGCCTATCGTGGCCTGCATTCGCTGAACAACGTCACCACCGAGCTGGCGGGCTCGCGGATGGAAAGCATCCGCATGGCCGGCGAAATGCGCGGCATGATCGGTGAGATCCGCAACTCCGAGTACCAGCAGCTGGTCCGCGCCAGCGCCGAGGTCAAGGCCGACGCCCACGCACGCGTGGCTGAGCTGCGCACCAACCTGGACAAGGCGATCAAGGAATACCCGACCCTGATCGACAACCCGCAGCAGAAGAAGCTGTTCGACGCCTTCGCCAAGGACTGGAAGGATGCCGTCGCCTCCTACGACAGCGTCAACGAGATGCTGGAGCTGGAGCTGCCCGACGACGCCATCGATACCTTCGTCGGCGAGACCCGCACCAAGCACCGCAAGGCCACTGCCTCGCTCGAATCGCTGATCGCCGAAGACAACCGCCTGTCCCGCGCCGCGCGCGAGGAGGCCTCCTCCACCTATTCCGCATCGGCCACGCTGATGGTGATCGCCCTGTTCGGCGGCGCCGCGCTGGGCCTGGTGCTGGTGTGGCTGTTCGCCCGTGCCCTGGTCGGCAGCGTGCGTGGCGCCGTTTCGGTCGCCAACGACGTCGCCGGCGGCAAGCTCGACGGCCATATCGATGTCAGCCGCCAGGACGAAGTGGGCGAACTGATGCAGGCCATGCAGCGCATGCAGCGCGACCTGCGCGAGCGCATCGAGACCGATGCCGCCGTCGCCCGCGAGAACCTGCGCATCCGTACCGCCCTGGATTACAGCTCCACCGGCGTGTACCTGACCGACCCGAACAACACCATCGTCTACAGCAACCGCGCCCTGCAGCAGACCCTGGTCCAGTACCAGGACGACGTGCGCCGCGACCTGCCGGACTTCGACGCGCAGGCGTCGCTGGTCGGCAAGCCGGTGACCGTGCTGGAACACCGTGGCGAGATGGACACCACCCTGGTGGCCAACCTGAAGGCCCACGGCGTCGCCCGCCGCCCGATGCAGTATGGCGATGCGCAGTTCGCCCAGGTCGCCTCGACCATCCGCAACGAAGCCGGTGACACCGTCGGCTACGTGGTGGAATGGCGCGACCGCACCCAGGAAGCGCAGGTCGAAGCCGAAGTGGCCCGCGTCATCGCCCAGGCTGCCGCCGGCGACCTGTCCGGCCGCATCGATGCCAACGGCAAGGAAGGCTTCTTCCTGCAGCTGGCCCAGCAGATCAACGGCCTGCTGGACGCCAACGCCGGCAGCATCGAGCAGATCTCCGGCCTGCTGGCTGCGCTGTCGCAGGGTGACCTGACCGTGCGCATGCACGGCGATTACCAGGGCGTGTTCGCCCGCATGCGTGACGATGCCAATGCCACCGCCGCGCAGCTGAGCGAGATCGTCACCCGCATCAAGCAGTCCAGCCGCGCGATCAACTCGGCCGCCGGTGAGATCGCCTCGGGCAACAGCGATCTGTCGCGCCGCACCGAGCAGCAGGCTGCCAACCTGGAAGAAACCGCCGCCTCGATGGAAGAGCTGACCTCGACCGTTCGCCAGAACGCCGAGCACGCCCGCCAGGCCAACCAGCTGGCCATCGGTGCACACGGTGTCGCATCGCAGGGCGGCGACGTGGTCGGCCAGGTGGTCACCACCATGTCGGCCATCCAGGCGTCCTCGAAGAAGATCGCCGAGATCATCTCGGTCATCGACGGCATCGCCTTCCAGACCAACATCCTGGCGCTGAACGCCGCGGTGGAAGCCGCGCGTGCCGGTGAGCAGGGCCGCGGTTTCGCCGTGGTCGCCAGCGAAGTGCGCACCCTGGCACAGCGCTCGGCCGCTGCAGCGAAGGAGATCAAGGGTCTGATCGACGATTCGGTCGGCAAGGTCAACGATGGCTCGGCACTGGTGCACAAGGCCGGCGCGACCATGGGCGAGATCGTCGCCTCGGTGCAGCGCGTGACCGACATCATGGCCGAGATCTCCGCCGCCTCGCAGGAACAGTCGGCCGGCATCGAGCAGGTCAACCAGACCGTGGTGCAGATGGACGAAACCACCCAGCAGAATGCTGCGCTGGTGGAAGAAGCCACCGCTGCCGCCCGTGCGATGGAAGAGCAGGCCGGCCACCTGAGCGAGGCCGTGTCGATCTTCGTGGTGGACGAAGCCGAGATCGTGGTCGCCCCGCGCGCCCCGGCCCCGCGCGCCTCCGCCCCGGCGCCGGCACCGGCTGCACCGGCTGCACCGCCGGCACGTCGCAGCACCGGCGGTCGCCCGATGGCTGCCGAGCTGGCGGACGGAGACTGGCAGGAGTTCTGATTCCTGCTGCCGCAGGCTTCGAAGACGCCCTGGCCCCGTGCCGGGGCGTTTTCGTTTCCGGGGTTCCTGGGTTCCCGGGTCAACAGCCAACGGCGAAGCCCCTCGGGGTGGGCGCTCTTTGTACTGGGATTTTGTGGGTTGGCCGGGCGGGTGGATTGCGCGGGGGACGCTGCAAGTACGTCCATGTAAGCTCGGTCGCCGCCTGCTCGTGTGCGCTGTCCTGCGCACACGGCAAGACCGGGGTTGGGCGTCCTGCCCAACCCGCCCGAGGCATGCCTCGGGCCCATGCGGCTCACGCCCCCGCGCAACCCGCCCGCCCGGCCACGGACAGTTTCCCGCGCGTCCACCCCGGATTGAAGAAAGAAGAGCAAGAGCAAGAGCAACAGCTGCAGCTCGTCCGGGGTCAGAGCCGTTTTCCCTTGGAAAACGGATCCGACCCTCTTTCTCCCTCTCCTTGGGGTCAGATCCGTTTTCCGCAGGAAAACGGATCTGACCCCCAATTCCGTCCCGATGACAACACCGCTCTTGCCGTCCGCCGACGCGATGCACGAAGAGGCGGGCCGGGGTGGGCAGGCGGGACCGTAGGCGCCAAGGACGGCGCCTACGATCTACATGGACGTATTCACCGCGTTGCCCAGAACGGAAGGGCGGCGGGTAGGTAAAGAGTGTGAACGTCGGTGGCTGCCGGACGCTGAAAAAGGGTGGGAAGCCGGACCCTTAGGCGCCAGGGACCGCCCCTACAATTTACTTGACCGTAGTCACCGCGTGCCCCGCCTGCCCCCCCCGGCCCGCCTCCCTCGACATAACGAAACGCCGACAGACCGCTGTTGCCGTTGCCCTGGCTTCAAAGATGCCTGCCGCAGGCAGCGCCGCAGCCGCCGCTGCAAGGAACCCTGAATACGCAAAGTGCGTAACCCTCAAATCTCCCCGCCCCCGGCCGATAACCGTTCTGTCACGGCCTGTCGCGCCCTGACCGGTACTGGCGCCGCCCGCCCGTCTCGACCTGGTCTGCTTCATGAACCTCCTGCATCGCTGGCAACACTACTTCAGCAACCTCTCCGTCCGGCGCAAGCTCAACCTGCTGACGCTGCTCATCGCGATCGGCGTGATCGCGCTGTCGGTGATCGCCGCCCGCATGCAGTACCTGGATCTCAACGAAACCCGCAAGGCATCCCTCAAGACCCAGGTCGAACTTACCTACGGCATCCTCGACCACTACCACGGCCTGGCCGTCAGCGGCGAGCTGACCGACGAAGCCGCACGCCAGGCCGCGCTCGATGCGCTGGCGCGCATGCGCGCCGACCATGACACCTACTACTACAGCGTCTACGACACGCATTACCGTGTCCTGATGCATCCGTTCCGCAAGGATCTCATCGGCAAGGACATGGAAGCCTTCCGGTCCGAAGACGGTGTGCAGCTCTTCCACGACCTCGTCCAGGTCGCGCGCGCCGGCGGTGGCGTGGTTACCTACAAGTGGGCCAAGGCCAATGCGGAAGGTCTTTATGACAAGGCGTCCTACGCCGGCCTGTACAAGCCCTGGCAATGGGTCATCAGCAGCGGCGTCTATATGGAAGACGTCCAGCGCCAGGCGCTGGTGTTCACCGCCATCATGGCCGCCAGCGGCGGCGTGCTGGTGCTGATCGTGCTCGCCCTCAGCTGGATCATCGGCAACCGCATCGCCGGCCCGCTGAAGCAGGCCACCGCCGTTGCCGAAGGCATCGCCCGCGGCAGGCTCGACAGCCACATCGGCCCGCAGCCGCACGACGAAACCGGTCGCCTGCTGGAGGCCATGTCCGGCATGCAGCAGCAGCTGCACGCGGTCATCAGCGGCCAGCGCGAGATGGCGCGCCGCCACGACGCCGGTGAACTGAGCTACCGCATGGACGCCAGCGCCTTCCCCGGCGAGTACGGCCTGATGGTGCAGGAAACCAACACCCTGGTGGGCAGCCACGTGCAGACCCTGCACGACGTGCTGGACGTGGTGAAGCAGTACGCCGTCGGCGACCTCAGCCGCGACGTCGCCCGCTACCCGGGCGAGAAGGCCGCCATGACTACCACCGTGGACACGGTCAAGGCCAACCTCGGCCGCATCAACGCCGAGATCAAGCAGCTGGCTGCCGCGGCCGCCGCCGGTGATTTCAGCCGCCGTGGCGATGCGCAGCGCTTCGATCACGATTTCCGCCTGATGCTGGAAAACCTCAACGCGATGATGGCGGTCAGCGATGACAACCTCGGCAAGCTCTCGCAGCTGCTGTCGGCCATCGCCGAAGGCGACCTGACCACGCGCATGCAGGGTGACTACCAGGGCGTGTTCGCCCGCATGCGTGACGATGCCAACAGCACCGTCAGCCAGCTGACCCAGATCGTCGGCCAGATCCAGGCCAGCGCCTCCAGCATCACCCTCGCCGCCGGCGAGATCGCCTCGGGCAACAGCGACCTGTCGCGCCGCACCGAGCAGCAGGCGGCCAACCTGGAAGAAACCGCAGCGTCGATGGAGGAACTGACCTCCACCGTTCGCCAGAACGCCGAGCACGCCCGCCAGGCCAACCAGCTCGCCATCGGCGCGCAGGGCGTGGCGTCGCAGGGCGGCAGCGTGGTCAACCAGGTGGTCACCACCATGTCGGCCATCGAAGCCTCCTCGAAGAAGATCGCTGAAATCATCAGCGTCATCGACGGCATCGCGTTCCAGACCAACATCCTGGCACTGAATGCCGCGGTGGAAGCGGCGCGTGCCGGTGAACAGGGCCGCGGTTTCGCCGTGGTCGCCAGCGAAGTGCGTACCCTCGCCCAGCGCTCGGCCGCAGCGGCCAAGGAGATCAAGGGCCTGATCGACGACTCGGTCGGCAAGGTCGCCGAAGGCTCGACCCTGGTCCACCAGGCGGGCAGCACCATGGGCGAGATCGTCGCCTCGGTGCAGCGCGTGACCGACATCATGGCCGAGATCTCCGCGGCTTCGCAGGAACAGTCCGCCGGCATCGAGCAGGTCAACCAGACCGTGGTGCAGATGGACGAAACCACCCAGCAGAACGCCGCACTTGTCGAAGAAGCCACCGCCGCCGCACGCGCGATGGAAGACCAGGCCGCGCAGCTGGCCGACGCCGTGGCGATCTTCCGCCTCGACAACCAGGTAGCGGCTGCCGTGAAGGCGGTCACCGCCCGCGTCGCGCCGGCACCTGCCGCGGTGGCACGTCGCCCGCAGCCGGCCGCCGCGCCGACGCCGGCCCGACGTTCCAGCGCCAGCCCGTCCTCCAGCTCCAGCTTCGTCGCCCCCAGCGACGGCGACTGGCAGGAATTCTGATCCCGGTGGCGGCTTCGGCCGCCGCCCCCGCCGATGGACACGTCCCCCGTGAACAGTCCCACTCCCATCGTCACCGGCCCCCGCGAATTCGAATTCGCCGACCGTGATTTCCGCCGTGTCTGCGACCTGATCTACCAGCGCGTGGGCATCGCCCTGGCGCCGGCAAAGCGCGATATGGTGTACGGCCGCCTGTCGCGCCGCCTGCGTACCCTGGGCATGCGCAGCTTCCAGCAGTACCTGGACCATCTGGAACAGGACGACGGCGATGAGTGGCAGGCGTTCACCAACGCCCTGACCACCAACCTCACCTCGTTCTTCCGCGAGCCGCACCACTTCGAGAAGCTGCGCGAGGAACTGCAGCAGCGCTCCAGCCGCAGCCCGCTGCTGCTGTGGTCGTGCGCCGCCTCCACCGGTGAGGAGCCCTACTCCATGGCGATCACCGCCTGCGAGGCCTTCGGTACGTTGAAGCCGCCGGTGCGGATCGTCGCCACCGACGTCGACACCCAGGTACTGGCCACCGCCAGCCGCGGTGTCTACAACATCGACCGCGTCACCAATCTCGACCCGGACCTGCGCCGTCGCTACTTCCAGCGCGGCAGCGGCCCCAACGAGGGCCAATGCCGGGTGCTGCCCGCCCTGCGCGAGCTGATCGACTTCCGCCCGCTGAACCTGCTGGCCCCGCGCTACGACGTCGGTGGTCCGTTCGACGCGCTGTTCTGCCGCAACGTCATGATCTACTTCGACAAGCCGACCCAGCGCGCCATCCTCGGCCGCCTGGTGCATCACCTCAACGATGACGGCCTGCTCTACACCGGCCATTCGGAGAACTATCTGCACGCCGCCGACCTGATCCAGCCCTGCGGCCGCACGCTGTACCGCCGCGCACAGGGGGCCGGTGCATGAATGCCTCGCTGCGCACCGACGACGTGATGCGATACCAGGACGCGCGGTTCAAGACCGTCGCGGCCAAACTGCTGCCGACCCAGTACCTGGTGGTCGATGACACCACCGCGCTGACCACCACGCTGGGCTCCTGCGTGGCCGCCTGCCTGCGCGACCCGGTGCTGAAGATCGGCGGCATGAACCACTTCCTGCTGCCCGAAGGCAACGCCGGCGACGGCGCGCCCGCGCGCTACGGCAGCTACGCGATGGAACTGCTCATCAACGACATGCTCAAGCGCGGCGCGCACCGCAAGCGCATCGAGGCCAAGGTGTTCGGCGGCGCCAACGTGCTGAAGGGCTTCACCAGTAATCCGGTCGGCACGCGCAACGCAGAGTTCGTGCGCCAGTACCTGCAGGCCGAGCACATCCCGATCATCGCCGAGGACCTGTGCGGCATCCATCCGCGCAAGATCTGGTTCTTCGCCGATACCGGCCGCGTGGTGGTGCAGCGCCTGCCGCACGCCCATGAAGCCGAAGTGGCCGCGACCGAATCGGCCGTGCGTGCGCGCCTGTCCAAGGCCCCGGTCACCGGCGGCGTGGAGCTGTTCGAATGAGCCTGCCCGGCAACGCCCCCTGCCGGGTCCTGATCGTCGACGACTCCGCCGTCGTACGGCAGATGCTCACCGAGATCCTCTCCAGCGATCCGGGCATCGACGTGGTCGGCACCGCCGCCGATCCGCTGCTCGCACGCGAGAAGATCAAGCGCCTGGCACCGGACGTGATCACCCTGGACGTGGAAATGCCGCGCATGGACGGCCTGGCGTTCCTGGAAAATCTGATGCGCCTGCATCCGCTGCCGGTGGTGATGATCTCCTCGCTGACCGAGCGCGGCGCCGACACCACGCTGCAGGCGCTGGCCCTGGGTGCGGTCGATTTCGTTTCCAAGCCCAAGCTCGATGTGTCGCGCGGCCTGCAGGCCTACGCCGATGAGATCATCGCCAAGGTCAAGATGGCCGCCCGCTCACGCGTGCGCCCACTGGTGCGCACCGCCGCACCCAAGCTCATCCTGGATGCCGCGCCGTCCGTGCGTCCGGCCGCGCCGCAGTTCCGCACGACCGACCGGCTGATTGCGATCGGCTCGTCGGCCGGCGGCACCGAAGCACTGCGTGTGGTGCTGGAAGGCCTGCCGGCGGATGCCCCGGCCGTGGTGATGACCCAGCACCTGCCGGCCAGCTTCAGCACCGCCTTCGCCGAACGCCTGGACCGCCACTCGGCGATGGCCGTGCGCGAGGCCACCGACGGCGAAGCCGTGCTGCCCGGCCATGCCTACCTGCCGCCCGGCGGCAAGCACCTGCGTATCATCCGTGACGGTGCGCGCTGGCGTTGCCGCGTGGATGACGGCCCTGCGGTGAACCGGCACAAGCCGGCGGTAGACGTGCTGTTCCGCTCGGTGGCGCAGGCCGCCGCTGGCAATGCCATCGGCGCCATCCTCACCGGCATGGGCGACGACGGCGCACGCGGCCTGCTGGAAATGCGCCAGGCCGGCGCCCCGACCCTGGTGCAGGACGAAGCCACCAGCGTGGTCTGGGGCATGCCCGGTTCCGCGTTCAAGCTGGGTGCGGCCGAAGAGCAGGTGCCACTGGAGCGGATCGCCGAGCGGCTGCTGGCGCTCGCCCGCGGCTGATTGCATCGTGGTTTGCCGGCCAGCGGCCGGCACTACCACTTGGTCTGGAACAATGGGTAGTGCCGGCCGCTGGCCGGCACCCACAGCGCCTCTACGCGCCCCAATACAACCGCATCGGGTTGTCCACCAGCAGCTTCTTCTGCAGCTCCAGCGTCGGCGCGATGTGGGGAATCACATCCACCAGATGCCCATCATCAGGCATGTGGTCCTTCATGTTCGGGTGCGGCCAGTCCGTGCCCCACAGCACGCGATCCGGGAAGCGCTCCACCAGGTGCCGCGCGAACGGCACCACGTCGGCGTACCCCGCCGGCCCCACCCGCGACAGCCGCTCCGGGCAGCTGACCTTGCTCCACACATTTCCGTGCTCGGCCATCAGCTGCACGAAACGCTGGAATTCCGGCCCGTCCACCGGCTGGCTCACGTCCGGCCGGCCCATATGGTCGACCACCACCGTGGTCGGCAGCGAGGTGAAGAAGTTCCAGCGCTCGGCCAGGTCGGCCGCTTCGAAGTACACCACCACGTGCCAGCCCAGCGGCGCAATGCGGTCGATGATGGCGTGGTAGTAGGCATCCGGCTTGGGGTCGACCAGCCGGCGCACGAAGTTGAAGCGCACGCCGCGTACGCCCGCGGCATGCAGCTGCTGCAGCTCCTCGTCGCTGACCGTATCGCGCACCGTGGCCACGCCACGGGCCAGGCCGCCGCTGGCCTGCAGCGCATCGACCAGGGCGCGGTTGTCTGCACCATGGCAGGTTGCCTGCACGATCACGTTGCGGCTGAACCCGAGGAAGTCGCGCAGCGCAAACAGCTGCGCCTTTCCGGCGTCGCAGGGCGTGTACTTGCGCTCGGGTGCATACGGGAACACATCGCCCGGACCGAACACATGGCAGTGCGCGTCCACCGCACCCGTCGGCGGTACGAATGCCGGGCGGCTGGGGTTGGCGCAGTAGTCCAGCCAGTCGGCATCCTTCTGGAACGCGGCCATCACAGCCCCCTCGCCTTCAGCTGCGCATCCAGCCGCGGGTAGACCCGCCGCGCATTGCCTTCGAATACCTTGTAGCGATCGCCTTCGGACAACGCCAGCGCGTCCACGTAGCGACGGGTGTCATCGAAGAAGTGGCCGGTCTGCGGGTCGATGCCACGCACCGCGCCCACCATTTCCGAACCGAACAGGATGTTGTCGATGTCGATTACCTCGAACAGCAGGTCGATGCCGGGCTGGTGGTACACGCAGGTATCGAAGTAGACGTTCTTCATCACATGCTCGGCCAGCGGCGGCTTGCCCAGCATGTCCGCCAGGCCCCGGAAGCGCCCCCAATGGTAAGGCACCGCGCCACCGCCATGCGGGATGATGAAGCGCAGCTCGGGGAAGTCACGGAACAGATCGCCCTGCAGGAACTGCATGAAAGCGGTGGTATCGGCGTTCAGGTAGTGCGCGCCGGTCGCATGGAAGTTGGCATTGCAGCTGCCCGACACGTGCACCATGGCCGGCACGTCCAGTTCCACCATCTTCTCGAAGAACGGGTACCAGGAACGATCGGTCAATGGCAGGCCATCCCAGTGGCCGCCGGACGGATCGGGATTGAGGTTGCAGCCGACGAAGCCAAGCTCGTTCACGCAGCGCTCCAGCTCAGCCACCGAGTGCGCGATCGGCACGCCCGGCGACTGCGGCAGCTGGCAGACGCCGATGAACTGATCCGGGTACAGCTGAACCACCCGCGCGATCAGGTCGTTGCAGCGGCGCGTCCATTCAGCGCTGACCTGCTCATCGCCGATGTGGTGGGCCATGGTGCTGGCGCGCGGCGAGAAGATGGTCATGTCCGCACCGCGCTCGCGCAGCAGGCGCAGCTGGTTGGCCTCCACGCTGTCGCGAAGTTCATCGTCGCTGATCGTGGGATAGACCGCCGCCGGCAGCGAGCGGTCGTTGAAGTGGGCCACCTGCGCCTTGCGGAACGCATCGTGGCCGGCGGGGGCCGTGGTGTAGTGACCGTGGCAGTCGATGATCATGGGGGATCTCCTCGGGCGATGGATCACCAGCCGAACAGCTGGGCGAAGTGCACATCCACGCGCAGGCCGACAATCAGCGCGTCGGGGATGTTGGTGGTGCGCGTGGGTGCGTAAATCGGGTCGGGGTTGATGACGTACTGCAGGTTCGGCATCAGGCGGATGCCCTTCTTCACCGCCCAGCCGTAGCTGAGCTCGGTGATGATTTCGTCGGCATGCGGTGCACCGGTGCCGCCGTAGCGGCTGCGGCGATCACGCAGGAAGCCGATCTGTTCGTCGCTGAAATGCGTGTTGGAGACGAACATCGCCAGGGTGTCCTGGTCGCGGCCGGCGAAGGTGCCGGTCTTGACGAAGCCCGCCGACACAAAATGATCGACCGGCGCCTCGTTGCCGGTGTTGACGTAGACCCGGCCGAACACGGCGAGGTTGCGCTTGCCTTGGCCGCGCCAGACGGTCTGGTCGCCCATCGCGTACACGCCCATGCGCGCACCGTCCTGCACGGCCGTCGGCTTGCCGGTCAGCGCTGCCGAATTGCCGTTGGCATCGAAGTACGAGCTCTTGCCGCCATCGCTGTTGCGGTACATGCCGACGCGGTAGGTGCGCGGCAGGCGGTCGTTGGCGAAGGACGTCTGGTAGCCCACTTCGTAGGCGCTGATGGTGCCGGTGCCCTCGCCCACCGAGAAGTCCAGGCCGTTCTTGCCGGCCTTGTTCAGCTCGTTGTTGTAGTCGAACACACCCGCCTGCGCATACCAGCGATCATTCACGTCGTAGCGCACGAGGCCGGCCCAGGACGAATTCGGGTAGGCGGTGATGCCCAGGTCGGTGATCGCACCATAGGGCGTCAGGCACATCGCGTTGCTCATGAACACGCAGTTGAGCGGCGAGTTGTTGAAGTAGCTGTTCACCGGTGCACGGCCGGCGATGATGCTAAGGCCATTGTCGAAGCGGTGACGAAGGGTCAGCCGGGTCAGGCGGCCGCCAGCTACCGGTCGCCAGGTCTGCTGTGCGCTGATCGAATTGCCGATCTTCTCGCGCGCCAGGTTGCGCCCGGCGAACCAGGCCCACTGCGCATCCACCTCGGTGCCGTGCACGCCGAACAGTTTGTCCAGGTCAAATTTCGACTGGGCCATCACCCAGTACGAACCTTCGGTGCCCTGTTCAACACCGCCCACCGGGTTGTGGGCCACATTGCCAACCAGGTCCAGGGTCAGGTCGATGCCCTCGGGGATGCTGCGGTCAGCGGCGAAAGCCGGTGTTGCCAGTGCGCTGGCCAGCAGCAGGTACAGCGGGGTACGCAGGAACTGCGACATGTTCTCTCCCTTCCCGGCGCCGTCGGCGCCAGGGTGATGCATTCAGTGGAGGCCACCGCGGTGGCCGTCAGGGCTCAGGCCATTGCCTCAGGCGGGCTGCACGCCGAGCAGGCGTTGCCGGGTTCGGCGAGTGCCGATCTGCGCGGCCATGGTCTTTTCATCCAGCTTGCCTTCCCACTTGGCGATCACCAGCACGGCGATGGCATTGCCGATCAGGTTCACGAAGGTCAGGCCTTCAGCCAAAATGCGGTGGATACCAAGGATCAGCGCGATGCTGGCCACCGGAATGGTGCCGGTGGTGCCAAGGGTCGCCGCCAGCACCACGAACGCCGCACCGGCCACGCCCGCAGCACCCTTGGAGGTCAGCAGCAGCACGGCGATCAGGCCCAGCTGGTGCCACACGGTCAGTTCGGTATTGGTGGCCTGGGCCAGGAAGATCGCCACCGTGGTCAGGTACAGGCAGGTGCCATCCAGGTTGAACGAGTAGCCGGCGGGAATCACGAAGCCGACGACGCCCTCTTCGCAGCCCAGCTTCTTCATCTTCTCGATCAGGCGCGGCAGCACCGTTTCAGTGGAGGTGGTGGCCGCAACGATGATGATCTCGTCGCGCAGGTAACCCAGCAGGCGCCACAGGCTGGCACCGGTCCACCAGCACACTGTGCCCAGCACCAGCACGGTGAACAGCCCGCAGACCACGAAGAACTCGATGATCAGCTCGCCCAGCGACAGCAGCGAGGCAGCCCCGAACTGGCCGACGGTGAAGGCGATGGCACCAAACGCACCGATCGGCGCCACGTACATGATGTAGCCGATGATCTTGAACAGCGCACCGGAGGCGCTCTCGATCACATCCATCACCGGCTTGCCGCGCTCGCCGACGGCGGCCAGGGCCACGCCGAACAGCACGGCCACGAACAGCACCTGCAGCACGTGCGCCTCGGTGAAGGCACTGACCAGGGTGTTGGGGATGATGGCCATGATGTAGGCCACGATCGACTGGTCATGGGCGGTGTGCACATAGCCCTGGATGCTGGCCATGTCGATCGTCGCCGCGTCGATGTTCATGCCGGCGCCGGGCTTCCACAGGTCCACCGCCACCAGGCCGACGATCAACGCGAGGATGGTGATCACCTCGAAGTAGATCAGCGATTTCAGCGCCAGCCGACCCACGCTGCGCATGTCACGCATGCCGGCGATGCCGTGCACCACGGTGACGAAGATGATCGGTCCGATCATCATCCGGATCAGCTTGATGAAGCCATCACCCAGCGGCTTCATCGCCGAACCCAGGTCCGGCTGCAGCCAGCCCAGCAATACGCCGATCACGGTGCCGGCCAGCACCTGGAACCACAACTGGCCAAAGATTCCAAAGCGGCCCGGCCGCTTCCCTACCACGGTCATAACAACCCTCCCAGGTCGCAGAGAATAGAAAGGCGCTGCCTGTTCAGTCGAACAGTGCGCCGTCGAACAGCTTCCGTGCGGTGCGCAGCATGGCCGCGCGGGCCACCTGGCCGTCCTCGTCCAGTTCAATCACGCAGGTCGTGGCCCCGCTGGGGTGCTCCACCGCCAGGGTCTGTACCTGCCCGCCCGGCAACCGGGCCAGTGCATGGGCCGGCGAGCCCGGCAGCAGGCAGGCCGTGGCCACCGTCACCGCACCCAGCACGCCGATGGAGGCATGGCAGCGGTGCGGGATGAACGAGCGCACGCAGATCGCGCCGCCGTCGGCAGGTGCGGCCACCAGCATCATCTTGGGCACCGACTTCTCCGCCACATCGCCCAGGTTCATCTTCGGCCCCGCCTGCAGGCGGATCGCCTCCAGGCGGACCTTCAAGGTCTCGTCCGCGTCCAGCGTGGCGCGGTCCTCGTAGCCGCTGATGCCCAGGTCGGACGCGCGCAGCACCACGCAGGGCATGCCGTTGTCGATCAGGGTGGCCTGCACGCCGTCAATCACGTCCACCACGTTGCCGGTCGGCAGCAGCGCGCCGCAGCTGGAACCCGCGGTGTCCTCGAAGGCCAGTGGCAGCGGTGCGGCGGTACCCGGTACGCCGTCGATGCGCGCGTCACCGGCATAGCTCACCACACCGTCTGGTGTCTGCACGCTGGCCGTTGCCAGGGTGCCGGTGTTGGCCATGAAGATGCGCACCTCGGTCACCCCATCGCGCGCCGCCACCAGGCCGCGCTCGATCGCGAACGGACCCACGCCGGCCAGCATGTTGCCGCAGTTCTGCGCGTCACTCACCAGCGCCTGGTCGACGAAGACCTGCAGGAACAGGTAATCCACGTCGGCATCCTCGCGCTGCGAGGGCGAAACCACGGCGACCTTGGAGGTCAGCGGGTCGCCGCCGCCCATGCCGTCAATCTGGCGCACGTCCGGCGAACCATAGGCACGCAGCAGGAAGGCATCACGCGCGGCGGCATCGGCCGGCAGGTCCTGGGCGAGGAAGAACCCGCCCTTGGACGTGCCTCCGCGCATCCACATCGCGCGCACGCCCTTATTCATAGCGCAGGCCCTTGGCGGCCAGGCGCTCACGCATGGCGTAGATGTCCAGGCCGAGTTCGCCACGGGCCAGACGCTCGCGCTTGTCGGCCTCGCGTGCTTCACGTGCCTGGGCTTCGGCGGCCACCCGCGCCGCATCGGCGCGCGGCACGATGCACACGCCGTCATCGTCGGCGATCACCACGTCACCCGCATTCACCAGAGCGCCACCGCAGACCAGCGGCACGTTCACCGAACCCAGGGTTTCCTTCACCGTGCCCTGCGCGTGCACCGCCCGGCTCCACACCGGGAAGCCCATCGCGGTCAGCTCGCGCACATCGCGCACGCCCGCATCGATGACCAGGCCACGGCAGCCACGGGCCTGCGCCGAAGTCGCCAGCAGGTCGCCGAAGTAGCCATCGGTGCAGTCGCTGGTCGGTGCCACCACCAGGATGTCGCCCTCGCCGAGCTGCTCGATGGCCACATGCATCATCCAGTTGTCGCCCGGCGGCACCGATACGGTGACCGCACTGCCGGCGATGCGCGCGCCGCTGTAGATCGGCCGCAGCCGCGGATGCAGCAAGCCACTGCGACCCTGTGCCTCATGCACGGTGGCCACGCCGGCCTCGGCCAGTGACTGGATCAGCGCCAGTTCGGCGCGCTCGATACGGGTGATGACGCGGGACATCCATCCATCCTTCGTTGGCGATGGCGCAGTCTGTTCCGCGTCATGCAGACCCCTCAAGATCGTTTTTCGTCCGGCCCATTCAATCTGGTTATAGTTGTGCCATGAATGGACTGCCCGAGCTGAACCTGAAACACCTGCACGCGATGGTGGCGGTACACGCGCACGGCGGCATCAGCGCGGCCGCGCCGCACCTCAATCTGTCCCAGCCCGCGCTCACCCAGGCCATCGCGCGGCTGGAACGGCAGCTGGATGCGCCGCTGTTCGACCGCCAGCCCGGCGGCATGGTCGCAACCGAAGCGACGCGCCTGCTCGCACCGCGCATCGAACGCGCCCTCGCCTACCTCGCCCGTGGCGTACGCGCGGCCCGGCGTGCGGCGCGCCTGCCTGCACTGGCAACCATCGAACGGCGACTGACACTCAGCCAGCTGCGCGCCCTCAACGCGGTGGACAGCGCGGGCAGCTTCACGCTCGCGGCAGCGCGCGCCGGGGTTTCGCAGCCGGCCATGCACCGCGCGGTGCGCGAACTGGAAGCGGTGATCGAGGTTCCCCTGCTGCAGCGGCGTGGCAAGGCCCTGCTGGCCACGCCCGCCGCCACCCGTCTGCTGCGCTGGGTCCGCCTGGCACTGTCCGAGCTGGCCACCGGCCTGGACGAACTGGCCGCCACCCGCGACCAGCACGGCGGCCGCCTGGCCATCGGGGTGATGCCGCTGGCGCGCGCATTGCTGCTGCCACAGGCACTGGCCCGATTCGCGCGCGCCTGGCCGGGCGCCACGGTGAACGTGGTGGAAGGTCCGTTTTCGGAGCTGCTGTCCGACCTGCGCGAAGGCAGCCTGGACCTGCTGGTCGGCGCCATGCGCGACCTCAGCGCGGTGCCCGACGTGGTGCAGGAAGGCCTGTTCGACGATGACCCGGTCATCGTCGGCCGCGCCGACCACCCTCTCGCCGCGCAGCTGCCATGGCGTTTCGAGCAACTGCTGGACTATCCGTGGGTGATCCCGGCCACCGGCGCGCCGGTGCGTGCACGCTGGGAGCGGATGTTCCGCGACAACGGCCACGAGCCACCGGTGCTGCGCATCGAATGCGGCTCGCTGGTGATCACCCGCGGCCTGCTGCTGGAGGATGACTGGCTGACCCTGATGTCACGCGACCAGTTCCTGATCGAACGCCAGGCCGGCCTGCTGGCCGAACTGGGCCTGGCCGGCCGCGCCCTGCGCCGCCGCATCGGCCTGACCACCCGCGCCGACTGGCACCCGACGCGGCCACAGCAGGCCTTCCTGCAGACCTTCCGCGACGTCTGCGCCGAACGCAGCAATGACGGCCCGGACGCCTGGCCGTTCCGCTATCGCTGAAGCCCGGTAGTGCCGGCCGCTGGCCGGCATGCCTGCGCCCATCACACGGCTGCCGGCCAGCGGCCGGCACTACCGGGCATCGTCCGCCCACAAAAAACCCCCGGCTCTCACCGGGGGTTCTGCGTTTCAACGGGATGCCGACCAGCGGCCGGCACTACCGCATCAGGCAGCGACCGTCTTGGCCACGTCCTGATACTCCTCGATCTGGTCGAAGTTCATGTAGCGGTAGATCTCCGCGCCGCTCTGGGCGATCACGCCCACATCGGCCATGTACTCTTCCTTGGTCGGGATGCGGCCCAGACGCGAGCAGATCGCGGCCAGCTCGGCCGAACCCAGGTACACGTTGGTGTTGCGGCCCAGACGGTTCGGGAAGTTGCGGGTCGAGGTCGACATCGCAGTGGAGCCTTCGCGGATCTGCGCCTGGTTGCCCATGCACAGCGAGCAGCCCGGCATTTCCATGCGTGCGCCGGTGGCGCCGAAGGTGCCGTACACGCCTTCCTTGGTCAGCTCCGAGGCATCCATCTTGGTCGGCGGGGCCACCCACAGGCGGGTCGGCAGGTCGCGCTTGCCTTCCAGCAGCTTCGCAGCGGCACGGAAGTGACCGATGTTGGTCATGCACGAACCGATGAACACTTCGTCGATCTTGGCGCCAGCGACTTCAGACAGCGTCTTCACGTCGTCCGGGTCGTTCGGGCAGGCCACGATCGGCTCGTGGATGTCGGCCAGGTCGATCTCGATGACGGCGGCGTACTCGGCGTCGGCATCCGGCTCCAGCAGCTCCGGGTTGGCCAGCCAGGCTTCCATCTTCTCGATACGGCGCTGCAGCGAACGCGGATCCTGGTAACCCTCGGCAATCATCCACTTCAGCAGGGTGATGTTGCTGGTCAGGTACTCGATGATCGGTTCCTTGTTCAGGCGCACCGAGCAACCGGCGGCCGAACGCTCGGCCGAGGCGTCGGACAGTTCGAACGCCTGTTCGACCTTCAGCTCCGGCAGGCCTTCGATTTCCAGGATGCGACCGGAGAAGATGTTCTTCTTGCCGGCCTTGGCCACGGTCAGCAGGCCCGACTTGATGGCGTACAGCGGGATCGCGTTGACCAGGTCACGCAGGGTCACGCCCGGCTGCATCTGGCCCTTGAAGCGCACCAGCACCGATTCCGGCATGTCCAGCGGCATCACGCCGGTGGCAGCAGCGAAGGCGACCAAGCCCGAACCGGCCGGGAACGAAATGCCCACCGGGAAACGGGTGTGCGAGTCACCACCGGTACCGACGGTGTCCGGCAGCAGCATGCGGTTGAGCCAGCTGTGGATCACGCCGTCGCCCGGACGCAGCGAGACGCCGCCACGGGTGGAGATGAACTCCGGCAGGGTGTGGTGGGTCTTGACGTCCACCGGCTTCGGGTACGCAGCGGTGTGGCAGAACGACTGCATCACCAGGTCGGCCGAGAAGCCCAGGCAGGCCAGGTCCTTCAGCTCGTCACGGGTCATCGGGCCGGTGGTGTCCTGCGAGCCGACCGAGGTCATCTTCGGTTCGCAGTAGGTGCCCGGGCGCATGCCCTGGCCTTCGGCCAGGCCACAGGCGCGGCCGACCATCTTCTGCGCCAGCGAGAAGCCCTTGCCGTTGTCGGCCGGCTGCACCGGCAGGCGGAACAGGTCGGTCGGGGCCAGGCCCAGCGCTTCACGCGCCTTGCCGGTCAGGCCACGGCCAATGATCAGCGGAATGCGGCCACCGGCGCGCACTTCGTCGAACAGCACGTCGCTCTTCACTTCGAACTCGGCGATCACTTCGCCGTTCTTCAGTGCCTTGCCGTCGTACGGACGCAGCTCGACCACGTCGCCGTGCTCCATCTGCGAAACGTCCAGCTCGATCGGCAGGGCGCCGGCATCTTCCATGGTGTTGTAGAAGATCGGAGCGATCTTGCCGCCCAGGCAGACGCCGCCGGCGCGCTTGTTCGGGATGAACGGAATGTCATCGCCGGTCCACCACAGCACGCTGTTGGTGGCCGACTTGCGCGAGGAACCGGTACCGACCACGTCGCCCACGTAGGCCACCAGGTGCCCCTTGTCCTTGAGATCGAGGATCTGCTGGATCGGGCCGCGCTTGCCGTCTTCTTCCGGGGTGAACGCCGCGTCGTCGCGCTTGTTCTTCAGCATCGCCAGGGCGTGCATCGGAATGTCAGGGCGGGTGGTCGCGTCCGGGGCCGGCGACAGGTCGTCGGTGTTGGTTTCGCCCGGCACCTTGAACACGGTGACGGTCAGGCTCTGCGGCACTTCCGGGTTGCTGGTGAACCATTCGGCATCGGCCCAGCTCTGCAGCACGGACTGGGCGTTGGCGTTGCCCGCCTTGGCCTTTTCCTGCACGTCATGGAAGGCATCGAAGACCAGCAGGGTCTTCTTCAGGCCGGCCGCGGCGATGGTGCCGATGGCCGCATCGTCCAGCAGCTGCACCAGCGGGGCGACGTTGTAACCGCCGAGCATGGTGCCCAGCAGTTCGGTGGCGCGCTCGCGGCTGATCAGCGGGTTCTGCTCGCTGCCCAGGGCAATGGCTGCCAGGTACGAGGCTTTGACTTTGGCAGCATCGTCGACGCCGGCCGGCACGCGGTGGGTCAGCAGGTCGAGCAGGAACTCGGCCTCGCCCTGCGGCGGGTTCTTCAGCAGTTCGATGACATCGGCCGTCTGCTGCGCGCTCAGCGGCAGCGGCGGGATGCCAAGCGCAGCGCGCTCGGCGACGTGGTGGCGGTAGGCTTCCAACATGACAACTCCCGGGTAATGCGTAGGTTGAAAAAAAGATGGGCTCAGGCTTGCGGCACGATCAGCTTCAGGCCCTTGAAGTAGTCGCGGTAAAACGTGTCGTTCCAGGTGATCAGGCCATCGCACTGCAGCAGTGCGTGGGCGCCGACCATGAATTCGTCCAGGCTGCGGCGGCTGCCGCTGCGCTGGCGGTGGCGGCGGTGCATCTCGCCGGCGCGCAGGGCCGACTTGGCCTCCAGCGCATTGAAGTGCACGCCCATTTCTTCCAGTGCTTCCAGCACCTCGGCGCCGCCGCGCAGCGAGGCGCAGACTTCGGCCAGGGTCGCGCCGCAGACCACCACGCGGCCGCCGACCAGGCTCTGCCGCAGGATGGCTTCCACCGCATCGGCCTGCGGGCCGTTGCTGAGCAGTTCGACCAGGACCGGGGAATCAACGGCGATCATCACGGCTTATTCCTCGTCGCGCACCGAGCGCACGGCCGCTTCGGACGACTCGAAGCCGTCCAGCGCGAACTTGCCGCGGGCGCGCGAGATCGCGTCGTCCACGCTTTTGCGCAGGATGATCCGGCTGCCCTCCAGCTCGACCTTCAGCTGGGTGCCCTTGGTCAGACCCAGCGCGTCACGCACTGCCTTGGGCAGGGTGATCTGTCCGCGCTCTGCAACAGTGGCTTCCATGGGTAGGCCCTCTTCGGTATGCACAAATTATACATACTTTGCCGGGCATACTTCCACCCTGAACCCGGCCAAGGGTACTCCAGCCCTTGCACCGCAAAGGATCCGCCACATCCATGACATACGCCATACACCTGCCCCTGTAATCTGGACCCGATGCCGCAGGCTGGCCCCGCCCCACGTGAATGCATTCATACTGGGACGACCGGGGCCACCAGGCCCGCGGCGACCGCAAGCAGGCCCGCTTCCGAACGGGCCAGAGCAAGCCATCCGCAAGAGGAGTCATCCCGCATGAGCGATTCGTTCTCCACCCGCAGCCAGCTGGACGTCGGCGGCAAGACCTACGACTACTTCAGCCTTCCCACGCTCGGCAAGCGCTTCGACATCTCCCACCTGCCCTACTCGATGAAGATCCTGCTGGAGAACCTGCTCCGGCACGAGGACGGCGGCGCCACCGTCGGCCCCGACCACATCGAAGCGGTGGCGCGTTGGCAGCCCAGCGCCGAGCCGGATACCGAAATCGCCTTCATGCCCGCGCGCGTGGTCCTGCAGGACTTCACCGGTGTGCCCTGCGTGGTCGACCTGGCCGCCATGCGCGATGCGGTGGTCAAGCTGGGCGGCAAGCCCGAGCAGATCAACCCGCAGATCCCCTCCGAACTGGTCATCGACCACTCGGTGCAGGTCGATGTGTTCGGCAAGCCCGACGCGCTGGACCTCAACGGCAAGATCGAATTCCAGCGCAACCAGGAACGCTACGGCTTCCTGCGCTGGGGCCAGAAGGCCTTCGACAACTTCAAGGTGGTGCCGCCCAACACCGGCATCGTCCACCAGGTGAACCTGGAAAACCTGGCCCGCGTGGTAATGGCCGCCGACAAGGACGGCCGCGCCGTCGCCTACCCCGATACCGTGTTCGGTACCGACAGCCACACCACGATGATCAACGGCATCGGCGTGCTCGGCTGGGGCGTGGGCGGCATCGAGGCCGAGGCGGCCATGCTCGGCCAGCCCTCCTCGATGCTCATCCCGCAGGTGGTCGGCTTCAAGCTGACCGGCAAGCTGCCCGAGGGCGCCACCGCCACCGACCTGGTGCTGACCGTCACCCAGATGCTGCGCAAGCTCGGCGTGGTCGGCAAGTTCGTCGAGTTCTACGGCGACGGCCTGCAGCACCTGCCGCTGGCCGACCGCGCCACGATCGGCAACATGGCGCCCGAATACGGCGCCACCTGCGGCATCTTCCCGATCGATCACGAATCGCTGAACTACCTGCGCCTGTCCGGCCGCAGCGACGAGCAGATCAACCTGGTCGAGGCCTACGCCAAGGCCCAGGGCCTGTGGCACGAACCCGGCAGCGCGCCGGCCCAGTACAGCACCACGCTGGAACTGGACATGGGCACCGTGAAGCCTTCGCTGGCCGGCCCCAAGCGCCCGCAGGACCGCGTGCTGCTGGAAGACGTGCAGAAGAACTACCGCGAAGCGCTGGTCGGCCTCACCGCCAACCGTGACAAGCGCAGCGCCGATGTCTCCACCTTCGTCAACGAAGGCGGCGGTGCGGCGGTCGGCAACGAGCAGCTGGCCAAGGGCTACGCCGACATCGAGACCGTGGGCCGCAAGGTGCGCCTGAAAGATGGCGCGGTGGTCATCGCCGCCATCACCTCCTGCACCAACACCTCCAACCCGGCGGTGATGATCGGCGCCGGCCTGCTGGCCCGCAACGCCGCGGCCAAGGGCCTGAACCGCCAGCCGTGGGTGAAGACCTCGCTCGGCCCGGGCTCGCGCGTGGTCACCGATTACCTGGAAAAGGCCGGCGTCCTGAAGGAGCTGGAGAAGATCGGCTTCTACGTGGTCGGCTACGGCTGCACCACCTGCATCGGCAACTCCGGCCCGCTGCCGGCCGAAGTCAGCGCCGGTATCGCCACGGGCGATCTGGTGGTCACCTCGGTGCTGTCGGGCAACCGCAACTTCGAGGGCCGCGTGCACCCCGAAGTGAAGATGAACTACCTGGCCAGCCCGCCGCTGGTGGTGGCCTATGCCATCGCCGGCACCACCGATATCGACCTGACCACCCAGCCGCTGGGCACCGGCAGCGATGGCCAGCCGGTGTTCCTGCGCGACATCTGGCCGAGCAACAAGGAAATCGGCGATGTCATCGCCGCCACCATCGGGCCGGAGATGTTCAAGCAGAACTACGCCGACGTGTTCAAGGGCGATACCCGCTGGAACACCATCGCCTCGCCGGACGGCAACCTGTACGAGTGGAGCGATGCCTCCACCTACATCAAGAACCCGCCGTACTTCGACGGCATGACCATGCAGACCGGCAGCATCGATGATGTGCACGGCGCGCGGGTGATGGGCCTGTTCGGCGATTCGATCACCACCGACCACATCTCCCCGGCCGGCAACATCAAGAAGGATTCGCCGGCAGGCCGGTTCCTGCAGGAACACGGCGTGCAGCCGGCCGACTTCAACAGCTACGGCAGCCGCCGCGGCAACGATGACGTAATGGTGCGCGGCACCTTCGCCAACATCCGCATCAAGAACCTGATGTTCGGTGGCGAAGAGGGCGGCAACACGCTGTATTACCCGGCCAACGGTGGCCAGCCGGAAAAGCTGGCGATCTACGACGCGGCCATGAAGTACAAGGCCGACAACGTGCCGCTGGTGGTGCTGGCCGGCAAGGAATACGGCACCGGCTCGTCGCGCGACTGGGCGGCCAAGGGCACCCTGCTGCTGGGCGTGAAGGCGGTCGTGGCCGAGAGCTTCGAGCGCATCCACCGTTCCAACCTGGTCGGCATGGGCGTGCTGCCGCTGCAGTTCCGCAACGGTGAGAACGCACAGTCGCTGGGCCTGGACGGCTCGGAGACGATCGACATCACCGGCCTGGAAGACGGCGCCAGCAAGCGCGCCACGGTGACCGCGACCAAGGCCGATGGCACGAAGAAGACCTTCGAGGTCTCGGTGATGCTGCTGACCCCGAAGGAAGTCGAGTACTTCCGCCACGGCGGCCTGCTGCAGTACGTGCTGCGCCAGCTCGCCGGCCGGTAATGTCCGGACTTCTGTAGAGTCGAGCTTGCTCGACTGATCCCAACGTGCCAACCAAGGTTGGCACCTACCAGGGCAATGGGCCGCCCTCTGTAGAGTCGAGACATGCTAGACTGATCCCAACGTGCCAACCAAGGTTGGCACCTACCAAGGCATGGAGTGCCAACCAAGGTTGGCACCCACCAGGGCGTCAGCCGCTACGGCCGCACGCCATAGATCCGCCACGGGGCCGCCGTCGGCCCCACGTCGTACACCAGCCCGCGCAGCCCCTCTTCCATCACGGTCTCGCCCTCAGCGGCGCCGGTATTGACCACCGTCACCACCATCTCGAACGCCGGGTGCTCCGCCTGGCCAATACGCGAACACACCACCCCACGATTCTCGTAGTGCACGACCGGGGTGAACCCGGGATCCTCGCAGTGCACGGCCACGAACCGGTAGCCCCGGTCCTCACTGCTGCCCGGCATCAGCGCATGCGCCGCGTACGACACCCGGCCCTGGCCGCCGGCGTAGGCCGGCACCTGCACCCGGAACTGGCCGGTGTCGCCGATCGCCAGCACCGGGTAATCCAACTGCTGCATCGGTGGCGGCGTCTGCGCCAAGGCCACGGCGGAACTACAGAACAGCAGGCAACTCACGGCAATGCGCATCGCACTCTCCCTCACGGAACGGCCTGTGATGGTGCAATACGGCGGCGTATGGCGTCTTTAGGAATGGGATGAAATAGCTGCCTCTAATTTTCATAGTCATGATGTTTTTCATCATTCATGAAATTCGTCCACATCCGGTGTAGGCTAGCGCCACAGGTCACCCCTTCTGGAGCCAGCCATGCTTCACCTGCCCGTCCGCTTCGACCCCATCAACGAGCTGACCCACACCACCGCCTCGTCGGTGAAGGAACACTGGCGCAAGGTCATGCAGGAGGTCCGCGACCAGCGCATGGTGGTGGTCACCAACCATAACGAACCGCAGGCGGTCATCGTCTCCATCGAGCAGTACCGCGCCCTGCAGGCGCGCGTGGAGGCGCTGGAAGCCTCGCTTGAGGAGCTGCGCGACCAAGCCCCGGGCCTGGCTGAACTGCGCGCCGGCTTCGACCAGCGCCTGGCGGTACTGCAGCAGGCCCAGGCCGGCAGCAGCGCACGCGACCTGCTGCGCCGCCCTGCCCGCCTTGGCGGGCAGGTCAAGGCCGGCACCGGCCACTGATGGCGCGGCCTTTCCTGTACGTCCTTGCCGGCGTCAATGGCGCCGGCAAGAGTTCAGTGGGCGGCCATGTGCTGCGCGAGGCCGGGCTGAACTGGTTCAACCCCGACACCTTCGCCCGCGAACTGCGCGGCATCACCGGGCTGTCGCAGGCCGAGGCCAACGCCCAGGCCTGGCAGGAAGGCGTCAACCGCATCCGCGATGCGCTGGACCGGCGCCGCAACCACGCCTTTGAAACCACCCTGGGCGGCAATTCAATCGCCGCCCTGCTGCATGAAGCCAGCCACAGCCACGATGTGCTGATGTGGTTCTGCGGCCTGTCCAGCCCGGAACAGCACATCGCCCGGGTCCAGGCCCGCGTGCGCTCGGGCGGGCACCCGATCAACGAAGCCGACATCCGACGCCGCTGGCCACTGGCGCAGCAGAACCTGATCCGGCTGATGCCGGTACTGGCCCAGCTGCAGGTCTACGACAACAGCGCCGAAGCCGCCCCCGGCGAAGCCGTGCCCGACCCCCGGCTGCTGCTGCAGATGGAAGATGGCCAGGTGCTGTACCCCGAGCCCGACAACCTCGCCCAGCTGGCGGCCACGCCCGCCTGGGCCACCCCGCTGCTGGAAGCCGCCCTCCGCCTGTAAGCCAAGGGGTCGGATCCCGGGGTCGGATCCCTTTCCAAAGGAAAGGGCTCTGACCCCGAACCCCCATTCAAACGCCACCTTCACTTTTTGTTGATTGAACGTTCAATCAACAAACGCGATACTGTCCACCTCGGGCCAACGCCTATGCCCCAGGTGAGACCGTGCCGAAGAAAGGCATCGAACCGATCCGCCGCGAGCAGCTGATCCAGGCCACCTTCCAGGTGATCCACGATATCGGCCTGGCCGACGCCACCGTGGCGACCATCGCCCGCCAGGCTGGCCTGTCCACCGGCATCGTCGCCCACTACTTCGGCGACAAGGCCGGCCTGCTCAACGCCGCGATGCGGCAGATCCTCAACGAACTGAAAGACGCCTTCGCCCAGTACCGCGCCAAGGCCGATGCAGATCCGCGGGCCCAGCTGCGCGCGCTGGTCGATGGCAACTTCGACCAGACCCAGACCAGCGGCCCGGCCATGCGCGTCTGGCTGACCTTCTGGGCGGCGAGCATGCACCAGCCGGAACTGGCCCGCCTGCAGCGCATCAACGACCAACGGCTGTATTCCAACCTGGCCCATCAGTTCCACCGCGCGCTGCCGGCCGAACGCGCCCGCGATGCCGCCCGCGGCCTGGCCGCGATGATCGACGGCCTGTGGCTGCGCGGCAGCCTGGTCGGTGGCCCGTTCGACACCGCCGCCGCCCGCGCGCTGGCCTACGCCTACATCGACTTCCAGCTGCAGCCCGAGGGCGTATAAGCAGCCTCAAGCCCTTCCCCCTTTGTTTCCAGGAGTACCCCCATGCCCACCCTGCCCGTCCAACAGCTCTACATCCACGGCCGACGCGTCGACGCCACCAGCGGCAAGACCTTCCAGACCATCAACCCGGCCAACGGCCAGGTCCTGGCCGAAGTGCAGATCGCCAGCCAGGCCGACGTCGAGCGCGCGGTGCAGAGCGCGGCCGAAGGCCAGAAGGTCTGGGCGGCGATGACCGCGATGGAGCGCTCGCGCATCCTGCGCCGCGCGGTCGATCTGCTGCGCGAACGCAATGATGCGCTGGCCCAGCTGGAAACCCTGGACACCGGCAAGGCGCTGGCCGAGACCACCACGGTGGATATCGTCACCGGCGCCGACGTGCTGGAGTACTACGCCGGCCTGGCCACCGCCATCGAAGGCATCCAGCTGCCGCTGCGTGAATCGAGCTTCTTCTATACCCGCCGCGAACCGCTGGGCGTGGTCGCCGGCATCGGTGCCTGGAACTACCCGATCCAGATCGCGCTGTGGAAGTCGGCGCCCGCACTGGCCGCCGGCAACGCCATGGTGTTCAAGCCCTCCGAAGTGACCCCGCTGACCGCGCTGAAGCTGGCCGAGATCTACAGCGAAGCCGGCGTGCCGGACGGCGTGTTCAACGTGGTGCAGGGTCCGGGCGGCGAGATCGGCAACTGGCTCACCGAACACCCGGTGATCGAGAAGATCTCCTTCACCGGCGGCGTGGCCACCGGCAAGAAGGTCATGGCCGCCGCCGCGTCGTCGTCCCTGAAGGAAGTGACCATGGAGCTGGGCGGCAAGTCGCCGCTGGTCATCTGCGATGACGCCGATCTGGACCGCGCCGCCGACATCGCGGTGATGGCCAACTTCTTCAGCTCCGGCCAGGTCTGCACCAACGGCACCCGCGTGTTCGTGCCGCGCAGCATGCTGGCCGCGTTCGAGGCCGCCGTGGTCGAGCGGGTCAAACGCATCCGCATCGGCGATCCGCAGGCCGCCGACACCAACTTCGGGCCGATGGTCAGCTTCCCGCACATGCACAACGTGCTGCGCTACATCGACAGCGGCAAGGCCGAAGGCGCACGCCTGCTGACCGGCGGCGGCCGTGCGGAGGAAGGCGCGCTGGCCGAGGGCGCCTACGTGCTGCCCACCGTGTTCTCCGACTGCCGCGATGACATGACCATCGTCCGCGAGGAGATCTTCGGGCCGGTCATGAGCATCCTCGCCTACGACGACGAGGACGAAGCCGTGCGCCGCGCCAACGACACCACCTTCGGCCTGGCCGCCGGCGTGGTCAGCCGTGACATCAGCCGCGCCCACCGCATCATCCACCGCCTCGAAGCCGGCATCTGCTGGATCAACACCTGGGGCGAATCGCCCGCGGAAATGCCGGTCGGCGGCTACAAGCAGTCCGGCGTCGGCCGCGAGAACGGCCTGTCCACGCTGGGCCACTACACCCGCATCAAGTCGGTGCAGGTCGAACTGGGCGACTACGCCAGCGTGTTCTGATCAGCGTGGTCTGATCAGCGCGCCCTGAACCAGCCGCCCGGTGCGAACGCCGGATCGACATTCCGCCGGGAGAGCTGCGCAACGCGCGTCCCGGCCCGCAGGAGAACAACCATGAGTACCCCCAACGAGTACGACTACATCATCATCGGCGCCGGTTCGGCCGGCAACGTGCTGGCCACCCGCCTCACCGAGGATGCCGATGTCAGCGTGCTGCTGCTGGAAGCCGGTGGCCCGGACTACCGCCTCGACTTCCGCACCCAGATGCCGGCTGCACTGGCCTACCCGCTGCAGGGCAAGCGCTACAACTGGGCGTACAAGACCGACCCGGAGCCCTTCATGAACAACCGCCGCATGGATTGCGGGCGCGGCAAGGGCCTGGGCGGTTCCTCGCTGATCAACGGCATGTGCTACATCCGCGGCAACGCCATGGACTACGACCACTGGGCCAGCATGCCGGGCCTGGAAGACTGGACCTACCTGGACTGCCTGCCCTACTTCCGCAAGGCCGAAACCCGCGACATCGGCGCCAACGACTACCACGGCGGCGACGGCCCGCTGCGGGTGACCACGCCCAAGGCCGGCAACAACGAACTGTTCGCCGCGATGGTCGAAGCCGGCGTGCAGGCCGGCTACCCGCGCACCGATGACCTCAACGGCTACCAGCAGGAAGGCTTCGGCCCGATGGACCGCACGGTCACGCCGAAGGGCCGCCGCTCCAGCACCGCCCGAGGCTACCTGGACCTGGCCAGGCCGCGCCCGAACCTGACCATCGTCACCCACGCCCTCACCGACCGCATCCTGTTCTCGGGCAAGCGCGCGGTGGGCGTGCAGTGGCTGCACAACGACCAGCCGCAGCGCGCCACCGCCCGCCGCGAAGTGCTGCTGTGTGGCGGCGCCATCGCCTCGCCGCAGATCCTGCAGCGCTCCGGCGTCGGCCCGGCCGATCTGCTGCGCAGCCTGGACATCGACCTGGTGCACCACCTGCCCGGCGTCGGCGCCAACCTGCAGGATCACCTGGAGATGTACCTGCAGTACGAATGCAAGAAGCCGGTGTCGCTGGCCCCGGCACTGAAGCTGCACAACCAGCCGGCCATCGGTGCCGAATGGCTGTTCCTGGGCACCGGCATCGGCGCCAGCAACCAGTTCGAGGCCGGTGGCTTCATCCGCAGCGACGAGGCCTTCGACTGGCCGAACCTGCAGTACCACTTCCTGCCGGTGGCCATCAATTACAACGGCTCCAACCCGATCAAGGCGCACAGCTTCCAGATGCACGTCGGCTCGATGCGCTCGCCCAGCCGTGGCCGCGTCCAGGTCGTTTCCAAGGATCCGCGCGTGCACCCCAGCATCCTGTTCAACTACATGTCCCACGAGCAGGACTGGCGCGAGTTCCGCGCGGCCATCCGCATCACCCGCGAGATCTTCGCGCAGCCGGCGCTGGCACCCTACAGCGGCCGCGAGATCTCGCCCGGCCGCGAGCTGCAGACCGATGCGCAGATTGATGGCTTCGTGCGCGAGCACGCCGAGACCGCCTACCACCCCTCGTGCACCAACAAGATGGGCCACGCCGATGACCCGATGGCGGTGGTCGATGGCCAGGGCCGCGTACACGGGCTGGACGGCCTGCGCATCGTCGATGCCTCGATCATGCCGCAGGTGGTCACCGGCAACCTCAACGCGCCGACCATCATGATCGCCGAGAAGCTGGCCGACGTGATCCGCGGCCGCACCCCGCTGGCCCGCAGCACCGCGCCCTACTACAAGGCCAACGGTGCCCCGGCGCGCAGCCGCGGCTGACGTATACGGCCCTCAATCCGTCGGGTAGTGCCGGCCGCTGGCCGGCACCCTCGATGCCGGCCAGCGGCCGGCACTATCGGACACAGACGCCCCCTTCGCGTTTTCCCTACGGAACGGTATGCTGCTGCGAGCGGTTCTGGCGGATACTGTCCGCGCCGCACCCATCAAAAACGATTCCTGGAGGGGGAATATGAGTCTGGATCGTCCCTGGCTGCAGAGCTATCCGAAAGGCGTTCCCGCCGAGATCGACATCAACGAGTTCCATTCGGTAGCTTCGGTCTTCGACGCTTCCGTCGCGAAATTCCGCGACCGTCCCGCCTACTCCAGTTTCGGCAAGGTCCTCACCTACGGCGAAACCGACGCTCTGGTCGAGCAGTTCGCCGCCTACCTGCTGGGTGAGCTGAAGCTCAAGAAGGGTGACCGCGTCGCCCTGATGATGCCCAACTGCCTGCAGTACCCGATCGCCACCTTCGGCGTGCTGCGCGCCGGCCTGACCGTGGTCAACGTCAACCCGCTGTACACCGCGCGCGAGCTGAAGCACCAGCTGGTCGATGCCGGCGTCAGCGCGCTGGTGGTGGTCGATAACTTCGGTGACACCGTCCAGCAGGTAATCGCCGACACCCCGGTCAAGCACGTCATCACCACCGGCCTGGGCGACCTGCTCGGCCTGAAGGGCACGATCGTCAATTTCGTGCTCAAGTACGTCAAGAAGATGGTGCCCAACTACCATCTGAAGGGCGCGGTGCGCTTCCGCCAGGCGCTCAAGCTCGGCAGCCGCCACACCCTGCCCAAGGTCGAGATCGACCACGACGACGTCGCCTTCCTGCAGTACACCGGTGGCACCACCGGCGTGGCCAAGGGCGCGATGCTGACCAACCGCAACCTGATCGCCAACATGCAGCAGGCCTCGGCCTGGATCGGCGCATCGGGCATCGAGCCGGGCAAGGAGTGGATCATCACCGCCCTGCCGCTGTACCACATCTTCGCGTTGACGGCGAACGGCCTGGTCTTCATGAAGTTCGGTGGCTGCAACCACCTGATCACCAATCCGCGTGACATGAAGGGCTTCGTCAAGGAGCTCAAGTCGGTGCGCTTCACCGCCATCACCGGCGTCAACACCCTGTTCAACGGCCTGCTCAACACCCCCGGCTTCGACACCGTCGACTTCTCCTCACTGAAGGTGACCCTGGGTGGCGGCATGGCCGTGCAGCGTGCGGTGGCCGAGCGCTGGAAGAAGGTGACCGGGGTGACCCTGGTCGAGGCCTACGGCCTGACCGAGACCTCGCCGGCGGCCTGCATCAACCCGCTGGACCTGAAGGAATACAACGGCGCCATCGGCCTGCCGATCCCGTCCACCGATGCCTGCATCAAGGACGACAACGGCAACACCCTGGCCATGGGCGAAGTGGGCGAGCTGTGCATCCGCGGCCCGCAGGTGATGAAGGGTTACTGGCAGCGCCCCGACGAAACCGCCACCGCCATCGATGCCGACCAGTGGCTGCACACCGGCGACATGGCGAAGATGGACGAGCAGGGATTCTTCTACATCGTCGACCGCAAGAAGGACATGATCCTGGTGTCCGGCTTCAACGTGTACCCGAACGAGGTCGAGGACGTCATCGCGATGATGCCGGGCGTGCTGGAAGTGGCCGCTGTCGGCGTGCCGGACGAGAAGTCCGGTGAAGTGGTGAAGGTGGTCATCGTGAAGAAGGACCCGAACCTGACCGCCGAAATGGTCAAGGAACACGCGCGGGCCAACCTCACCGGCTACAAGCACCCCAGAATCGTAGAATTCCGAAAGGAGCTGCCGAAGACCAACGTGGGCAAGATCCTCCGTCGCGAGCTCCGCGATACGCCCGCCACGTAAGGCTTTCGGCGAATTTGAACACCTTCGGGGCCCGGGTTGGAAACAACCCGGGCCTTTTCGCGTGCGCGGTGCCGCGCCCGGTGTAGCATCGCCGCGTGTGTGGACCGTTCGGCCCGCCGGCCACCACTTCTCTCTGCGGGCCGCATGCCGAGGACCCTTCCATGAGTACCATTGAAAAGCTGTCTGCCAGCGGTTCGCCGTTCGCCACCATCCGTACCGAAGACAACGACGACGACTCCGCCCACTGGTTGTTCATGCACGCCGACGCGGCCACGGGCATCCGTCCCTGCTGCCGCAAGGACATGCTGGACGAGATGTGGAGCTACATGAGCGCCATCACCCGCGGCCCGGCCCAGCGCCACAGCGGGCGGCTGCGCCATTTCGTGCTGGCCTCCGATGCCGCTGCCTACAACCTGGGCGGCGACCTGGACCTGTTCACCCGCCTGATCCGCGAAGGCAACCGCGACCTGCTGCTGACCTATGCGCAGCGCTGCGTGGAAGGCGTGCACCACCTGCACACCGGCTTTGGCGGTGACGTGCGTTCGATTGCGCTGATCCAGGGCGATGCACTGGGCGGCGGCCTGGAAATGGCTCTGGCCTGCCACACCATCGTGGCCGAGGAAGGCTGCGGCATGGGCCTGCCCGAAGTGCTGTTCGGCCTGTTCCCGGGCATGGGCGCGTACTCGTTCCTGTGCCGCCGGGTGTCGCCGCAGCTGGCCGAGAAGATCATCCTCGACGGCCGCATCTATTCGTCCGAGGAAATGCACGCCCTGGGCGTGGTCGACGTGCTGGTGAAGAAGGGGGAAGGCCGCGCCGCCGTCGATGACATGATCCGCCACCAGCAGCGCTTGCCGCAGTCGTACCTGGCCATGAACGCGGCGCGCAACCTGGCGCAGTCGGTCAGCTACGACGAGCTGCTGGAAATCACCAAGGTCTGGGTCGACTCCGCCCTGGCCCTGGGTGATCGTTCGCTGCGCACGATGGATCGCCTGATCAAGGCACAGACCCGTCGCGCCGGCCTCGACGCCGCCTGATTGCTCTCCTCCCCCTCTGGGTTCAAGCCCGGCTGGCCCCCGGGCTTTTTTTCGCGCTCGCGCGACCAAGACAGTAGATCCACGCCATGCGTGGATGCCTTGCTGCGTGGATGCCTTGCATCGCAGACCGCGCGGAATGCAGCCGAGCATGGCTCGGCACTACATGAAACGAAGGCAGTCGAGCAAGCTCGACGCTACCGTTCCATGTCGTCGGCCGCGCCGCGTGCCTTGCGTCGCAGACCCAGTAGATCCACGCCATGCGTGGATGCCTTGCTGCGTGGATGCCTTGCATCGCGGACCGCGCCGAATGCAGCCGAGCATGGCTCGGCACTACATGGAACGAAGGCAGTCGAGCAAGCTCGACGCTACCGTTCCATGTCGTCGGCCGCGCCGCGTGCCTTGCGCTCGGCGCGTGCATCCAGGGCCTGCCGCCCTTCCTTGATCGCGCCCTGCAGCACGGCCAGGCGCGGACGCCATTCGGCCTTGAGCTGCCAGTCGGCCATCCGCATCAGTTCGCCGGCGCGGTTGGCGGCACGCACCAGGCCCAGGTTGCCGGCCACGCCCTTGATCGCGTGGGATTGTTCGCGGAAGGCGCCCCAGCGGCCTGCCTCGCCGTCGACCTCGGCCTTGCGCAGGCAGTTCTCTGCATCCTCCAGGCACTGGCGGATGAACTCACGCTCGAAACCGTCGCCCATGCCCAGCGAGGCCAGCTCATCCAGCACGCCGGTGTCGAGCACGCCATCGAGGTTGGTGGCGGCGCGCACGATCGGCGGCGCCGACGCCTTCAGCTGGGCGTTGTTGGCGATCTCGGCCAGCGTATCGAGCAGGCGCACGGCCACGACGGGCTTGGCCAGGAACGCATGCGCGCCGGCCTGGGTGCAGCGCTGGATCGCTTCGGGGGTGACATCGGCACTGAGCACCAGCACCGGCGTGCGCGGGCCGCCGCCAGACTGCATCACGCGTAGTTCTTTCAGCATGTCCAGGCCGCTCATGCCCGGCATGTGCAGATCGACGATGGCGGCGTCGAACTCGCTCTCGGCCAGCGCATCGAGCACGGCCTCGCCGCCATCAACGCACATCACCTTGTGCCCGGCCTTCTGCAGCAGGCGCTGCAGCACCATGCGGTTGGCCTCGTGGTCGTCGGCCACCAGGATCTGCATGCTGCGCACGCGGGCGCGGTGGCGCAGGAACGGGTCGGTGAAGGCGATGACGTTGCCGCCCGGGCCGACGTCCTCGCCGGCGGCCACGCTGGGTACCGCACCCGGCACCACCGGCTCCGGCGGCGCGAACGGCAGCTCCACCCAGAAGTGGCTGCCCTGCGGCGGGCTGTCCAGGTAGCCGATCTCACCGTGCATGGCCTCGACCAGGCCTTTGGCGATGGTCGTGCCCAGGCCGGTGCCCTCATGGCGACGGGCCATGCTGACGTCGGCCTGCTCGAAGGCTTCGAACAGCCGCGGCCGCATGGCCACCGGCACGCCGATACCGGTATCGATGATGTCGAAGCGCAGGCGCACCGAGCCATTGGTGTCCGCGTGGACGAGGCCCACGCGCACTTCCACCTTGCCGTGGTCGGTGAACTTCACCGCGTTGCCGGCCAGGTTGAGCAGGATCTGCCGCAGGTGGCCGACGTCGCCGCGCAGCGTGGCGGGCACGTTCGCGGCCACCTTGACCTTGTACTCCAGGTGCTTGGCCTTGGCCTGCGGCAGCAGGATCAGGCCGATGGCCTGGACTACGTCGGCCAGCACGAAATCCTCGGCCACCACGCGCAGCTTGCCCGCTTCGATCGCGGAGATGTCCAACACCTCCTCGACCAGCGCCAGCAGGCTGCGGGAAGAGGCCTGGATGGTGTTCAGGCACTCGCGTTGCTCATCGTCCAGGCGAGTCGTCGCCAATACTTCTGTCATGCCATTCAATCCATTGAGTGGGGTTCGGAATTCGTGGCTCATGTTGGCCAGGAAGCGACTCTTCGCTTCACTGGCGCGCCGCGCCTCGGCCATGGCCTTGGTCAACTGCTTGAGCAGGGTCGAAAAATACAACGGTACCGCAGCCAGGCCCAGCCAGAGCCCGATCGCCAGTCGCAGGTTCTGCTCCCAGTAAGGTGTCAGCAGCACGGTGCTGCCGAAGCTGACCATCGCCATCGCCACGGCGACGTAGAGGTAGTTGTTGCCGAAGCGCATGCCGTTGCCGACGGTCACCCACATCACCACGATGTAGACCCACGACAGCGGTTCACCCATCTGCACCATGCCCGCGGCGATCAGGCCGTAGTCGGCCAGCATGCCGAGCACGCGGCGTGGATCGGAGCGCCCCGGCTTCCACAGCAGCCAGCCGAACAGCAGCAGCGACAGCGACAGGCCGGTCAGGACGATCGCCAGCACGCCCACATACTGGTCGTGCGGCAGGTCGTGGCGCGGCGCCGGCAGCAGCACGTAGGCCAGGATGAAGCTGATCAGCACGATACGGACGATCTGCTGCCCGTGTTCGCTGTCGTGGCGCTGGGACAACCGCTGGCGGATCCGCGACAGCAGGGATGTCACGCGCCCATCCCCGGCCGCGCCGAGGCGGTGGAATGCTCGGCGCAGATCTGTTCCAGCTGCTCGCGGCCCCGCAGCAGCGCATCCACGCAGCGCGGGTCGAACAGGCGGCCGCGCTGGGCGTACAGGTACGCCAGGGTCGCTTCCATCGTCCATGCTTCCTTGTACGGGCGCGGTGAGATCAGCGCGTCGAAGACATCGGCGACGGCGACGATGCGCGCTTCCAGCGGAATCGCGTCGCCGACCAGGCCATCGGGATAGCCGCTGCCGTCATAGCGTTCGTGGTGGCGCAGCGCGATCAACGCGCCGACCTGGATGAAGCGGTTCTGGCTGCCACTCAGCAGTTCGTGGCCAATGCGCGGATGCCGGCGCATGATCGCCAGTTCCTCGTCATTGAGCTTGCCCTGCTTGAGCAGCACCGCATCGGGAATGGCGATCTTGCCCATGTCGTGCAGCGGGGCGGCCATCTCGATCAGCTTGACCTCCTCTTCGGGCAGGCCCAGCTGCTCGGCGATCAGCCCGGCCACGCGCGCCATGCGCTCGAGGTAGGCACTGGTGCCGGCATCACGGAACTCGATGGCGCGCGCCAGCCGCGAAAGGGTCTCGCGTTCGCGCTCCTCCACCTCGTGCATGCTGGCCAGCAGCCGCTGTTCCAGCGACAGCGCACGTTGCTTCACGTTCTCGGCCTGCTGGCGCAGCTGCAGCAGGTTGTAGCAGCGCGCACGCAGTTCGCGCGGCCGGATCGGCTTGACCAGGAAATCGATCACGCCCGCTTCCAAGGCGGCCTGCCGGATCGGCTCGTCGCCGACCACGGTGATCAGGATCACCGGGATGTCGCGGTGCTTGGGCAACCGGCGGAAACGGCGGGCGAACTCCAGCCCGTCCATCTCCGGCATGCGGTAATCCAGCAGCAGCAGATCGACCGGGTACGACTCGCACCACGCAAGCGCGGTGAGCGGATCACCGAAGTCGTGCACGCTCAATTCGGGCGCGATGTCTTCAATGACATGGCGCAGCATCGTCCTTGCGGACGTCTGGTCGTCGACGATGACGATGTTCAAGGCGTTCTCTGCCTGCCTTCTCGACCACGCTGGAAGATCAGCCAGCGAGGATACCCCGCCGCTGTGCACACTGGCACCCTGCATCGGTACGACTCCCGTCACGAGCTCCCCGGTTCATGATCGTCGTCACAATGTGAAGCGGGTTCTCCACATCGACGCTTCTCCACATCGGCCCTCGCTACCCCATCAAGCCATAGCGGGTGTCAAGGCCGTGCAACAACCATACGCCGAGTGCGGATCGCGTCAATGGCGCCGCCCGGATCCGGGACGGCGCGCACAGTCGGGAGCGGAACTGCGTCTTACTGCTCGGGACGCATGTAGGGGAACAGCAGGACGTCGCGGATCGAGCTGCTGCCCGTCAGCAGCATCACCAGGCGGTCCACGCCGATGCCCAGGCCGCCGGTCGGTGCCATGCCGTACTCCAGCGCACGGATGTAGTCGGCGTCGTAATGCATGGCCTCGTCGTCGCCGCCTTCCTTCGCGGCCACCTGGGCCTGGAAGCGCTGCGCCTGGTCTTCCGGGTCGTTCAGCTCGGAGAAGCCGTTGGCCAGCTCCTTGCCGTTGACGAACAGCTCGAAGCGGTCGGTATAGCCCGGATCGTTGTCGTTGGCACGGGCCAGCGGCGAGACCTCCACCGGGTGGTCGGTGATGAAGGTGGGCTGGATCAGGGTGTGTTCGACGGTCGCTTCGAAGATCTCCAGCAGCAGCTTGCCCCAGCCGTAGGACGGCTTGACGCGGATCTTCAGGCGCTCGCAATGGCGCAGCAGCGCCTCGCGGTCGGTGCAGTCGGCGGCCGAGATTTCCGGGTTGTGGTGACGCACCGCCTCGTCCATGCGCCAGCGGCGGAAGGCCGGGCCCAGGTCGATCTTCGCGCCGTCCCACTCCACTTCGGTGCCACCGTTGACGGTGGTGGCCACGTCACGGATCACGCCCTCGGTCAGGTCCATGATCTCGGTGTACGTGGCATAGGCCTCGTACAGCTCCATCATGGTGAATTCCGGGTTGTGGCGGGTGCTGACGCCTTCGTTGCGGAAGTTGCGGTTGATCTCGTAGACGCGCTCCAGGCCACCCACGGTCAGGCGCTTGAGGTACAGCTCCGGCGCCACGCGCAGGTACAGGTCCAGGTCCAGCGCGTTGTGGTGGGTGGTGAACGGCTTGGCCGCCGCGCCGCCGGGGATGTAATGCATCATCGGCGTCTCGACTTCGAGGAAGTCGCGGTTGTCCAGCCACGCGCGCATGGCGCGGATGATCTTGGAGCGCTTGATGAAGACCGCGCGCGATTCCGGGGTCACGATCAGGTCGACGTAACGCTGGCGGTAGCGCTGCTCGACGTCGGCCAGGCCGTGCCACTTGTCCGGCAGCGGGCGCAGCGACTTGGTCAGCAGGCGGATCGATTCGGCCTTGACCGACAGCTCGCCGGTCTTGGTACGGGTCAGGGCGCCTTCGACGGCGATGATGTCGCCCACGTCCCAGCCCTTGAAGGCGGTGTAGGCGTCGCCCAGGGCGCCGCCCTGCAGGAACAGCTGGATGCGGCCGGATTCGTCCTGGATCTGGGCGAAGCTGGCCTTGCCCATGATGCGCTTGGCCATCAGGCGGCCGGCCATCTTCACCTGGCGGCCGTTGCCTTCCAGGGCCTCGGCGGTCCAGGTCCCGGCATCGGCGAAGTCTGCCTGCAGCTGCCCGGCGAAGTCCTCGCGACGGAAGTCGTTCGGGTACGCGATGCCCTGCCCACGCAGCGCTTTGAGTTTCTCACGGCGCTCGGCGATCAACTTGTTTTCGTCGACGGGGGGGGTATCGGTAGCTTCGCTCATGGATCTGCGGGAATCGTGTAGTGGGAGGGGGGGTACAGCGCCCGGCGCAGCCGGTTGGACAGCATACCAAAACCGCCCTCCCCGGGCCCCGCCGGAGCCGGTAACGCCGGGCCATGCCCGGCGGTCAGTCGGCAGGAATCCGCCGGGCGCGGCCCGGCGCCACTTCACCCGTTCCCGGGGAACGCCTGCCGCAGTTCCTCCACCAGCACCCGCTGGTTCTCCGCGTAGTCCACCGGCACCGAGACCAGGTGCACCCCGCCCTCGTTGAAGGCCGCCTCCAGGGTCAGGATGAACTGTTCGATGGCGGTCACCTCATGGCCCTTGCAGCCATAGGCCTCGGCGTACTTCACGAAATCCGGGTTGCTGAAGGTCATGCCGTAATCGGTGAAGCCATCCACCGCCTGCTTCCAGCGGATCATCCCGTAGGCGCCGTCGTTGAGGATCAGCACCACCAGGTTCAGCCCCAGCCGCCGCGCCGTCTCCAGCTCCTGGCTGTTCATCATGAAGCCGCCATCGCCACAGACCGCCAGCACGCGCCGCTCGGGATACAGGATCGAAGCCATGATCGCCGACGGCAGGCCCGCGCCCATCGTCGCCAGGGCATTGTCCAGCAGCAGCGTATTGGCCACCTGGGTGCGGTAATTGCGCGCAAACCAGATCTTGTACATGCCGTTGTCCAGCGCCACGATGCCGTCCGGCGGCATCACGTGGCGCACGTCATGTACCAGTCGCTGCGGGGTGAAGCCCGCTTCCTCGGCACGGTCGGCAAGGTGCTCGAGGATGGTCGCGCGCAGCGGCAGCAGCGCATCGGCATGCGCCACGGCGCCCTCGATGCGGTCGGCCAGCTGGGTCAGCGAGCGGCCGATATCGCCGATCACCTCCACCTGCGGGAAATACACCTGCTCCACCGCAGCCTGCGAGTAGCCGATGTGGATGACGGTCGGGCCACCCGGGCGCATCACAAAGGGCGGCTTCTCGGTCACTTCGTGGCCGATGGTCACGATCACGTCGGCCTGGTCGATGGCCATGTGCACGTAGTCGCGCTCGGTCAGCGCCGCAGTACCCATGTACAGGCCCGAGCCACCCGCCACCGCGCCCTTTCCCATCTGCGTGGTGAAGAACGGGATGCCGGCGCGCTGCACGAAGGCCGAGAGCACTTCGCTGGACTGCGGGCGCGATGCCGCCGAGGCGATCATCAGCAGCGGCCGCTTGGCACCGCGGATGATCTCCGCCGCGCGGTCCAGCGCCTCCGGGCTGGCAATCGGCCGGTCCACCGCGTGGGTGGGAATGAGGGAAACGCCCTCCACCTCGGTGGCGGCGATGTCCTCGGGCAGCTCCAGCAGCACCGGGCCCGGGCGCTCCTCCTGGGCCACGCGGAAGGCCTCGCGGACGATGGTCGGAATGGTGCGCGCCGAGACGATCTGCCGGGCCAGCTTGGTCAGCGGCTTCATCGTGCTGACGATGTCCACGATCTGGAAGCGCGCCTGCTTGCTGGCAACGATGCCCTTCTGGCCGGTGATCATGATGACCGGCCATGCCCCCAGCAGCGCATAGGCCGCGCCGGTGGTGAAGTTCAGCGCGCCCGGGCCGAGGGTGGCCAGGCACACGCCCGGCTTGCCGGTCAGGCGGCCGTAGGTGGCGGCCATGAACACCGCCGCCTGCTCGTGGCGGGTGATGACCAGCTCGATGCTGGAATGGCGCAGCGACTCGACCACGTCGAGGTTTTCTTCGCCGGGAATACCGAAAATGCGCTCGACGCCTTCGTTCTCAAGTGCGGCGACAAGCAGATCTGAACCCTTGGACATTGGAATGCCGTCCTTATCGCTGGACTGATGGTGGATCGTTGCAGGAAGGGTGGAAACCGCGCGTCAACGCTTGTCGAACCAGACCGTCTGCGCGTTGACGAACTCACGGATGCCGAAGTGCGAGAGCTCGCGGCCAAAGCCGCTCTTCTTCACGCCGCCGATCGGCACGCGCGGGTCGGAGGCCGAGAAACCGTTGACGAACACGCCGCCGGTCTGCAGGCGGCGCGCCAGCTGCATGGCCCGTTCATGGTTGCCGGTCCACAGGTTGCCGCTGAGGCCGAATTCGCTCTGGTTGGCCAGCTCCACTGCGTGGTCGGCGTCGCGGGCGCGGCTGATCGAGGCCACCGGCCCGAAGGTCTCGGTATCGAAGGCCTGCATCCCCGGCTCCACCCCGGCCAGCACGGTGGGTGCGTAGAAGCTGCCCGGGCGATCCAGCTGATGGCCGCCGACCAGCAGCTGCGCGCCGGCGTCGACCGAGGCGCGCACCTGTGCGTCGAGCTGCTCGAGCAGGTCCTGGCGAGCCATCGGGCCGATGCGGTTGCCGGCTTCGCGGCCGTCACCGATGGTCAGCGCCTGCACCTTCTGGCAGAACTGCGCCACGAAACGCTCGTAGACAGCCTCTTCGACGATGATCCGCTTGCCGGCGATGCAGACCTGCCCGGTGTTCTGGAAGCGCGAGGCCACGGCCGCATCGACCGCGGCATCAAGGTCAGCATCGGCGAGCACGATGAAGGGGTCGGAGCCGCCCAGTTCCAGCACCACCTTCTTCAGCGCCTGCCCGGCCTGGGCGGCGATGCTGCGGCCGGCGGCGACGCTGCCGGTGAGGGTGACGGCGGCGATGCGGTCATCGGCGATGGCGGCACTGGTGCCCTCGCGGCTGATGTTGGCGGCGATGAAGGTGCCGTCCGGCAGGCCGGCTTCGCGCCAGGCGGCATCGAGCAGCTGCGCGGTGCCGACGATGTTCTCGGCCGGCTTCAGCAGGAAACCGTTGCCGCCCATCAGGATCGGCACCGCCGCGCGCATCACCTGCCAGTATGGGAAGTTCCACGGCATGATGCCCAGCACCACGCCCAGCGGCAGGTAGGACACGTAGGCCTTGTCATCAGGCACCTGGGTGGGCTCGTCGCACAGGTACTGCGCACCGTTATCGGCATACCAATCGCACAGCAGCGCGCACTTCTCGATCTCGGCCAGCGATTCGGCATGGACCTTGCCCATCTCGGCGGTGGCCATCGCGGCCAGCGGCTCGCGGTCACGGCGCAGGACGGTGGCCATGGCACGCAGCACGTCAGCGCGCGCGTCCAGCGGCTGCGCGCTCCAGGCGACGAAGCCGGCCTGGCCGCGCTGCAGGAGGTCTTCCAACTCAGCGGCGGTGGCGAAGGGGTGGCTGGCGATCTGCTGGCCGGTGGCCGGATCGCGGGAGATGGCGGTGGTGGGGGCAGCGGACATGCAGGTCTCCTCTTGTCTCGACAACGGGCCGGCGGCCCGTGTCCTGGACAGGAATGTGGACCTGTTCGATGGCAGCAACAAGGCGTCTGCTTATCCTGTGACCTGCACTTACCTGTATAGGGAGGGGGTGTTATGGCAGGGCTTGCAGCCCTGCACCTGCTTCAAGCCACGGCAACGTCAACGTCAAAAGCTGGCTTTCCGTGGGATGGCGGGGTGGGTCCGGTTGAGGGGGACGCCGTAAACCCCCAGACCGGCCCAGCCGCTGGCGGCTGGGCGTTCGGGCGCTTGCGAAGCAGTGCTTCGCAAGCAAAGCGCCCTCACCCATGGGGGCTTGGTCGCGGCATCCATGCCGCTCACACCCCCTCAACCGGACCCACCCCGCCTTCGACAAACCTCCGCGATCTGTCGGAGCACGGCGTTCTGCTTTGGTGGGTGCCGACCGTTGGTCGGCACGGGGTCGGATCCCGTTGCTGCGCAACGGGCTCTGACCCCATTTGAATATCGATATCCGACAGATGTGCCGACCAACGGTCGGCACCCACCACCAGCAGGTTCCAACAGCCGCGTGAACCTGTCGAAGGCGGGGCACTGTGGGTTTGCGGGGTGTGAGCCGCATGGGCCCGAGACATGCCTCGGGCGGGTTGGGCAGGACGCCCAACCCCGGTCTTGCCGTGTGCGCAGGACAGCGCACACGAGCAAGCGGCGACCAAGCCCCCATGGGTGAGGGCGCTTTGCTTGCGAAGCACTGCTTCGCGAGCGCCCGAACGCACAGCCGCCAGCGGCTGGGCCGGACCCCGGAGGGGGGTTTACGGCGTCCCCGCAAACCCACAGTGCCCCGCCATCCCACGGAATGCCGCTCTGGCTTTTGACGTGGACGTGGCTTGAAGCAGGTGCAGGGCTGCAAGCCCTGCCGGACAAACCCCCTACTTCCGCGGCAGGTAGGTCACCAGCGAAAGGTCGTGCCGGCTTTCCGGCACCAGCGCCACGTACTGCAGGTCCAGCAACCCACGCGTGGGATGCATCAGCTTCTTCGCCCCCTCGTCGAAACGACGGACGTCATGCTCCGGCCACCACAGGCGGAACTGCTCGCTCTGCGCCGAAATGTCCTCGGCCAGCGCCAGGAACGGTGCCTTGTCCGGCGCCTGCGCCATCGCCGCCCGGAACCCGGCCAGCAGGCCACGGCTCATCTCTTCCCAGTTGAGGATGCGTTCGCGGTAAGGCGCGTACAGAAACATCAGCCACAGTGTGTTGCGCTGGTTCTGCGGGAACTGGCTGTAATCCACGAACAGGTCGGCAATGGCCGCGTTCCAGGCCAGAATGTCGAAGCGCGTGTTGCGTACGTACGCCGGGATCGGCTGCATCGCCTCCACCAGCTGGCGCAGGCCGTCGGTCACGCTTTCGTCCGGCGATTCCAGCGGCACGCCGTAACCGGACAGCGCGAAGGCATACGCGCGCTCGTCATCGCTCAGGCGCAGCACGTTCGCCAGGCGCTCGAGCACCTCGGGCGAGGCACGTACTTCGCGGCCCTGCTCGATCCAGGTGTACCAGCTGACACTGACCCCGATGGCCAGCGCTACTTCCTCACGCTTCAGGCCTGGGGTGCGCCGACGCCCAGCCGGCAGGCCAAGCGTGACGGGGTCGACACGGGCGCGGCAGGCTTTCAGGAAGCCGCCCAGTTCCCGGCGTTCACTCTCGCTGCGCAACATCGCCCCCCTGTGCGGAGGCGATGATAACTGCGCAGGCGCGTGGATCAGGCATCGATGCGCTTGGAACCCACGGCCAGGCCGGCCTTCAGGCTGGCCTCGACGAACTCGTCCAGGTCGCCGTCGAGCACCTTCTGCGTGTCCGAACGCTCGATGCCGGTGCGCAGGTCCTTGATACGGCTCTGGTCGAGCACGTAGTTGCGGATCTGGCTGCCCCAGCCGATGTCGGACTTGGTGGCTTCCACTGCGTCCTTCTCGGCGTTGCGCTTCTGGATCTCCAGTTCGTACAGCTTGGCGGCCAGCATCTTCATCGCGTTGTCGCGGTTCTGGTGCTGGCTGCGGCCGGTCTGGCAGGCCACGACGATGTTGGTCGGGATGTGGGTGATACGCACCGCCGACTCGGTCTTGTTCACGTGCTGGCCACCGGCACCGGACGAGCGGTACACGTCGGTACGCAGGTCGGCCGGGTTGATGGTGATGTCGATGTTGTCATCGATTTCCGGCGACACGAACACCGAGGTGAAGCTGGTGTGGCGGCGGTTGTCCGAGTCGAACGGCGACTTGCGCACCAGACGGTGCACGCCGGTCTCGGTCTTCAGCCAGCCATAGGCGTAATCGCCTTCCACGCGCAGCGTCGCCGACTTGATGCCGGCCACGTCGCCACCGGACACTTCCATCAGCTCGGTCTTCCAGCCGCGCGATTCGCACCAGCGCAGGTACATGCGCAGCAGGATTTCCGCCCAGTCCTGGGCTTCGGTACCACCGGCACCGGCCTGGATGTCGACGAACGCGGCGGCATTGTCCATCTCGCCTGAGAACATGCGCTGGAATTCCAGCTTCTCCACGTGGGCCTGGTGCTTGTCCAGATCGGCGACCACGGCCAGGGCGGTGTCTTCGTCCTGTTCGGATTCAGCCAGTTCCAGCAGCTCGGTCGCATCGGTCAGGCCGTCGAGCACCGCGGCAATGCCGCCCACGGTCTTCTCCAGGCTGGAGCGTTCACGGCCCAGGTTCTGCGCGTATTCGGCATTGTTCCAGACGTCGGGGCTCTCCAGCTCCCGCGTTACTTCTTCAAGACGCTCTTTCTTGGCGTCGTAGTCAAAGATACCCCCTGAGCGACACCACACGATCGGTCAGATCGGTGATGCGCTGGCGGACAGGATTCAGTTCGATCATGTCGGCGGTCATGCACTAGATAGATGACTGCCGATGATACCGCAGGCGCCCTCCCCCGGGCGAGGCAGGACGGGTCCTGTGGCCTCCGCTTCACATCCTTCCACATCATCCCGGTAGACTTCCCGACCGCCGCGGGAGGAACAGGGGCCACGCGGACCATCCCAACCTCAAGGAGCACCAATTCAATGACGATCATTCGTTCCACCCTGTGCCTGGCCGCCTGCCTGCTCGCCGCCAACGCCTCGGCCATCGACCTGAAGAGCCTGAGCAGCACCGGTCTGAAGGCAGGCAAGGCGCTGACCCTGTCCGACGCCGAGGTCTCCCAGGCGGCCGACCAGGCGTGCGCCTACATGGACAAGGAAAACCAGGTGGTGACCGGCAACGATCCCTATGCCCAGCGCCTGGCCAAGATCACCCAGGGCCTGGCCAACGAAGACGGGCTGAACCTGAACTTCAAGGTCTACCGCACCGCCGACGTCAACGCCTGGGCCATGGCCAACGGCTGCGTGCGCGTCTACACCGGCCTGATGGACATGGCCAGCGACGACGAGATCCGAGGAGTGATCGGCCATGAGATCGGCCATGTGAAGCTGGGCCACAGCAAGTCCAAGATGCGCACCGCCCTGCTCGCCTCGGCGGGCCGCGACGGCCTGGCCGCGTCCGGCAACGGCAACCTGACCCAGCTCAGCCAGGGCCAGCTCGGTGAACTGGGCGAGAGCTTCATCAACGCCCAGTTCTCGCAGAAGGAAGAGAGCGCTGCCGACGAGTACGGCTACCAGTTCATGAAGCGCCACAGCTACGACCCGGCTGCCCTGGCGAGCATGTTCCGCAAGCTGTCCAGCAAGGGTGGCCTGATGTCCTCGCACCCCGGCTCGGATGCCCGCGCCGCGCGTATCGATGCGATGATCAAGAAGGACAAGAAGTAATCCGCAGGCGGGCGGGCCATCAGGTCCGCCCGCTCAGAACCCGCCCAGTGTCTGCCGCAGCAGCGGCAGCTGGCGCCGGCTGCACGGCACCTTCGCCCCGTCAGCCATGTGCAGCAGGGCCTCACCACCGTCCAGCGGCTCGATCGAGCGCAGCTGCCCGCGGTGGATCAGCCAGCTGCGGTGCGGGCGCAGGAACACGGCCGGGTCCAGCCGCTGCTCCAGCACCGCCATGGTGATGCGCAGCGGGTAATCGTGGCCGCGCACCCGCAGGTTCACGTAGTTGCCAGCGGCCTGGGCGTACTCCACATCGCCGGTGGCCACCAGGAATTCCTTGCCCAGCTTGCGCACCAGGAAGTGCTGCGGGCGTTCGACCGGTTCCACCGGCGGGCCGTCGTCAGGCGGCGCCAGCAGGTGGGCCTCACCCTGGCGCTGGCGGCCGAACCAAGCCACGGCATGCACGGCAATCACCAGCAGGCTGTAGGTCTGCACGTCCTTGAAGAACTCGTAGAACCACTGCGCCGGCCAGTCGCCATAGGTGTAGTGCTGGCCGATCACGGCAAAGGCCAACTTGCGCAGCAGGACCATGGCGCTGACGTGCAGCAGCCACCAGGCGATGGCACCCAGCACATAGAAGCCGATCCGGCGGCGCCAGGTATCGGCATGCAGCGGCCAGCGCCGGGCGGCGGCATGCAGCAGGGCCAGCAGACCGAGGCTGGCCAGCGCGCTGCTGAACTCCTCGATCGAGGCTGCCCCTGTCAGGAAGGCCTCCCCGTCACGCAACGCCCGCATCCACTTTACCAGCACATTGGCGACCGCGGTGCCCAGGAACAGCACCGCCCAGAACACGGCGGTCATCCCTGGGCGATGCGGACGCTCTGCAGCTTGGACGGACAACGCCGCCGGATCTCCATTTTCCATGCCGCCATTGTTGCCCATCCGGCCCCGCGCGCATCCGCCATTGGTCCCTGCCACCCCACCATTGGCCCCAGCGCCACCTCCATTGCGCCCCTCCCGCTGGAGGACAAGGCCCGGCAGGCGGACGCTGCAGCTTCTTTCCGATGCCCGCCGCCCATGCACCGTCGACACGATCTGGACACCCTTCGCATTGCCGCTTTCGCGCTGCTGATCCTCTACCACGCCGCAATGGCCTATGTGGCCGGCTGGGATTTCCACCTCAAGAGCGCTTACACCGCCGAATGGCTGCAATGGCCGATGATCGCGATGAACCGCTGGCGGATGCCGCTGCTGTTCGCCATCAGCGGCATCGCCCTGGGCCTGTCGCTCCCCGAGCACGGGCGAATGCGCAACACGCTGCGCCGCTGCTGGCGACTCTTGCTGCCACTGCTGTTTGGCATCGTCGCGGTGGTGTCCCTGCAGGCCTACTACGAGGCGCTGGACAAGGGTGACGTGGCGCCGGGGCTGGCCCAGTTCCTGTGGCGCTACTGGCAGTTCAAACCATGGCCTGGCGCACATTTCACCGGCGCCGAGTTCGGCTTTACCTGGAACCATCTGTGGTACCTGGCCTATCTGCTGCCCTACACCGTGCTGGCGGTGGTGCTGGCCAGCCTGCTGCGGCCGGTGCGCACGGTGCTGCCCACGTGGCAGCTGAGTGACCGCCTGCTGGGCGGGATGCTGCTGGTACTGCCGGTGACCTGGCTGTCTTGGGCAGTGCTGGTCGTGCTGCCGCGCTGGCCGCCGACCCATGCACTGGTGAACGACGCCTATGTCCATGCCGAGTCGCTGCCGCTGTTCCTGGGCGGCTTCCTGGCGGCACGCTGGCAGCGTGGCTGGGAGCTGCTGGTGCGCGGGCGCCGGCTGACCCTGGCGCTGGCCGTGCTGGGGCTGTGCCTGGAACTGGGCATCCGCGCACTGGCCCGGCTGCCGCATGTGGGCGATGTCGACGCCTGGGTACTGGCACTGCCGTGGGGCCAGACCGAACGCGTCGGCCGGGCGCTCTATACCTGGTGCATGCTGCTGGCGCTGTTCGGCTGGGCCCGGGTGCTGCTGTCCCGCCCGTGGCCAGGCCTGGGCTATTGCCGGGAAGCGGTGTTCAGCTGGTACATCCTGCACCAGACCGTGCTGATCGCGCTGCTGTATGCACTGCGCCCGCTGCAGCTTGGCTCATGGCTGGAACCCGCCCTGCTGGTGGCCGGCACCGTTGGCGGCTGCCTGCTGATCCACGAGCTGCTGATCCGTCGCGTGCGCTGGCTGCGCCCGCTGTTCGGCCTGCGCGCCGCATCGCCATCACTGCCCGTGGCACGTGTTGCGGCGGTGTAGAGCCGGGTCCACACTCGGCTGCTTTGGCCCGGTCCTGTAGAGCCGAGCCCATGCTCGGCTGCTCCGGTCGTGAGCCGAGCATGGGCTCGGCTCTACCTGGGTCTGGTCAGCAACCCGAAAATGAGGACAACGGATGTTCCAGACGCAGTGGCACCTGTGGTTGCAGCACACCTTCGACGCCGGCTGGTTCCTGTCGGTGATGCAGTTCATCAGCCTGCTCGGTTACGAGATGGCCTATACCGCGCTGATCCTGGTGTGCGCGTTCGGTGCACGGCTGCGCGCCGGCCTCTGCGTGATGCTGGCCGTGCTGCTGATGGCCTGCGCCACCCATGCGATCAAACAGAGCGCCGCCCTGCCCCGCCCCTCCGATGTGGATGCGGCGGTGCTGGACAAAGGCGAGCCTTCGCACCCGTTCGTGGTGGATGGCGGCGGCCATACCTTCTGGGCACTGCCCGATGCGCAGGCCACCGCGATGCTGCGGGCGCAGCCGCACGCCGACTATGGCTTCAACAGTGGTCACGTGGGCATCACTACCGCGGCGGGCGTCGCCCTGCTGCTGGCATTCGGCATCCGCCGCCGCTGGCTGCGCTGGACGCTGGTGCTGGGCTGGCCCCTGCTGATGGCGATCTCGCGCATGTATCTGGGCCGGCACTTCCTGGCCGATGTGCTGGCCGGTTGGTTGATAGGTGTCGGCGTCGCTCTGCTGGCGTGGCAGTTGATGCCGGGGCTGCGTGGAGAACGGCGCTGGCAGCTGCCGGTACTGCTGGGCCTGGGCGTGGCGTTGTCGTGGGCCTCGTTGTGGACGCCCCTGGTACCGCTGGGTGAAGCCTCGCGCCTGCTCGCACTTGCCCTGCTGGTGGCGTGGCTGCAGTGGCGCGGCTGGCCGGCCGATCCGCAGGGTGTCGTGCAGCGGGTGCTGCGCGTGTTGGCCGTGGTGGTGGTCTACCTGTTGGCGCGGCCGGTCGTTGGCTGGCTCGCAGACATCATTTCGCTGCCGGATGCACCGGTTACGGCATTGTTGTGGCACACCGTAGGCACGCTGCTGATCCTCGGTGGAGGCATTGCGCTGGCACGGTGGATTCCGCGCAGGGCCGCCGGCACCTGATACCCAACCTCACGGCGATTGCAATTATTCGCATTGAATGTGCCACCGCACCTTGCGACTCTCCCCGTTCGACTTCCACACAGGAACGTGTTCTATGCGTCGAGGCCCGCAATCGCGCCAGATCCGGCCACAGGCGTCACGATGACATCCAACCTGCAACCGCTACTTGAACTCACCGACGATGAGCTGAGCCATGGGACCATCTTCCGCTTCCCTGGAGTGTGGCCCCACGAAGAAATGGTCGATCTCATGCTGTTCGATAATCCTGATGAGCAGCGTCCTCATGGACTCATCGTCTGCACAGGGCATAAGGCTGGACTGATCCTGGTGCTTCTTCCACGAGAATCCGCGAGTCCGAATGGGCGCAGCGTGCGCACTGAATGGCTCGTCTCGGAATGGACACAATGGGTCTACGCGGATTGTCCGGTCGAGAAGGTCCAAGTCCTTCGCCGCTATCCCGCACCGATCCCGGGAGAAACGTAGAGTCGAGCCAGCTCGACTTTACGCGGGCGAATGGCAGCCACGCATGGCGTGGCTCTACTCCAAGGCAGCCCGCCGCGCATCGTAGATACACGCCATGCGTGGATGAATCGGGCGAGGTAGCGCCGGGCCATGCCCGGCGGACGCGGTGGATTCCACGCGGCCACGCATGGCGTGGCTCTACCGCACCTCGAACTCACCCACCAGCACGGTCTCCGCGCGATCCTTCAATCGCATGGTGACCATCTGGTCCTTCTGCTGCGGCGTGCCCCAATGGGTGGTCAGCCGCAACATCAGGGTGGTCGCGCCGGTCACCAGCTGCTGGCGGCTGCCGAAGTAGTTGGCCTCCACCTTGTACCTGCCGGGCTTGGCATCGCGCAGCGAGAACTGCTCGGGGCCGTAGCCGCCGGTGAAGTCCTGCGACATCTGTCCGCCCTGGTAGGTCAGCCGGTTGCCGTAGTACGCGCGCTCGCCGTTGGGGTCGGTCACCCACAGGTCCATGTCGCTGTTGTCGGCGTCCCAGGCCAGCACCACGCGCAGGTCCAGCGGCATGGCCTGCAGCAGGCGTGGATCGATGCCGCGGGTATCGAGCTGCGGCCGGCTGCGTGACACCAGGTTGGTCAGCTCATCAAGCGCGATCAGGGCGATGCCATCAAAGCGGCCATCCCACGGACGCACCACCACCTGGTACAGCGGTTCCAGCGCCTGCTGCGGCTTGCCGGCTGCGGCCAGCGCCAGGCCGAGATCGCGGAAGCTCTGCGGCTCTTCCTGGCCCATCGCCAGCACCTGTTCGAACACCGGCACGGCCAGCGCGGGCGCGTCGGCCTGCAGCAAGCGGTAGCCGAGTACGCGCAACAGGTGGCGGTTGTCCAGGTCCATCTCGGCCAGGTTGGACAGCACGCGCAGCGCCAGCTCGCGCTGGTTCTGCTGCAGCAGCAGATCGGCGACGTCGAGGAAGAACGCGCTGCTGTCGGTATGCGCGGCACGCTCGGCCAGGTAGCGGTCGTACAGCTGGGCCGGCGGCCCCTGGCGCAGACGACGGGCCACCGGTGAGTCCGGCTGCCAGGCGGCCAGCTGGATGCCGAGTTGGCCGTTGTTCGCGGGCCCTGCCTCATCCTCGATCGCCGACCCGGTCACCGCGATGGCATCCAGGGATGTGGCGGCCGGTGCGGGCGCGGCGAGCAGTGCCATCGGTGCACTGGCTGCCGATGGGTCGTGGAGGATCTCCTTCGCCGCAGACGGCGGCGCCTGCTTCGGCCAGCTGCGGTTCCACCACTGCTGGCGCTCCTTCCACTGTGCGGCCACCTTGTCGAGCCTGCGGCGGTCCTCGGCTGCACGGTCAGCGACCTGGCGCGCATAGCCGCGGTCATAGTCGGCGCGCAGCGCACCGGCCGGGCGGATCGCGTAGCGCAGGTAGTCCTGCAGGGTTTCCAGCACGATCAGCGAGGTATCCGGGCCCACCAGCCCGAACTGCTGCGACAGGCGCTGCATCGCTTCGCGGTTGCTGCGCCGGTCCACCGCCAGCTGCTGCAGGCGCGCCTGCGCCCACAGGCCAGCCAGCAGGTCGCCATCGTCGCTGCGGGTGGTCGACGGTAGCGCCTGCCATTCGCCCCCATCGACGCGCACGCGCATCGGCACGCCCTCGGCCGCGAGGCGAGCATGCAGCCAGAGCCAGCCCTGCGCTTCGCTGCGGCGATCGATCACCACATCCTGCACGCCACGCCCGGCGTCGATCTGGATATCCAGCGGCGCGGACAGCAGTTCGCGCGTGGCAGCCTGCAGGTCATTGCCCAGCGCCACGAAACGGCCGCCGTGGGCCTCGCTCCAGCCACGCAGACGGGTGACATCCGTGCGTGCGCCGGCACTGCTGATCGCGAACAGGCGCTGGCCAGCGGCAAGCGTCGGCAGTGCTTCCGGGCCGTAGGTCAGCAGGCCATCACTGACCAGCAGGTATTCCTTTACGCCGGGCTGCGGCTGCCAGTTGGCCAGCGCGCTGGCGCCGTCCGGCCGTACCTGCTGCAGCGCCTGGCGCAGCGCGCTCCAGTCGCCCTTGCGGATGCGGAACCGCCGCTCGGCCTCGGGGCGGTCGCGCAGCACGGTCAGCACGACATTGCCCTCGCCCATCGCCGCGAAGTAGCGGTCCAGCAGCGCGAACTCGCGGGTGCGGTCGCGCTGGCCGGCGGAACCGGAGCCATCCCAGAGCAGGCCGACCTCGCTCGGCACCGTGCGCGGCGCACGGTCAGCGGGCACCGGCAGCTGGGCCAGCAGGTAGTGACCGTCCTGCCACTTCGCCACCTGCACCTGCGACTGGCGCACCGCAGGCAGGGTCCACTGCAGCTGTGCCGGCAGTTGTGCGCCACGCCCCTGCCAGTGCAGCTGACCGCCCTGCAGGGCGAATGGCGCCTTGCCGGTAGTCGCAGCGCCTGCTGCCTGCAGATCCAGCTTCACCGAGCCCGCGCCTGCAGCGAACTGCAGCGGCAATGCCCATTGCCAGCCGTTACCGGCGTAGGCCAGCGGCTCACGCACCACCAGCTGCACGCGGCGACTGCCGCCGGCCGGCAGCGGATACACGCGCAGGCGGAACTGGTTGCCCGCCGTCTGTTCCAGCAGGCCCGGGTCGACACCGCGGCGCGCGATCTCCTCGAAGACCTGGCGGCCGCGATCCTTCGGCACCGGCACCGCCTCGCGCAGCTCACCATTGATGTCCAGCGCGAAGCCGCTGATCTGCTGGCCATCCCCCAACGGGAACTGCAGCTCGCCTTCCAGCACGCGGCTGTTGGGATTATGGAACTCCAGGGTGATGCGGGTCTGCGCGATGCCCGCCTGGACCTCGCCCTCGATGCGCGCCTCGCGCAGCTGGATCGGCTGTTCGGCGGCCGGGGCGATCAGCAGCGGCGTGCTGGGCTGAGGCCGCGCGTGGCGGGGCGACTGCGCGTCAACGGGCCAGGCCGCCAGCACCAGCAGGATCAGGGGGGCACAGCGGGCAAAGACCATGGCACGGCTCCAGTGGGATCGTGGACGGTTTAACGCACCAACACGGCAGGTGGGGTTACGGGTCGAACGTGGATGCAGTCCGCCGGGCATGGCCCGGCGCTACCGCAGCGTGCGGGGCCTCTGGTAGCGCCGGGCCATGCCCGGCGAACGCGAAGCGCGGCACTCCGCCGTCACGCAGGTAGGCAGTGCTCGACGATCAGCTGGATCGCGGTGCCGCCGCGGTAATCATCGCAGGCCAGGCGGTAGGCCAGGTGCACGTGGCGGCTCGGTGCATTGCCGTGCCAGCCGCCGAAGTGGATGGCGTTGACCGTGCCCGGCAGGCCGGGCAGGCGCAGTTCCAGCTTCAGGTGGCGCTCCTTCAGCACGCGCCAGTTGGCCACTTCGAAATGGCCGTCGAACAGCGGCTCGGGGAAGCCCTGGCCCCAGGGGCCGGCCAGGCGCAGGGCGTCGGCGTGACGGTGGTCGAGTTCGTGCACACCCAGTTCGCCATCGCTGAGCACGTGCTGCTGCAACGCAGCCGGGTCCAGCACTTCCTGCACGATGGCGACGAAGGCGGCCTTGAACGCGGGCAGATGCTCCAGGCGCATGCTCAGGCCGGCGGCCATCGCGTGGCCGCCAAAGCGCTCGACCAGGCCGGGATGGCGCGCATCGACCAGCGCCAGTGCGTCACGGATATGCAGGCCCGGGATCGAACGGGCCGATCCGCGCAGGGTATCCGCACCTGGCTCGGCGGGTGCAAAGGCGATCACCGGGCGGTGCAGGCGGTCCTTCATCTTCGATGCGACCAGGCCGACCACGCCGGGGTGCCAGTCGGCATCGAACAGGCAGGCCGCCACCGGGCGCTCGCCCTCGGACTGCAGCACCACGCGCGACAGCGCCTGCTCGGCGGCGTCTGTCATCGACTGCTGCACGGCGCGGCGCTCGGCGTTGATCTGCTCCAGGGTCTGGGCGATGTCGCGGGCCTGGCGCGGATCTTCGGCCAGCAGCAGGGCAATGCCGAGCGCCATGTCCTCGAGGCGGCCGGCCGCATTGAGGCGTGGGCCGAGCGCGAAACCAATGTCGGTGGCCGTCAGCCGTGCGGCATCACGACCGCTGGCTTCGATCAGCGCTTTCAGGCCGACGCAGGCATGGCCGGCACGCAGCCGACGCAGGCCAGCGCTGACCAGGGCGCGGTTGTTGGCGTCCAGCACCACCAGATCGGCAACGGTACCGACTGCCACCAGATCCAGCAGCGTGGTCAGGTCCGGGCCCTTGCCATCGGCGAAGACACCGGCCTCGCGCATCTGCCGGCGCAGGGCCATCAGCACGTAGAAGATGACGCCGACACCGGCCAGCGACTTGCTGGGGAAGCCGTCGCCTTCCAGGTTCGGGTCGACGATGACATCGGCCGGTGGCAGCAGCGGTCCCGGCAGATGGTGGTCGGTGACCAGCACCTGCCACCCGCGCGCCTTGGCGGCGTTGACGCCGGCATGGCAGGCAATGCCGTGGTCGACGGTGACCAGCAGGTCTGGCTGCAGCTCGGCCAGCTCCTCCACCAGCGAGGGCGACAGGCCGTAGCCATGCACCATGCGGTTGGGCACGGCATGGAACACGTGCTGCGCGCCGAGCATGCGCAGGCCGCGCACGCCGACCGCGCAGGCGGTGGCGCCATCGCAATCAAAATCGCCCACCACCAGGATGCGCTTGTCGTTGGCGATGGCCTCGACCAGCAGCGCGACCGCCGCGTCGATGCCGGTCAGCAGCTCAGGCGCATGCAGGTTGCCCAGCCGCGGCAGCGCAAGGTCCGGCGTGGTCGCGCCGCGGCTGGCGTACAGGCGGGCCAGCAGCGGCAGCGTGTCGTCGGGCCATGCACCAGGCTGCACCGGCTCGCGGCGCAGGATCATCGGGGTATCGGACACAGGCAGCGCAGCATCGGCGGCAAGGGACATCGGCATCGCCGGGTTGCGGAAGACGTCACCATGATAACGCGGGGCTGGAGACAGGGTCAGAGCCCTCTGCGGGCAGAGAGATCTGACCCCATTCCAGGCATTTGGAGTCCGGGGTCAGACCCCTCTGCCCGCAGAGGGGTCTGACCCCGTCTGAAGCATTTGGAATCCCCCGCCGTTTCTTCCATGCTTGCCGGCCCCGAAACGGATTTCTGTCCATGCGCCACATTCTTTTTCTGGCCCTCACCCTGGCCCCGGCCGCCCACGCCGCTACGCCCGAACCAAAGGCCGGCGTGGAGTTCGAGCACAACGACTGGTCGCTGGCCTGTGACAACACCCGCACCTGCCGCGCCGTGGGTTACAGCGCTGAAGAGCCCGGCAACCTACTCAGCCTGATGCTGGAACGTGCAGGTGGCCCCAATGCGCCGGTGATCGCGCGCCTGCGCAATGGCGAGGATGGTGAAAGCCCGATGCCGACCGGCGCGCTGCGCCTGCGCCTGAATGGCAAGGACCTGGGTCCCGTGCAGGACACCGGCAATGCCGAGAAGGTGTTGCTGAAGCAGGCGCAGACCGATGCCCTGGTCGCCGCCCTGCCCCGCAAGGCGCGCATCGAGATCGTCGATGGCAAGGGCAAGCTGTGGCCGATCTCCGACAGCGGCGCCACGGCCGTGCTGTTGAAGATGGATGAGGCGCAGGGTCGGCTGGGAACGCCTGGTGCGCTGGTGCGCCGTGGCGACAAGGCGGAAGCGAGCGTGCCGGCAGCACTGCCGGTGCCGGTGATCGTGCGTGGTGCGCTGTTGGTACCGCGCAGCACGGATGCGGCATTGGCCAAGGTGCCGGCGCTGCGCAAGGCGATGATCGCTGCGCTTCCGGATGCCGACGAATGCATGCGCGTAAGCGAGGGCGAGCAGGATGAGATCGAGATCCAGCGGCTTGATGCCGGGCATGTGCTGGCCAGCACCAGCTGCTTCAGGGGGGCATACAACTTCAGCAGCGGCTACTGGGTGGTGCAGGACAAGGCGCCGTACCAGGCGCAGTTCGTGACCTCCGATGCGGAGGACTTTGATCGGGAGTCGCGCCTGCTGCAGGGGCGCTTCCGTGGCCGCGGCATCGGCGACTGCATTTCCGGCCATGACTGGGCGTGGGATGGCGCGCGCTTCGTGAAGAGCAGTGAGTTCACGACCGGCCAGTGCCGCGGCATGCCGGGCGGGCATTGGCAGCTGCCTACGGTGGTCAGTACGGTGAAGTGAGGTTGGCAGGGCTGCGCCCTGCACCTGCAGAGGCAACAGCCAAAGCAACAGCAACAGCGGGCTATCCGTGGAATGGCAGGTTCACGCGGCTGTTGGTGGGTGCCGACCGTTGGTCGGCACGGCTTCTGGTAGGTGTCGACCTTGGTCGACACATCTGTCAGATACCGATATTCGAGATGGGGTCAGAGCCGTTTTCCCAAGGAAAACGGATCCGACCCCGTGCCGCTGTTGGTAGGTGTCGACCTTGGTCGGCACATCTGGGGTCAGAGCCCGTTGCGCAGCAACGGGATCCGACCCCGCTCCTCCGACACCGCTCAGTCGTGCAGCTGGCGGGGCTTTTTCCAGAACTGCCAGCGCTGGCGCTTGTCCAGCTGGAACTGCAGGCCGTCTTCGAAATCCAGCACCAAGCGCTGCAGCTCACCGCGTTGCAAGGCCACCAGCAGCGGGCGGATGGCATCGTTGCCCAGCTGCTGCAGCGAACGCAGCTGGCGCAGGTCGACCAGGGCATCGACGGACTGCTCGCCATCGACCGATACGCCGGCAGCCTGGGCCAGGCCCTGCAGCAGGGCGTCGCGGCTGCGTACCTGCACGTGCTGCGTGGTCACCGAGACCGGCATCACGCCGCCGCCCCAGAACCACAGGGAATTGATCGGCTGCTGGCCCTGTGCGGCACGCTGCTGGTTCCACGAATGGTTGTGCAGCAGCACCTGGGCCTCGGTCATCAGGGCACGCCAGCGACGGCCGGCCTCGCCTTCGGGCAGGTGCGAGAACAGGTCATCGCCCAGCACGTCGTCGGGGCTGTCGAAGGTCGGCAGGTCGATGTCGATCGGCAGGCGCAGGTACCAGCGCGCCGGGTCCGGCGCATCCAGCACGAAGCCGGCATCGGCGAACAACGGCTGCAGCACCGGCAGCAGCGCAAGGCTGTCGGCCAGGGTCGGCCGCAGCGTCTCGCCGTGGCCCATCATCCGCGCACCGTGCATGTCCGGCACCATGCAGGCCGGATCGGCGCGCAGCCAGCACGCGCCAGCGGCATCGCCGACATCGCGCTGGCGGGTCAGTGCGGCGACCGGCCAGTGCGGCGCGGCCACGGTGAAGTGGCGCTGCAGCTGGGCGCGTTCACCCGCATCCCGCTGCACGGCGGTGGCGCGGCCCAGGGCGCGCGCCACCTCGTCTGGCAGTGCAGCCGCTGCAAAGCGGCTGCGTGCCGGCAACAACAGGGTCGCCGTTGCCACCCGGTCAGGCCACGTAGCTGACGCTGACGATCTCGTACTCGCGCTGGCCGGCCGGGGCGTCGATCACGATCGAATCGCCTTCCAGCTTGCCGATCATCGCGCGCGCCACCGGCGAGGAAATGGCGATCAGCCCCAGCTTGATGTCCGCTTCCAGGTCACCGACGATCTGGTACTTCTTCTCTTCGTCGGTTTCCACGTCGGCCAGGGTCACGCTGGCGCCGAACACCACCTTGGAGCCAGCATTGAGCTTGCTCACGTCGATGATCTCGGCGTGCGAGAGCTCGCCTTCCAGCTGCTTGATGCGGCCTTCGATGAAGCCCTGCTCCTCGCGCGCGGCGTGGTACTCGGCGTTTTCCTTCAGGTCGCCGTGCTCACGCGCTTCAGCGATCGCGGCGATCACCTTCGGGCGCTTGACCGACTTCAGGTGATCCAGTTCATCGCGCAGCTTCTGCGCGCCCTTCATCGTGATGGGGGCTCTCATGCATTCAACTCCTTGTGCAGCTCCTGCAGCGACCAGACGGGGCCGGTGCCGCGGAATTCCAGTGAATCCACCAGCGCCTTGGCGCCGGCAATGGTGGTCGAGTAGGTGACGCGGTGCTGCAGCGCCTCGCGACGGATCGAGAACGAATCGTTGATCGCGGCACGGCCTTCGGTCGTGTTGACGATGTAGACGATCTCGCCGTTCTTGATCGAGTCGACGACGTGCGGACGACCTTCGACCACCTTGTTGATGATCTCGCAGTCCATGCCGTGCTGCTGCAGCCACGCGGCGGTGCCACGGGTGGCGACCAGCGTGTAGCCACGCGCCAGCAGGGCCTTGGCCACCGGCAGCACGCGCTTCTTGTCCGGGTCACGCACCGAGACGAAGGCCTTGCCGACCGGCGGGGCCTTGATGCCGCCCGCTTCCTGCGCACGCGCGAAGGCGGCGTTGAAGGTGCGGCCGACGCCCATCACTTCGCCGGTGGAACGCATTTCCGGCCCGAGGATCGGGTCGACGCCCTGGAACTTGGCGAACGGGAAGATCGCTTCCTTCACCGAGTAGTAGTCCGGCACGATCTCTTCGGTCGCGCCCTGCTCGGCCAGGGTCTTGCCGGCCATGCAGCGCGCGGCGATCTTGGCCAGCGCCATGCCGGTGGCCTTGGACACGAACGGCACGGTACGCGAGGCACGCGGGTTCACTTCCAGCAGGTAGATGGTGTCATCGCCATCGTCGTTGGTCTGGATCGCGAACTGGGTGTTCATCAGGCCGACCACGTTCAGGGCCTTGGCCAGCTCCACCACCTGGCGGCGCAGCTCGGCCTGGGTCTTGGCCGACAGCGAGTACGGCGGCAGCGAGCACGACGAGTCACCGGAGTGCACGCCGGCTTCTTCGATGTGCTCCATCACGCCACCGATCAGGACGTTGCCGTCCTTGTCGGCGATGATGTCCACGTCCACTTCCACGGCGTTGTCCAGGAAGCGGTCCAGCAGCACCGGCGAATCGTTGGACACCTTCACCGCGTCGCGCACGTAGCGGGCCAGGTCGGATTCGCCGTAGACGATCTCCATCGCACGGCCGCCCAGCACGTAGCTCGGGCGCACCACCAGCGGGTAGCCGATCTCACGGGCCAGCAGCAGGGCTTCCTGGTCGTTGCGTGCAATGCGGTTCGGCGGCTGCTTCAGCTTCAGCGAATCCACCAGCTGCTGGAAGCGCTCGCGGTCTTCGGCCAGATCAATCGAATCCGGGCTGGTGCCGATCACCGGCACGCCGTTGGCTTCCAGCGCGCGCGCCAGCTTCAGCGGCGTCTGGCCGCCGTACTGCACGATCACGCCCTTCGGCTGTTCCAGTTCGACGATTTCCAGCACGTCTTCCAGGGTCAGCGGTTCGAAGTACAGGCGGTCGGAGGTGTCGTAGTCGGTCGACACGGTTTCCGGGTTGCAGTTGACCATGATGGTTTCAAAGCCATCCTCGCGCAGCGCCAGTGCCGCGTGCACGCAGCAGTAGTCGAACTCGATGCCCTGGCCGATGCGGTTCGGGCCACCGCCGAGGATCATGATCTTGTCGCGGTTGGTCGGCGCGGCCTCGCACTCGTCCTCGTAGGTCGAGTACAGGTAGGCGGTACCGGTGGAGAACTCACCGGCACAGGAATCGACGCGCTTGTAGACCGGGCGCACCTTGTGGGCACGACGCAGCGCACGGATGGCCGCTTCGTTGGTGCCGGTCAGCTGGGCCAGGCGGGCGTCGGAGAAACCGGCGCGCTTCAGCTTGCGCAGGCGCGCGGCATCCAGTGCGTCGATGCCACCGGCAGCAACTTCAGCTTCGGCCCCGATGATTTCCTCGATCTGGTCCAGGAACCAATGGTCGATGAAGGACAGCGCGTAGATTTCTTCCACGCTCATGCCGGCGCGGAACGCATCGGCCACGTAGAACAGACGCTCCGGGCCCGGGGCCTTCAGCTCGCGACGCAGGGTCTGCAGGTCGTCTTCATTGGTCAGGTCCAGGCCGGTCGGGTCGAAGCCGACCTTGCCGGTTTCCAGGCCACGCAGGGCCTTCTGCATCGACTCCTGGAAGGTACGGCCCATCGCCATCACCTCGCCCACCGACTTCATCTGGGTGGTCAGGCGGGCATCGGCGGCCGGGAACTTCTCGAAGGCGAAGCGCGGAATCTTGGTGACGACGTAGTCGATGGACGGCTCGAACGAGGCCGGGGTCAGGCCGCCGGTGATTTCGTTCTTCAGTTCGTCCAGGGTGTAGCCCACGGCCAGCTTGGCGGCGACCTTGGCGATCGGGAAGCCGGTGGCCTTGGAGGCCAGCGCCGAGGAGCGCGACACGCGCGGGTTCATTTCGATGACGACGACGCGGCCGGTGTTCGGATTGATGCCGAACTGCACGTTCGAACCACCGGTGTCGACGCCGATCTTGCGCAGCACGGCGATGGAGGCATCGCGCAGGCGCTGGTATTCCTTGTCGGTCAGGGTCTGCGCCGGGGCCACGGTGATCGAGTCACCGGTGTGCACGCCCATCGGGTCCAGGTTCTCGATCGAGCAGACGATGATGCAGTTGTCCGCGGTATCGCGGACCACTTCCATCTCGAACTCCTTCCATCCCAGCACCGACTCTTCGACCAGAACTTCGGTGGTCGGCGACAGTTCCAGGCCGCGGCTGACGATCTCGACCAGCTCTTCGCGGTTGTAGGCGATGCCGCCACCGCTGCCGCCCAGGGTGAAGCTTGGGCGGATGATGGTCGGGTAGCCGACGCGGGTCTGGATCTCCAGCGCCTCGTCCAGGGTGTGGGCGACGGCCGCGGTCGGGCATTCCAGGCCGATCTCACCCATGGCGACGCGGAACAGCTCGCGGTCTTCAGCCATGCGGATCGCTTCGCGCTTGGCGCCGATCAGTTCGACGTTGTACTTCTCCAGCACGCCGTTGTCGGCCAGGTCCAGCGCGCAGTTCAGCGCGGTCTGGCCACCCATGGTCGGCAGCAGTGCATCGGGCTTTTCCTTGGCGATGATCTTCTCGACCGTCTGCCAGTTGATCGGCTCGATGTAGACGGCGTCGGCCATCTCCGGGTCGGTCATGATGGTGGCCGGGTTGCTGTTGACCAGCACCACGCGGTAGCCCTCGTCACGCAGGGCCTTGCAGGCCTGGGCGCCGGAGTAGTCGAACTCGCAGGCCTGGCCGATGACGATCGGGCCAGCACCGATGATGAGGATGGTCTTGAGGTCAGTGCGCTTGGGCATTTTCTTCTCTAAGTCAGTACAGCGTGACAAGGGGGGTGATCGCACGCTGTCGATCAGGAATCTTGATCCGCAGCGCCGCGCCAGGGGCAGCAGCGATGCGGGGGCTTACGGTCCATCGCGACGCCACCGGCAAGCCGGCGGCGAACTGATCACGCCTTGCTCTGTTCCATCAGGGCCACGAAGCGGTCGAACAGCGGACCCACGTCGGTCGGGCCAGGCGACGCTTCCGGGTGACCCTGGAACGAGAACGCCGGCACGTCGGTGCGGGCGATGCCCTGGTTGGTGCCGTCGAACAGCGAACGGTGGGTCACGCGCAGGGTCGCCGGCAGGGTCGATTCGTCGACCGCGAAGCCGTGGTTCTGCGAGGTGATCATCACCCGGCCGTCGTCCAGGTCCTGCACCGGGTGGTTGGCACCATGGTGGCCGTGGCCCATCTTCATGGTCTTGGCGCCCGAGGCCAGGCCCAGCAGCTGGTGGCCCAGGCAGATGCCGAAGGTCGGGATCTTCACGTCGATGAAGGTCTTGATCGCTTCGATGGCGTAGTCGCACGGTTCCGGGTCACCCGGGCCGTTGGACAGGAACACGCCGTCCGGCTTCAGCGCCAGCACCTCGGCAGCCGGGGTCTGCGCCGGCACCACGGTCACTTCGCAGCCGCGCTCGGCGAGCATGCGCAGGATGTTGGTCTTCACGCCGAAGTCGTAGGCCACGACCTTGAACCTGGCCGGCACGCTGACGAACGCGTTGGCGTCCAGGTCCAGCTGGCCTTCGGTCCAGGTGTAGGTCTTCTCGGTAGTGACGACCTTGGCCAGATCCATGCCCTTCAGCCCCGGGAACTTGCGGGCGGCTTCCAATGCCTTTTCCACGTCGATGTCGCCGGCCATCAGCGCACCGTTCTGCGCGCCCTTCTCGCGCAGGATGCGGGTCAGTTTGCGGGTGTCGATGCCGGCGATGGCGACCACGCCACGCTGGATCAGCCAGTCCTGCAGCGACACCTGGCTGCGCCAGTTGCTGGGACGGCGCGGCACGTCGCGCACGATCAGGCCAGCCGACCACACCTTGGACGCTTCATTGTCCTGGTCGGTCATGCCGGTGTTGCCGATATGCGGATAGGTCAGCGTGACCATCTGCCGGGCGTAGGACGGGTCGGTCAACACTTCCTGGTAACCGGTCATGGCGGTGTTGAACACCACCTCACCGACGGACAGGCCGGGCGCGCCTACGGATTCGCCCTCGAATACGGTGCCGTCTTCGAGGACGAGGATTGCGGCTTGGGTCACGGAAATCTCACTTTGGCTACCGAGGGGGCTGCCGAAGTCACGCCTGCGCTTCACGGAAATCCGGTTGCAAAAAAGCGCGGACGTACGGTCTGGGACCGGTCCGGCTTTCGTGATTCGGCGAGTGCGAATTGTAGCGCTGCCGGGGCGCTCGCGCCAGCGGTTATATCGCTTTATGAACAGGCGATTGCGTATTCATTTCAATCCGGCAGCGTATGCGGGCCATTGGCAGGGGTCGGATCCTTTCCCGAACGGGAAAGGCTCTGAGCCCTGGTGCCCCCAAATGGGGTCAGAGCCCTTTCCGTTGGAAAGGGATCCGACCCCTCGGATCAACGCGCCGGTCCGTCCAGCAGGTCCCGCACCCGGTAGCTGCCCGGCGCCCGCCCCTGCAGTTGGCGGGCGGCAAACAGCGCGCCGCGGGCGAAGATGTCGCGGTTGGTGGCGCGGTGCACCAGCTCGATGCGCTCGCCCAGCCCGGTGAACTGCACCAGGTGCTCGCCGACGATGTCGCCGGCCCGCAGGCTGGCGTAGTGCGGCTCCGCCCCGCCCCGCTGCGCGGCCGCGCCCAGGGTCAGCGCGGTACCCGACGGTGCATCCTTCTTCTGCGTGTGGTGCGACTCGACCACATCGCAGTCCCAGCCGGCCAGCGCCTGCGCGGCGCGCTCGACCAGTTCATCCAGCACCGCCACGCCCAGGCTGAAGTTCGACGCCCAGACCAGCGGGATCGCGCCCGCGGCGGCTTCCAGCGCCTGCCGCTGCGCGCTGGAAATGCCGGTAGTGCCGGACACCAGGCCCGCACCGCGCTCCACGCACAGTGCCAGCATCGGGTCGAAGCCTTCAGGCAGGCTGAAATCGATGGCCACGTCGAACGCCGGCGCGCCTGCCACCTCGCTGGCGGCGAAGTACGGCACGCCCTCGATCACGCGCTGGGCCGGTGCGCGGCCGGTCACGGCGGCCACGACCTGCAGGGTTTCGGGGTGTTCGGCAGCCAGGCGCAGCAGGGCCTGGCCCATGCGCCCGGAAGCGCCATGGATGAGCAATCGCAGGGGAGTCTGGTTCATGCACGCAGGCTAGCGGCAGCGCGGTCGATCCGGCAAGCACCATCACTGTTACGCTGCATGCCCTTTCAGGCAATGGAACGCATTCCCATCATGCAGATCAGCGAACAACTGGTCCTGGTCACCGGCGCAGGACGCGGCCTGGGCACGCATATCGCCCGCGCATTCGCCGCACAGGGCGCACGCGTGGTCGTCAACTACCAGCGCAGCGAGGCGCCGGCCCGGGCGTTGGCCAGGGAACTGGGCGGACAGGCCCTGGCCGTGCAGGCCGATGTCACCGACCGCGACCAGGTCGCCGCGATGCTGCAGCAGGCGCAGGCGCATTTCGGCCAGGGCGTGACCACGGTGGTGAACAATGCCCTGGCGGCGTTTTCGTTCAACGGCGATGCGCGCGACCAGGCCGGTGACATCGGCTGGCCCGCGTTCCAGGCACAGTTCGAAGGCAGCGTGCGCGGCGCGCTCAACACCGTCCAGGCCGCCCTGCCCGGCATGCAGGCGCAGCGCTTCGGCCGGATCATCAACATCGGCACCAACCTGTTCCAGAACCCGGTGGTGCCCTACCACGACTACACCGCCGCCAAGGCCGCCCTGCTCTCGCTGACCCGCACCCTGGCCGGCGACCTCGGCCCGCACGGCATCACGGTGAACATGCTGTCCGGCGGCCTGCTGCGCAGCACCGATGCCAGCGCGGCCACGCCCGAGGCGGTGTTCGACTACATCGCCGCCAATACACCGCTGCGCAGCGTCACCACGCCGGTCGAGTTCGCCGATGCCGTGCTGTTCTTCGCCAGCCCGTGGGCGCGCGCGGTCACCGGCCAGAACCTGGTCGTCGACGGCGGGCTGGTCAGGGACTAGTAGATCCACGCCACGCGTGGATGGGGTCAAGGCGATTCAGTCGAGCAAGCTCGACTCTACTTCTTGGTCGGCCCGCAGCTGTCGCAGCCACCGCAGGCGCCGCCACCGCCGCTGGCCGGGGGCGCGATCTTCCGCCCCAGGCCCTGCATCCAGGCCGCGCGGCCCGGCTTCAGCAGGGCCAGTGCCAGCGTGCTGCGCAGCCTGCGCGTGGTACCCGGAAACTGCTTCTTCATCACCACCCACACGCTGGCCAGCACGGCCACCGCGACGATGAGGTATTGGATCAGCAGGCCGGCGTCCATCAGCCGCCTCCCAGCGCCACGGTCACCTGGTAGGTGATCAGTGCCGCCACGTAAGCCGCCGCGAACAGGTACAGCGCCGAGAAGCCCATCGTCTTCCACGAATTGGTTTCGCGTTTGATGGTGGCCAGCGTCGAAATGCACATCGGTGCGTAGATGAACCACACCATCAGTGCCAGGCCGGTGGCCAGCGACCAGCCATCGGCCACCACCGGCGACAGCGCCGAGATGGCCGCATCGTCATCGGCCGCCGACAGCGCGTAGACCGTGGCCAGCGAGGACACCGCCACTTCGCGCGCGGCCAGGCCCGGGATCAGCGCGATGCAGATCTGCCAGTTGAAGCCCAGCGGCGCGAAGATCGCGGTCATCGCATGGCCGATCTGGCCGGCGTAGCTGTAATCGATGGCCGGCATGGTGGCGTCGGCTGGGGCGCCCGGGAAGGTCAGCAGCACCCATAGCAGGATGGTCAGGGCCAGGATGATGCCGCCCACCCGGCGCAGAAAGATCATGCCGCGCTCATACAGGCCCACGGCCAGGTCGCGCACGTGCGGCAGGCGGTAGGACGGCAGCTCCAGCATCAGCGGATGCTCGCTCTTGTCGCGGCGCCACTTCTTCATCACCCACGACATCACCAGCGCGCTGAGGATGCCGGCCACGTACAGCCCGAACAGGACCAGGCCCTGCCGGTTGAAGATGCCGACCTTGCCGGCCGGGATGAACGCACCGATCAGCAGCGCGTACACCGGCAGTCGTGCCGAGCAGGTCATCAGCGGCGCGACCAGGATGGTCGCCAGGCGATCGCGCGGGTCCTGGATGCTGCGGGTGGCCATGATGCCCGGCACCGCGCAGGCAAAGCTGGACAGCAGCGGGATGAAGGAACGGCCCGACAGGCCGGCGCCCGCCATCATGCGATCGAGCAGGAAGGCCGCGCGCGGCAGATAGCCGGACTCCTCCAGCGCCAGGATGAAGGCGAACAGGATCAGGATCTGCGGCAGGAAGACCACCACCCCGCCGAGGCCGGCGATGATGCCGTCGGTCAGCAGGCTGGTCAGCGGGCCTTCGGGCAGCACGCCGCCGACGAATTCGCCCAGCCAGCCGAAGCCGGCTTCGATGCCATCCATCAGCGGCGTGGCCCAGGCGAACACCGCCTGGAAGATCAGGAACATGACCACCACCAGGGTGATCAGGCCGAACACCGGGTGCAGCAGCCAGCGGTCCAGGGTGTCGTCGATCTTCGCGGTGCGCGCCGGCATGCTGACGGCCGCCGCAAGGATGCTGCGCACCTTGGCGTGGTAATCGATGCTGCCCTCGACGCCGGCCAGCGGCGCATCCAGGTGCGGCACCATCGCATCGAGGCGGTCGACCAGGGCCTTGGCGCCCTGCTTGCGCACGGCCACGGTTTCCACCACCGGCACGCCGATCTCGCGCTCCAGTGCGGCCACGTCGATGCGGATGCCACGGCGCTGGGCCGCGTCCACCATGTTCAGCGCGATGACCATCGGCTTGCCCAGCTCACGCAGTTCCAGCGCAAAGCGCAGGTGCAGGCGCAGGTTGGTGGCGTCGATCACGCACAGCAGGACGTCCGGTGCGGCCTCGCCCGGGTAGAAGCCCCGGCACAGGTCGCGGGTGATCGCCTCATCCAGGCTGGCCGGCTGCAGGCTGTAGGCGCCCGGCAGGTCGAGCACAGCGAACTCGCGGTCGGACGGCGCACGCAGGCGGCCTTCCTTGCGCTCGACGGTGACGCCGGTGTAGTTGGCGACCTTCTGCCGGCTGCCGGTCAGCTGGTTGAACAGCGCGGTCTTGCCGCTGTTGGGATTGCCGACCAGCGCGATGCGCAGGGGAGCGGCGTTGACGGCAGCATTCATGCACGGGACTCCACACGGGCGGTGTCGATGACGATCCGCTTGGCTTCACTGATACGCAGTGCGAAACGGGTGAACCCGACCTGCACCAGCAGCGGCTCGCCACCGACCGGCCCCTTGGCCACCAGGCGCACTTCCTCGCCCTTGACGAAACCCAGCTCTCGCAGGCGCCGGGCGATGGCATCGTTGGCGTGCAGATCCTGCACGGAATCGACCACGGCCGGGGTATGCAGGGGCAGTTCGGACAGCGTCATCTAGCGCGATCTCAGCTGGATGTAAATGGTTCTCGATTCTAACATTCCCGCGTCGCGTCATGGCCCATGACCAATGGCCCGCTATGATCCATACAGGTATGGAGTAACCCCGGAATCCCATGAACGATGCTTTGCTGATCGAGCGCGATGGCGCCGTCCTGACCCTCTGGCTGAACCGGCCGGAGCTGCACAATGCCTTCGACGCGAGCCTGATCGCCCGACTGACCGCTGCCCTGGAAGCCGCCGGCCGCGACCCGGCGGTGCGGGTGGTGGTGCTGGCCGGCCACGGCGCGTCCTTCTCCGCCGGTGCCGACCTGCAGTGGATGCGAGGCATGGCCGCCGCCAGCGAGGCCGAGAACCGCGAGGATTCCCTGGCTCTGGCGCGCCTGATGCGCACCCTGGACGAGCTGCCCAAGCCGACCCTGGCCCGGGTCCATGGCGCAGCCTTCGGTGGCGGCGTCGGCCTGGTCGCCTGCTGCGACATCGCCATCGCCACCAGCGCGGCCCGTTTCGGCCTGACCGAGAGCCGCCTGGGCCTGCTGCCGGCGGTGATCTCGCCCTACGTGATCGAGGCCATCGGCCCACGCCAGGCCCGCCGATGGTTCGCCACCGGCGAGCACTTCGATGCGGAAACCGCCCTGCGCATCGGCCTGGTCCACCAGCTGGTCGAGCCCGAGCGCCTGGACGACGCCGTGCAGCGCCAGCTGGCCCTGCTGGACAAGGCCGGCCCGATCGCCTCGTCCTCGGCCAAGGAACTGGTCCGCCAGGTCCGCGACAGCCACGACCGTGACACCCTGGACCGCGACAATGCCGCCCTGATCGCGCGCCTGCGGGTGTCGGCCGAGGGCCAGGAAGGGCTGGGCGCCTTCCTCGACAAGCGCGCCCCGCACTGGGTGACGGAGGCCTGATCTGCCCCGACGGCAACGAACATCGCGGCCGTCTGCCACCACTTCAACTGATTCCCGCACAGGAATGTGGCCGCTTTCGCGGCCGACCTGCGTATCCCTGTTGGCAGCCCGGTGGAGACCGGGCCGCCCCCGTTCTCCAGGAACCCCCGTGATCGCACCCGCTTCCGCACCTGCCGCCCGCCCCACCCTGCCCGCCATGGAGGTGCGCCGATGAGCGATTTCGTCCGCATCGTGGAAGTGGGCCCGCGTGACGGTCTGCAGAACGAAAAGCAGGCGGTAGCCACCGCCGACAAGATCGCCCTGATCGACCGCCTGTCCGCCACCGGCCTGCGCACCATCGAAGCGACCAGTTTCGTCAGCCCGCGCTGGGTTCCGCAGCTTGCCGATGCGGCCGAGGTCTATGCCGGCATCGACCGCCGTCCCGGCATCGCCTACCCGGTGCTGGTTCCCAATGAGCAGGGCTATGACCGTGCGCGCGCCGTGGGCGTACAGGAAGTGGCGGTGTTCACCGCCGCCTCCGAGGCCTTCAACCGCACCAACACGAATGCCGGCATCGACGAGTCCCTGGCCCGCTTCGCGCCGATCCTGCGCCGTGCAGCCGAGGACGGCGTGCGCGTGCGCGGCTACGTCTCCACCGTGCTGGGCTGCCCCTACCAGGGGGAGGTGCCGCTGGCCGACGTGGTGCGCGTGGCCCGTGCCCTGCATGAGATGGGCTGCTACGAAATCTCGCTGGGCGACACCATCGGCGTCGGCACCCCGCACAGGGCGCGGGCCATGCTGAAGGCGGTCGCCGCCGAGATCCCGATGAGCGCCCTGGCCGTGCACTTCCACGATACCTACGGCCAGGCCATCGCCAACATCGCCAGCTGCCTGGAGGAAGGCGTGCGCGTGGTCGACAGTGCGGTATCCGGCGCCGGCGGCTGCCCCTATGCCAAGGGCGCCAGCGGCAACGTGGCCAGCGAGGACGTGGTCTACCTGCTGCAGGGGCTGGGCCTGGATTGCGGCGTGGACCTGTCGGCGCTGGCGGAGACCGGGCACTGGCTGGCCGGCCTGCTCGGTCGCGCCACTGCAAGCCGGGTCGGGCAGGCCCTGGCGGCGACATGAACGACAGCGGCCCGCGCGACGTCCCGGCCTACGGCGAAGCATCCGCCGTGACCGACGACGCGCTGGCCGCACTGCAGGCCGCGCTGGCGGGCGCCCCGCCCGCCGCGCAGGCCCGCCTGCTGCGGCAGGCGATGGAGGCACTGATCGACGCCCGCCTGCGGATGGGCGAGGCACAGGAACGCTACGCCGCCCTGTTCGATGCGGTGCCCGACCCGGTCAGCATCCTCAGCGCCGACGGCGTGGTGCTGGACGTCAACCGCGCCGGCGTCCACGCCTACGACCGCCCACGCGAGGCCATCGTCGGCCAGCCGATCGAACTGCTCAATCCCGACCTGCCCAGCGACCACCTGCAGCCGGTCTGGGAAGCGCTGAACCGCGGTGACACCTATGTCATCGAAGTGACCAACATGCGCGGCGATGGCAGCCGCTTCCCGGTGGAGGTGCATTCGGCCGGCTTCCAGGACCATGGCCAGCCCTGCATCGTGGCCGTGGCGCGCGACCTGAGCGGCCGCTGGCGTGCCGAATCGCGCTACCGCCTGCTGATGGAATCGATCGACAAGGGCGTGATCCTGTTCGACCGCAACCTGCGGGTGATCTCGGCCAACCCGGCCGCGCACCGCGTCCTCGGCATCACCAGCAACGGCAATGCCTTCGACGCCCTGCTCGACCCCGAGGCCTGGCTGATCGTCGACGAGCACGGCAACACCCTCACCCAGGCACAGTGGCCGACCATCCGCTGCTTCCAGGCCGGGCGGGTCATCCGCAGCACGATCATCGGCCTGTACCACCGCCCGCGCGGGCGCATGCTGTGGCTGTCGACCACCAACGTGCCGGTGTTCGGCACCGGCTGCGACCAGGCCGACCATGTCTATTCGATGTTCAGCGACATCACCGAGCTCAAACGCAACAACCTGCTGTTCGCGCGGGCGCAGTCGCTGGCGCACATCGGCGGTTGGGAATGGGACCGCAGCCTGCAGCGCCTGTACCTGACCGATGAGGCCCGGCGCATTGTCGGCCAGCCCGACGACCTGCAGGACATGACGGACCTGCTCGACTGCCTGCGCAGCGATGACCGCGCCTCCCTGCAGCAGGCCCTGGCCGACACCATCGAACACCGCAGCAGCTTCGGCCTGGAGCTGCAGGGCCAGCGCCGCGACGGCCACTCGTTCTGGATCCGGATGATCGGCGAGGTCTCCACCGGTGATGTCGATGCCGCGCGCATCACCGGCACCGTGCAGGACATCACCGAACGCAAGCAGGCCGAAGAGACCCTGCGCGTGCAGGCGCGCACCGACCCGCTGACCGGCATCATGAACCGCGATGCGGTGCTCACCGATCTCGGCGTGCGCATGGGCAGCCCGGGCCACGACCGGGTGGCGGTGCTGTACATCGATCTGGACCGCTTCAAGGTGGTCAACGACCTGCTCGGCCACAACGCCGGCGACGAGCTGCTGATCGAAGCGACCCGGCGCATCGCCACGGCCATCGGCACCGAAGGCCTGCTCGCCCGCTTCGGTGGCGACGAGTTCCTGGTGATCTGTGACCTGCGCGACCAGCCCGACCAGGCCGAGCAGCTGGCCGAGCGCATCACCGCCGCGTTCTCTTCGCCTTTCCAGCTGGGCAGCGACGAATTCCAGGTCACCGCCAGCATCGGCATCGCCAAGGCCCCGGGCGACGGCGACCGGCCGCAGCAGCTGATCCAGAACGCCGACACCGCCATGTACGAGTGCAAGCGCCGCACCCGCAACGGCTGGCATGTGTTCTCGCAGGAACTGGCCGAGCGCCAGAACGATCGCCTGCAGATCGAGAGCCGGCTGCACAAGGCGCTGGACGGCGATGAGTTCCGCCTGGTCTACCAGCCGCAGATCAACCTGCGCACCGGCGCCATCACCGGCTGCGAGGCGCTGATGCGCTGGCACAACGGCCAGCTGGGTCAGATGCGCCCGGACCTGTTCATCGGCCACGCCGAGCACACCGGCGACATCGTGCAGATCGGCCAGTGGGCGCTGCGCGAGGCCTGCCGGCAGGTGCGGCAATGGCAGGATGATGGCCTGGAGACGATGCGGGTGGCGGTCAACGTGTCCTGGCGGCAGTTCGTCGGCGAGGACCTCGCCCGCTGGGTGCGCCAGGTGCTGGACGAGTTCGAGCTGCCCGGTACGGTGCTGGAACTGGAGTTCACCGAGCGGGTGCTGATCGAGGACGCGCCGGACACCCTGCGCACCTTCGCCCGCCTGCGCGAGATGGGCGTGATGCTGACCATCGACGATTTCGGCGAGGGCTACAGCGCGCTGAACTACCTGCGCCGGCTGCCGATCCACGGCCTGAAGCTGAGCCAGCTGTTCGTCGAGGGCATCCCGCGCAACCGCTCGGACGTGGCGGTGTGCGAGGCGGTCTGCGCGATCGCCCGCAGCCTGGGCCTGGGCGTGGTGGCCGAGGGTGTGGAAACCGAAGCGCAGCGCCAGTGCCTGCTGGGCCTGGGGGTGACCATCGGCCAGGGCTTCCTGTTCGCCCCGGGCCTGCCCGCCGGCGAGTTCGAGCGGCGGCTGCGCGGGCGCGACCCACCCGGCATGTCCCGGGGCGTCGCCGAGTAGAGCCAGGCCATGCCTGGCTGCGGTGCATCGAGGCGCATGACGCTTTGCAGCAGCGCACAACGGCGCGCGCCGTGGCTTCCGTTAGAATCGGCAGTTCTCGAACCTGCAGGACCGTTCAATGCAGCTGTCTTCCGTACGTGCCGTGATCACCGGCGGCGTTTCCGGCCTCGGCCTGGCCGTGGCCCAGCACCTGGTCGCCAACGGCGGCAAGGTCGCCCTGTTCGATCTCAACGACGACAAGGGCGCGGCCGCCGTGGTCGAGCTGGGTGCTGACAAGGCCCGCTATTTCAACGTCAACGTCAGCGATGAGGCGGCGGTGGCCGCGGCCATCGACCAGGCCCACGACTTCCTTGGTGGCCTGAACGTGGCGATGAACTGCGCCGGCATCCTTGGCGCCGGCCGCGTACTGGGCAAGGAGGGTCCGATGCCGCTGGCCGGCTTCCAGGGCACGGTGATGGTCAACCTGGTCGGCAGCTTCAACGTGGCCAAGGCCGCGGCCAACCGCATGCAGCACAACGAGGCCGGCGAAGACGGCGAGCGCGGCGTGATCATCAACACCGCCAGCATCGCCGCCTACGAAGGCCAGATCGGCCAGGCCGCCTATGCCGCCAGCAAGGGCGGCGTGGTCTCGATGACCCTGCCGATGGCCCGCGAGCTCTCGCGCTTCGGCATCCGCGTCAATACCATCGCCCCGGGCGTGTTCTGGACGCCGATGGTGGATGGCATGCCCGAGGCCGTGCAGCAGTCGCTGGCCGCCTCCATCCCGTTCCCGTCGCGCCTGGGCAAGCCGGATGATTTCGCCAGCCTGGTCGGCTTCATCCTCGGCAACACCTACCTCAACGGCGAGACCATCCGCCTGGACGGCGCTACCCGCCTCGCTCCGAAGTGATTCCCCCGGGCGCCGGGACGGCGCCCACCCCCAACGACCAACAACATCATGAAAGCCAACGACATCAAGAAGGGCAACGTCGTCGAGTACAACAACGGCGTGTACCAGATCCGCGACATCGAGCGCAGCTCGCCGCAGGGCCGCGGCGGCAACGTCCGCTTCCGCTTCATCATGTACAGCGTGCCGGGCGGCAACAAGCTCGATGCCAGCTTCGATGCCGACGACAACCTGGTCGAAGTCGAACTGCTGCGCCGCCAGTCCACCTATTCGTACAAGGACGGCGATGCGTTCGTGTTCCTCGATGATGAGGACTACACCCCCTACACCCTCGACGCCGACGTGATCGGTGACGACGCCGGCTACATCACCGACGGCCTGACCGGCATCTACGTGCAGGTGATCGACGAGCAGCCGGTGGCGATCCAGCTGCCCGCCTCGGTCGTGCTGGAAGTGATCGAGACCCCGCCGGAACTGAAGGGCGGCACCGCCACCAAGCGCCCGAAGCCGGCCAAGCTGAACACCGGCATCGAAATCATGGTGCCGGAGTACATTGCCAACGGTGAACGCGTGCTGGTGAACACCGCCACCGGCGAATTCGCCGGCCGCGCCGACTAAGTGTCCCGCGCCGGGCGTGGCCCGGCGCGACCGCCTCCTGTAGATACCGTGTCGTCCTTGCCTAGGCAAGGACGACTTCAGGCTCAAACGGTCGGCCGCTCTTCAGTACTCCCCAGACCAGGTGTATGAGCTTGCGCATCAGCGCACACATGATGACCTTGAATACTTTGCAAGCTCGAAGGCTTAAGAGCCGAGGCAGCGTCATCGGAGCCTCCCGGGGTCACCGGGGGAATTGTGCCTGATCAGGGCGCCATTCCAAGACACAAGAGCCGAGCCCATGCTCGGCTGCTTCTGCTGATGCATCGCGGGCGAAGTGCAGCCGAGCATGGGCTCGGCTCTACAGAATTACGATTATTTGCTGCCGAAGTTGCCGCAGCCGTGGTACTGGTGCGCGCCGATGGTCAGCATCGCCTTGGCCTCGAATGCTTCGCCGCTCATGCCGTCCTGGCAGGTGGTGCGCTGGAAGCTCAGCTTGACGGGCGTGCCATCGGCGGCGTTGCCAGCCCAGCCATCGGCGCCCGCGGTGGGTGTGGCAACCTGGAAACGGCGCTCGCCATAGTCCACCTCGACCTGCAGGCCTGGCGCGTCGCCGTCGACCACGGCCAGCCAGCCGGGTTCATTGCCGCTGGCACGGAACGCTGCGGTGCCTGCGCTGCCGTTGCCTTCGGTTTCGCTCGCGGCGGCACTGTCCGTCGCCGGCTCAGGCACGGGGGCTGGCAGGTCGGCGCCTGCCGCTGCGGCGGGGGCTGGTGCCGGCTGGCACGCGGTGAGGATGATGCCCAGGGAGGCCGCCAACAGGCTGGGAGCTGTACGCATGGCTCGACTCCTTGTCGATACTGCTGAGGACACCTGACCGTACCACTTCGGCGCAGGCAGGGCCTGAAAGCCGCCTGACCGCAGCCCCGCGCACCGGGCAATCAACGAACGGCCACGCCCGCTGCCGGCGCCGCTGCCTGCTCCCGCAGCCGGTTGCCGAGTGCGGCCAGGTTGGCATCGATGTCATCCAGCTCCTGCCGTTGTCCGGCAGGCAGCTCTGCGCGCAGTTGCTGGCGCAGCGACTGCCAGGCAGGCACGGCCGCGGCACTGGCGGCGGTCACGGCCTCGGCGACCACGGCCTGCTCCTCGGCCAGCGGCAACCCGTAACCGGCATCGGCCAGCAACCGGCCCGGCCGCAACCACTGCCCGCTCTGTTCCAGCAGGCCACGCAGCTGCGCGGTTGCCGGGCCGTCCGGCGACGCCAGCAGGCGACGCTTCAAGGTATCGCGCGCACGCAGCTCGGCACGGCGCTGCGCGGCCTGCTCCAGCAGCAGCAATCCGGCGCTGGCGCGCACATCGCCCTGCTGCAGCCACGGCGCGCGCTGCCGTGCGGGCAGCTTCAGCCAGCCACGCACGTCCGCCGCTGGCAAAGCGTTCTGTGCCGCCGCGACCGCAAACAGCTGCTGGTAATGATCGCGTGCGGATGCGAAGTAGTAGCCCTGCGCCTGCGCAGTGGCAGGATCATCCAGCACCCGCGCATCCAGTACCTCCAGCCGCGCCAGACGCCGGCGCAGGCCACGCGGGCTCAGCTGGGCCAGGCCCGCCTCGCCCAGCCGCGGCACGCCGGCCTGCAGCAGCTTGGCCGTTTCCACCGCACAGTTGTTGCTGACGAAGTAATAGCGCCCGTCATAACTCCAGTGCACCTGCGCAGTCCGCTCGAGCAGGCTGGCAATCTCGCTGCGGTCGAGCTTCAACGGCAACGACTGCAGGCCGCGCAGCTCGACCTTGGTGTATTCGTCCACCACCTGCTGCAGCGGCAGCACGAACAGGCGCGACGGATAGCCGCCAGTCAGGCCGCGCCAGTTGGAAATCTGCACGTCGCCAACGAATGCACGGAACGACAGGACGCGGTGGTACTGCAGATCCAGCCGGCACTCGGGCCCCGGCACGCGGCCCGGGCGGCAGATCACCAGCCGCAGCATGCTGTGGCCCCAGCGGCTCATCGGCTGCGCACTGCCTTCGGCCAGCAGGTAGTCCACGGCATAGACGCGCGAAGGGTCCAGCTGCAGCAGCGACGCGGCGCCCTCCTCCTCCTCGGCCTGCAGCAGCGGCACGGTACGCCCGCACTGCGGCGCCGGCAGCGACGGCGGCGTACCGAAATGCTGCTGGTACCACTGCGCCATGGCCGGCCGGCGACAGGCGAATTCGGCATCGAGGACGAAGCGCTCGGCGTTCACCGCCAGGTATTCGGCGGGGTCCTGCAGCTCGTAGGGATCCGGGCTGCGGTCGCTGAAATGATTGGCGCCACGCCCCAGGTGCCACGGCCTGCGCTGCCAGCCGGCCAGATCGCGCCAGCGCGCGCTGCGCGACCAGTTCGCGCCGCTGCGGTCGGCAACGTGGGTCAGTTCATGGATCAGTGCGCTGCGGCGCGCACGGCGCGCACCGGCCTGGCTGTCATCCAGCAGATCCAGGCGCAGGGCGATGCGCCCGGCGAATGCGCGGCCGTGTACCTGTGCCGGCAGATCATCGCGCCACGACACCCGTACCTGCGCGGGCAAGGCACGCAGCAGGCCATCGGGCAGCAGCGCCTGCACGTCGTCCAGCGTCTGCCGGGCGAGCTGCTGTTGCGGCTCGCTCAGTCCGGCCGGATCGAGCTGCAGGCGATCGGCGGCGTGCGCAGCATGCGCGATCAGCAGTAGAGCCACGCCATGCGTGGCTGCGTTCCGTGCAGATGTCATGGAATTGCCGGCCAGCGGCCGGCACTACCGGAAGGCCGGATCAGCGCGCCAGCAGCGCGCGGGCCAGCTGCAGGTCACTCTGCTGCTGGGCAGCGGCATCCTGCTCGCGCAGGTGCGCCAGTGCCGCCTGCAGGCGTGCGCCACGGATCTGGCCATCGCTGGCAACGAAGGCAGCCGCGTCATCGCGCGCCGCCAGCACGACCTTGTCATCACCCGAACTGCTGCCCGAGGTGCCTGCCGAAGAAGCGGAGGCCGAACCGGCCGACGTACCGGCAGACGAGCCGGCGAAGCTGGAAGCAAAGCCGGCCAGCGGCAGGGACAGCAGGGCGAGCAGCAGAAGCGGACGGGTCATCGTGGTCAGGCCATCAGTGGGTATGCATGGAGCGTAATGGTTGCGTGAAGTCTTTGCCTGCATCAGACGTCGAACAGCTTGCCTGGATTCAGCCGCGCGTCGGGATCGAACGCGCGCTTGACCGCCTTCATCAGCGTGATTTCCGCCGGGCCGCGCGTGCTGTCCAGGTAGCCCTTCTTGACCAGGCCGATGCCGTGCTCGGCCGAAATGCTGCCATCGAAGCGCGCCAGCACCTGCGCCAGCAGCTTGGTCACGTGCTCGCACTGCGTTACGAAATCGGCGTCGCTGGTGTCATCGGGCTTGAGCACGTTGATGTGCAGGTTGCCGTCACCGATGTGGCCGAACCAGACCACGTCGAAATGCGGATACGCCTCGCCGATCAGCGCCTGGGTCTCGGCCAGGAACGCCGGCATCGCCGAGATCCGCACCGAGACGTCGTTCTTGTACGGCTTGTAGCGCGCGACTGCCTCGGTGATGCCCTCGCGCAGGCGCCACAGCTGGGCGGCCTGGGCATCACTGGCACTGATCACGCCATCGCTGACCCAGCCATTGCCCATGCAGTCCTCGAAGGCCGCCATGGCCGCTGCTTCCTGCGCCTCGTCATTGGCGGCGAATTCGGTGACCACGTAATACGGGTGCACCTCATCGAACGGCGCCTGCGCACCGTGCGCCAGCACGTGTTCGAGCGCGCGCTCGGTGAAGAATTCGAAGGCCTGCAGCTGCAGGCGCGCACGGAAGGCGGCGAATACCTGCATCAGCACGTCGAAACTGGGCACCGCCAGCAGCATCACATTGCTGGCCGGCGGCGGGTCGGTCAGCTTCACCGTGGCTTCGACGATCACGCCCAGCGTGCCTTCCGAACCGATCATCAGCTGGCGGAAGTCGTAGCCGCTGGAGTTCTTGATCAGGCCCTTGTTGAGTTCCAGCAGCTCACCGCTGGCGGTGACCACCTTCAGCCCGGCGATCCATTCGCGGGTGTTGCCGTAGCGGATCACGCGGATGCCGCCGGCATTGGTCGCGATGTTGCCGCCGATCGAGCACGAGCCGCGCGCCGCGAAATCCACCGGATAGATCAGGCCGTGGTCCAGCGCGGCGTTGTGCAGCGCCTCCAGCGGCATGCCCGCCTGCACCACCAGGGTGCGGTCGACGGCGTCGTAGGCCAGCACCTTGTTCATCCGCTCCAGGCTCAGCACCAGCTCGCCATTGGCCGCCACCGCGCCGCCGGACAGGCCGGTGCGGCCGCCCGAGGGCACCACTGACACAGCCTCGGCCGCGCTCCAGCGCATCACCGCCTGCACCTCCTCCACCGTTGCCGGCAAGGCAATCGCCAGCGGCGCTGGGGTCCAGCGCCGGGTCCAGTCGCGGCCGTAATGCTCCAGGTCGGCAGGGTCGGTCTTCAGCTTCAGGCCGGGACAGGCCTGCTGCAGCGAGGCGATGCGGGAATCGGTCATGACAGTCCAGCGCGGTGCGTGAAGAACGGGCAAGCGTGCCAGCGGCGCGGGCCAGCGTCCAGCCCCGTCAATGGCCAGCAGATGGCTACGAATGCAACTATTTCCGCACTGCACCATGGCCCCGGCGATCTGGCATAGTGGTCAGCCCCTGTCCCACTGGCCGTGCCGCACCATGTCGCCGAAGAAGACCTCGTTCCCCAAGCAGGATATCCGCGTGCTGTTGCTGGAGGGGGTCAGCCAGACCGCCGTGGAGGTGTTCACCTCCGCCGGCTACAGCCAGATCGAAGCGCATAGCAAGGCGCTGCCGGAAGACGAACTGAAGGCGCGCATCGCCGAGGCGCACATCGTCGGCATCCGCTCGCGCACGCAACTCAGCGCCGAGGTGCTGGCCGAGGCCAAGCGCCTGATCGCGGTGGGCTGCTTCTGCATCGGCACCAACCAGGTCGACCTGGACGCGGCCGAGCTGGCCGGCATCCCGGTGTTCAACGCCCCCTATTCCAACACCCGCAGCGTGGCCGAGCTGGTCATCGCCGAAGCGATCATGCTGACCCGCGGCATTCCGCAGAAGAATGCCGAATGCCATCGCGGCGGCTGGTCGAAGTCGGCCAGCGGCAGCCATGAAGTGCGTGGCAAGACCCTGGGCATCATCGGCTACGGCCACATCGGCACCCAGGTCGGCGTACTGGCTGAATCGCTGGGCATGCAGGTGATCTTCCACGACGTGGAAACCAAGCTGTCGCTGGGCAACGCCCGCGCTGCCGCCAGCCTGGACGACCTGCTGGCGCGCGCCGACATCGTCACCCTGCACGTGCCGGAAACCCCGTCCACGCAGTGGATGATCGGCGCCACCGAGCTGGCGAAGATGCGCCCCGGCGCGCACGTGATCAATGCCGCGCGCGGCACCGTGGTCGACATTGATGCCCTGGATGCAGCGCTGGCCAGCGGCCATATCGGCGGCGCCGCGCTGGACGTGTTCCCGGTCGAGCCGAAGGGCAACGGCGATGTCTTCGAATCGCCGCTGACCCGCCACGACAACGTGATCCTGACCCCGCACGTGGGCGGCAGCACGCTGGAAGCACAGGACAACATCGGCATCGAGGTGGCGGCCAAGCTGGTGCGCTACAGCGACAACGGCAGCACCCTGTCGGCGGTCAACTTCCCGGAAGTGACCCTGCCCGAGCACGCCGACAGCCTGCGCCTGCTGCACATCCACCAGAACGTGCCGGGCGTGCTGTCCAAGGTCAACGAGATCTTCTCGCGCCACAACGTCAACATCGACGGCCAGTTCCTGCGCACCGACCCGAAGGTGGGCTACGTGGTGATCGACATCACCGCCAGCGAGGAACAGGCCGGCGGCGTGCGTGACGAGCTGGCCGCGATCCCGGGCACCCTGCGCACCCGCATTCTGTACTGATGAAGGCGTCGCCGGGCATGGCCCGGCCCGCACGACGGTAGCGCCGGGCCATGCCCGGCGGAAATGCATCCGGCACCGCGCCAGCCACGCATGGCGTGGCTCTACTGGGTTGTACCGCGCCATCCACGCATGGCGTGGCTCTACCGGGTTGCAGACGCGTGGCATGGCTCTACCGGGTTGCAGTAGAGCCACGCCATGCGTGGATGCCTGTCAGCGGGCCAGCCAGCGGCGGGCCATGCGCTGCATCGATTCGTCCGAGGCCGGATCCGCGGCGACCTCGGCTACCGGGCGCCAGGCCAGGTCCAGCGATTCTTCGCTCAGCACGAAGGCTTCGCCACCCACGGCACGGATCACGAAACGCACGTCGTAGTGCCAGTGCCCGGGCACGTCCTTGCGCTCGGGAATCCAGTGCTTGTCCAGGTCGAAGATCGCCGGGTCATCCAGCACCAGGCCGGTCAGGCCGGATTCCTCTTCCCCTTCCTTCAGCGCCACCCGGGCCAGGTCGCGGTCGCCATCGGCGTGGCCGCCCAGCTGCAGCCAGCGCTGCAGTTTGCGGTGGTGGGTCAGCAGCAGGCGCTGGCCATCGGCACTGACCAGCCAGCAGCTGGCCGTGAAGTGCCCGGCCAGACGTTCACGACAGAAAGGATCTTCGGCATCGTCGATCAATGTGCCGAATTCGGCAGCCAGCGCGTCGTGGGATGGCTCCCATCGGGCGTAGTCCTGCAGCAGCCCACGTAGATGATCGTCAAGCGCGGCAAGGGATTCGGCGGGTTGGTCCATGAATGCGGGGAGATCGGAAAAATACTGCTCATTATCGCCGTTCATTGTTGCGATTGCGCTTGTGCGGTGGCTTCAGCTTTGGCTAAGGTACAGCGGGCCGTTCGCACGGCCTTCACCATTCCAGGCCGCCGGCAACGCATCGGCGGCCCCAATCCGATCATCAGGAAAGTTCTGCATGCTGAAAGCACTGTTGAGGGTCAAGCCGGTCCAGCCGGCCGGGCACGTCGATGCTGGCGAACCCATCGAAGGCAGCCTGGACGGCGAAGCCACGTTGAAACGGACCCTCACGGCGAAACACCTCATCATGCTCGGCATTGGTGCGGTGATCGGCGCAGGCATCTTCGTGCTGACCGGCCAGGCCGCGGCCAACCATGCCGGCCCGGCGGTCATGCTCTCGTTCGTCATCGCCGGCTTCGCCTGCGCGCTGGCGGGCCTGTGCTACGCCGAGTTCGCGGCGATGATGCCGGTCTCCGGCAGCGCCTACTCCTACTCCTACGCCACCCTCGGCGAAGGCATGGCCTGGTTCATCGGCTGGTGCCTGGTGCTGGAATACCTGTTCGCCTCGGCCTCGGTCGCGGTGGGCTGGTCGGCATACCTGATCAGCTTCGTCACCAGCACGCTGAACATGCCCTTCCCGGACGCGCTCAGCGCAGCGCCGATCGCCTGGACCGGCAGCGAGTTCGTGGCCTCCGGCAAGCTGTTCAACCTGCCGGCGGTGCTGATCATCGCGGCGGTGTCGGGCCTGCTGTATGTCGGCGTCACCCAGTCGGCCTTCGTCAACGCGATCATCGTGGCCATCAAGGTCACCGTCATCTGCCTGTTCATCGGCATCGGCGCGGCGCACATCGATCCGGGCAACTGGCACCCCTTCATCCCTGAAAACACCGGCCCGGGCGAGTTCGGCTGGAGCGGCATCTTCCGCGCCGCCACCATCGTGTTCTTCGCCTACATCGGCTTCGATGCGGTCTCCACCGCCGCCGGCGAGACCAAGGACCCCCAGCGCAACATGCCGATCGGCCTGCTCGGCTCGCTGGCCGTGTGCACCATCGTCTACATCATCGTCTGTGCGGTGCTGACCGGCATGATGCCGTACCACCTGCTGGGCACCGACAAGCCGGTGGCCACCGCGCTGGAAGGCTACCCGCAGCTGGCCTGGCTGAAGACCGCGGTCGAGATCGGCGCCATCGCCGGTCTGTCCTCGGTGATCCTGGTGATGATGATGGGCCAGACCCGCATCGCCTACACGATCTCGCGCGACGGCCTGCTGCCGAAGTTCTTCGGCAAGGTCCACGCCCGGTTCCGCACCCCGTACTGGGCCACGATCGTGGTCGGCGTGATCGCCGCGGCGCTGGCCGGCCTGGTGCCGCTGAACGTGCTGGGTGAGCTGGTCTCGATGGGCACCCTGCTGGCCTTCGCCACCGTCTGCATCGGCGTGCTGGTCCTGCGCTACAGCAAGCCGGACCTGCACCGCCCGTTCCGCGTGCCGGCCGTCTGGATCATCTGCCCGCTGGGCGCAGCCACCTGTCTGTTCCTGTTCTGGCAGGCGTTCGTGGTGCATTGGCACCTGTTCGTGGGCTGGACCGTGCTGGGCCTGCTGATCTACCTCGGCTACGGCATTCGCAACAGCAAGCTGGCCAAGTCCTCCTGATGTGCCTACGGGCCGGCCCCTGCGCCGGCCCGTCCGTTTCTCCCCGCGCGCCGGCAGCGGCGCGCTTCGAAAAGATCGACATCCATGTTCAAGCAACTGTGGGCCACCAAGCACCCGCATGCCGCCCATGAAGACGCCAACGGCCTGAGCCTGCGCCGCCACCTCGGCCCGTGGGGCCTGACCGCCCTGGGCATCGGCGCGGTGATCGGCGGCGGCATCTTCGTCATCACCGGCCAGGCTGCGGCCAACCACGCCGGCCCGGCCATCATGCTGTCCTTCGTGCTGGCGGCCATCTGCTGCGCCTTCTGCGCGCTGGCCTACGCCGAGTTCGCCTCGATGGTGCCGGTCTCCGGCAGTGCCTACACCTACACCTACGCCACCTTCGGCGAGCTCTCCGCCTGGTTCATCGGCTGGATGCTGGTGCTGGAGTACGGCGTGTCGGCCTCGGCGGTGGCGGTCAGCTGGACCGGCTACTTCCTCAGCCTGCTCAGCCAGTTCGACATCCATCTACCGGCGTCACTGGTCAGCGCGCCACTGGATGCGCAGCTGCGCCCGACCGGCGCCATCGCCAACCTGCCCGCGGCCGGCCTGGTGCTGCTGCTGACCTGGCTGTGCTACGTCGGCATCAGCAAGTCCTCGGCGATGAACATGGCGATGGTCGTGCTGAAGACCGGCCTGATCATTCTGGTCATCGTGGTCGGCTGGAAGTACGTGGACACCAGCAACTGGACCCCGTTCATCCCCGCCAACGAAGGCCCCGGCAAGTACGGCATGGAAGGCGTGCTGCGCGGCGCGGCGATGGTGTTCTTCGCCTACATCGGCTTCGAGGCGGTGTCGGTGGCGGCGCAGGAATCGAAGAACCCGCAGCGCGACATGCCCTTCGGCATGATGGTGTCGCTGGTGATCTGCACGGTGCTGTACATCGCCATGGCGGCGGTGATGACCGGCCTGGTGCCCTACCCGCTGCTGGGCACCGACGAGCCGGTGGTGACCGCCGTCGCCGCGCACCCGCAGCTCGGTTGGCTGCGCTGGGTGGTCGAAGTCGGCGCCCTGATCGGCCTGTCCTCGGTGGTGCTGGTGATGATCATCGGCCAGCCGCGCATCTTCATGATCATGGGCCGCGACGGCCTGCTGCCGCCGGTGTTCACCAGGATCCACCCGAAGTACCGCACCCCGCACATCAATACGGTCATCACCGGCATCGGCATCGCCCTGCTGGCGGCGCTGTTCCCGCTGGACATCCTGGGCGAACTGACCTCGATGGGCACGTTGATCGCGTTCACGGCGGTGTGCGCGGGCGTGCTGATCCTGCGCCGCACGCAGCCGGACCTGCCGCGTCCGTTCCGCATGCCGATGGCGTGGCTGATCTGCACCCTGGGCGTGCTGAGCTGCCTGGCGCTGCTGTCGGCGATGACGCTGCACAACTGGATGCTGATGGGCGTGTGGACGGTGGTCGGATTCGTGATCTATTTCGGTTACGGGTTCAGGCACAGCCGCCTGCGGGGTCAGTAAGGGGTTTTTGTAGTGCAGGGCCTGCGGCCCTGCACCCGCTGGAGCTGGAGCAACTTCCAGAGCAACGGCTGGGTTGAGGGTTTGGCGGGGAGGCATGGGTTCGCGGGGGACGCCGTGAATCCATCCCTGGAGGCTTGGCCGCGGCATCCATGCCGCGGACACCCCCGCGAACCCATGCCTCCCCACCCCTGACACTCTCCCGGCGCGTCCGGTAGATCCACGCCATGCGTGGATGAATTCGTCCGGGAAAGGAAATTCTCCGGTCGATGAATTCCCTGTAGAGCCGAGCCATGCTCGGCTCCGAGCGAAGCGACCCGCTTCTGCCCTTCCTTCTTCACTCCGTGGCTGGCGCGCACGGAACCTGTCCGTGGACGGGCGGGTGGGTTGTGCAGGGGTGTCCGCGGCATGGATGCCGCGGCCAAGCCCCCAAGGACGGGTTTACGGCGTCCCCTGCACAGCCCACCCGGCCGGCCAACCCAAGGAATCAACCCGAACAACCCGCCACGAGGGGCTCAGCCGTTGGCCGAATCCAGTAAAATCGACCGCATGAACGCCCCCACCTTCCCCTACGACACCGCGCGCCTGAGCGAACTGGCCCAGCTGCTGATCGACAACGTCCGCGAACTGGCCCACGCCGGCTGGACCCCGGCCACCAGCAGCAACTTCTCCCACCGCCTGGACGACCGCCACGCCGCGATCACCGTCTCGGGCAAGGACAAGGGCCGCCTGATCGAGGACGACATCATGGTGGTGGACTTCGACGGCCTGGCCGTCGGCCGCCCGCTGCGTCCGTCCGCCGAGACCCTGCTGCACACCCAGCTGTACCGCCGCTTCCCGGAGATCGGCTGCGTGCTGCACACCCATTCGCCGGTGCAGACCATCGCCTCGCGCCTGTACGCGCCGCAGGGCCACATCCGCATCGAAGGCTACGAGCTGCTGAAGGCCTTCGCCGGCAACAGCACCCACGAAATGGCCATCGACGTGCCGGTGTTCGCCAACACCCAGGACATGAACGTGCTCTCGGCGCAGGTCGATGCCCTGCTCGATACCCAGCCGCTGTGGGGCTACCTGATCGACGGCCACGGCCTGTACGCCTGGGGCCGCGACATGGCCGAAGCGCGCCGCCACATGGAAGCCTTCGAGTTCCTGTTCCACTGCGAACTGGAACTGCGCAAGCTGCGCGGCTGAGCCTGCGCCGGGGTGCAGATTCCAAACCGGAATCTGCCGCCCTTCACCACCCTGTTACCCTGTCTTCCCCCCGAGACGTTCAAGCTGCCGCCATGAGCCGACTGCGCATCTACGACGACACCCGCCCTGAATCGCCGCTGCTGGATACCCAGGACGGCGCGATCATCGCCGCCGAACTGAAGAAGATCGACGTCACTTTCGAACGCTGGCAGGCCACTGCGCCGGTCGCGCCGGGCGCCAGCCAGGACGAAGTGTTTGCCGCCTACCGTGCGGACATCGACCGCCTCGTTGCCGAACACGGCTTCAAGAGCGTGGACGTGGCGTCGATCGCCCCGGACAACCCGAACCGTGCCGAGCTGCGGAAGAAGTTCCTCGACGAGCACTTCCACAAGGAAGACGAGGTGCGCTTCTTCGTCGCAGGCTCGGGCCTGTTCACCCTGCACGTGGATGACAAGGTCTATGAGATCGAGTGCGTGAAGGACGACCTGATCGCCGTGCCCGATGGCACCACCCACTGGTTCGACATGGGTGATGAGCCGAGCTTCGTGGCCATCCGCTTCTTCACCGAGCCGGACGGCTGGGTCGGTCATTTCACCGGCACCGACATCGCGCAGAAATTCCCCCGTTACGTTCCCACCCAGGCGTCCTGATCCATGCAGCCCCGCGTCATCCTGACCGACATCGAAGGCACCACCAGCAGCATCTCGTTCGTCAAGAACGTGCTGTTCCCCTATGCCCGCCAGGCGCTGCCGGCGTTCGTCGCCGAGCACGGCCAGCAGCCCGACGTCCGCCGCTGGCTGGATGCGGTGGCCACCGAGATCGGCGGCGCCTGCCAGGACAGCCTGGTGGCCGAGACGCTGCAGGGCTGGATCGACCAGGATCGCAAGCACACCGCGCTGAAGGCCCTGCAGGGCCTGATCTGGGATGCCGGTTACCGCCGTGGCGACTACACCGCGCACTTCTACCCGGAAGTGGCGCCGGTGCTGAAGGGCTGGCATGCCTCGGGCCTGCCGCTGTATGTGTATTCGTCCGGTTCGGTGCCGGCGCAGAAGCTGTTCTTCGGCTTCAGCGATGCCGGTGACCTGAGCCCGCTGGTGTCGGGCTGGTTCGATACCGAGATCGGCGGCAAGCGCGAGGCGGACAGCTACCGCCGCATCGTGCAGGCGATCGGCGTGCCGGCCGGCGAGATCCTGTTCCTGTCCGACGTGGTGGAAGAACTGGATGCCGCCCGCGAGGCCGGCCTGCAGACGCGCCTGATCGACCGCCTGGACGACTACCCGATGCCGCGCACCGGCCAGGCCGCCAACGGCCACGACCGCGTCGAGAATTTCCAGCAGATCCAGCTGTAACAAGGCAGGAAGGTGTGCGGACCAACGGTCCGCACCCACCGCCAACGGTCCGCACCTACCCGACGGCCCCTCAACGGTCGTTGAGGGTCTTTACCTTCAGGGCTTCTCGCAGCGTCGCCAGGTCCACCGGGCCGCGCACGGCGATGTCGCGCGTCTCGCCGGGCAGCAGGTCCAGCAGGTTGTCTTCCACCTGCACGTCCAGCGCGCCGAAGTCGATCCACGCCGAACGCACGTAGGCAGAACTCTGCAGCCGCAGCCGGTAGTGGTCGCCGTCGATGGCCAGCACCGCCTTCAAAGCCTGCCGCGGCAGCTCCTGGTCCTTCGCTTCGACGAAGCCGACCACCTGGCGTGCGCTCACCCTGCCAGCCTGCACCAGCTCGAACACCGCCACGGTGCGCTTCGGGTCGGCCCCCGCCAGCAGTTCGGCATCGGCGAAGTCGCCGACAGCGGTCACACCGGCAGCGGCCAACGTCACCGGCACCTCGCGACGGCGCAGCACCTTGCCCTCCACGTCCATCACCCGCAGCCGCCAGCGTGCATCCACGGCGGCACCGTCGTTGATCAGGCGCACCTGCGTGCGGCCCTCATCGCGCAGCGCCGCCAGAGTCACCGGCGCGAAGAAGCGGCGCGCGGCGAAGTGCAACGCCTTCCAGCGCCCGTAGTAATCGACGCTGGACCATGAGGCGCCCGGCCACACATCGTTGAGCTGCCAGTACAGCGAGCCCATCGTGTACGGCCGCGAGGCGCGGTGATGAAGCGCCGCCAGCGCGATGCCATCGGCCTGCATCACCTGGCTGAGGTAGACGAAATCCTCGAAATCCTTCGGCGTGCCGTAGCCCAGTGCGATGTAATGCAGCAGCCGGCTGTTGCCCTCGCCCGCCATGAACTTCTGGTGGGCACGGATCACCGGGCTGTCGATGCCCTGCTCGTCGCGGCTGGCGATCTGGTCCACCGTCGCCAGCGACGGCCAGGCCTGCAGGCCATATTCGGACATGAAGCGCGGCGTCTCGCGCAGGTAGGCCTGCACCGGCAGCGCCGGATTGCCCCAGACCTGCCAATAGTGCTTGTCGCCGCGGGTGGAATCGTTGGCCTTTTCGTCCAGGTCGTTGCTGGGCGAACTGGACCAGTACGGCACGCCCAACCCCTCCTCACCCACCACCTGGCGCAGGTCCTTGCCGAACAGATCCACATAGCCCTGCCAGACCCGGGCGGCGAAGGCGGGATCGGCGGCCTTCAGGTCGCGGCCGTGGCCCCAATCCTTCCAGGCCGTCTCTTCTTCGTTGTTGCCACACCACAGCACGATGCTGGGGTGGTGGCGCAACCGGCGCACGTTGTCGCGCGCCTCGGCCACCACGCTGGCGCGGAACGCGGGATCGTAGCCCGGCTGCATGCCGCCACCGAACATGAAGTCCTGCCAGACCAGCAGGCCCAGCTCGTCGGCGATGTCGAAGAACGCATCGTCCTCGTAGTAGCCGCCGCCCCAGTTGCGCAGCATGTTCATGTTGGCGTCGCGCGCGGCGGTCAGCACCTGGCGCAGGCGCGCGGGATCGACACGTGCTGGGAAGGCATCGAACGGTATCACGTTCGCGCCCTTGGCGAAGACCTCCACGCCGTTGATGACGAAGGCGAAGCCCTGCCCGCCCTTGCCATCCTCCTCGCGCCGCAGCTCGACGGTGCGCAGGCCGATGCGCTGCTCGCGCGCCAGCTCGGCGGAACGGCCGCCATCCAGGCGTGCCTGCACGGTGTAACGGTCCTGCGCGCCGTGGCCAACCGGCCACCAGCGCCGCGGATCCGCCAGTTCAACGGGAATCTCGACAGTGTTCGCGCCCGGCTTCAGCAGCACCGTGCGCTGCAGCTGGGCCACGTTGCGGCCCTCCGGGTCGCGCACGTCCACAGCCACTACAGCCGAACCAGCGGCGCTGCCCTGCTCCACCTGCAGCAGCACGGCAAGCTTCGCCTGGCCCGCATCCAGCGCATCGGTGCGCACGGCCAGGTCAGTCAGCCGATGCGCATCCCAGGCCTGCAGGTCGACGCCACGCCAGACGCCAGCAGTGACATAGCGCGGGCCCCAGTCCCAGCCGAAGTGGTAGGCCGGCTTGCGTGCGAAGTTGCCGACCATCGCGTCCTTCGGCTCGTCACCATAGGGCGAGGGATAGTTGCCGGCGATCTTGTGCGGCATCGCCTGCACGCCGGGCAGCAGCGTGCGGATCGGCGAGCGGAACACGACCAGCAGTTCGTTGTCCTTGGCGCGCAGCTGCCCCTCGACACGCGCGTGCCAGGTGCGGTGCGCATTATCCGCACGCAGCAGCGGCCAGCCGTTGAGGGAGACCTCGGCATAGGTATCCAGCCCATCGAAGCGCAGTTCGGCATTGGGCTTGGCCAGGGTGGCCGCATCCACATCGAAGCGCGCGCGGTACTCCCAGTCGGCCAGGCCGATCCATTGCAGATCACCTTCGGACGCGCCCACGTAGGGATCGCGGATCAGGTCGTGGGCCAGCAGGTCGGTGTGCACGCTGCCGGGCACCGTGGCCGTGCGCCACTGCTGCAGGCCCGGATGGCTGGCGCCCTGGGCATCGCCGGGCAACAGGCGGAACTCCCACTGCGCCTGCAGCGGCGCGGCGGCGGCAGGGAATGCAACCGCCACGACCAGCAGCAGGAGCAGACGGACAACGAGGGAAAGACGATGCACGTGATGCTCCTGGTGTTCCGCCGGGCGTGGCCCGGCGCTACCCATTTCCATGCGTCATGCGTTCGGCGAAACGTGCCTCAACGAACGACGTTCAACACTTCGTAGCACGCGCCCATGGTGTGGTAATCCACCTTGCCGGCCGGGCTCTTCTCGTCGCTGTACTTGCGGTTGTCGGCATCGAGGATGCGGAACCACGCGCCGTACTGGTGGTCGACGAAGTGCTCCCACGAGTACGCCCAGATGCGCTCGTACCACTGCCAGTAGCGGTCATCGCCGGTGCGCTTGGCCATCAGCGCGGCGGTGGCCAGCGTCTCGGCCTGCACCCAGAAGTACTTGTCGTCGTCGCAGACGAAGCTGTCGCCACCAATCGGCGCGCCGTCCATGCCCGGCTGGCGGCGCGATTCCGGCGCGAAGCCGTAATACAGGCCACCGCGTGCCTCGTCCCAGCTGCGCTCCACGGCCACATCGAACAGGTGCTGCGCGGTCGGCACCAGCCAGTCGGCCTGCACGTGACGATCCAGGATCAGCAGCAGCTTGGCCCACTCGGTCTGGTGGCCAGGCTGGAAGCCCCACGGGCGGAACAGGTGCTTGGGATTGTCCAGGTTGTAATCCCAGTCAATCTCCCAGTTCACGTCGTAGTGTTCCCAGACCAGGCCACCGGCCTTGGCGGCCTGGCGGCGGGTCATGTTGTCGGCCAGCTGCAGCGCGCGCTCCACATAGCGCTGCTCGCCACTGGCCTCGAACGCAGCCAGCATCGCCTCGCACATATGCATGTTGGCGTTCTGGCCGCGATAGCCGGTGAAGTTCCACTGGCCATCGGCTTCGTCCTTGTAAAGGCCGTGCTGCGGTTCCCAGAAGCGCGCTTCCAGCAGCTGCCAGGTCTCGTCCATCCACGTGCGGGCCTGCTCGACGCCGGCCTTCAGCGCGCAGCTGTAGGCCAGCAGCACGAAGGCCACGCCGTAGCAGTGGTTCATGTCGTCCTCGACCTTGCCATCGCGCAGGGTCCAGGCATAGCCACCGGTGGCCGGGTTGCGGTGCACCTCGCGCAGGTAGCGCACGCCGTGCTCCACCGCCTCGCGGTACTCGGCATTGCCGAATTCGCGGTAGGCCATCGCATAGTTGAAAACGAAGCGCGTGCTGCTCACCAGGTGGCGGTGGCCGGCATCGTAGATGCTGCCGTCATCGCGGAAGTAGTGGAAGAAGCCGCCGTTGGGATCGATGCAGCGCGGGTGGTAGAACGCCATGGTGTCGGCGATGTGCGCACGCAGGAAGGCGGGCGAACGGAAATCGGGCGAGGTGCTCATGCGGAAAGGTCCTGTGCCTGCAGCAGCTGCTGCACTTCAGCGAGCGAGGGCATCGCGGCGAACGCGCCCTTGCGGGTAACGGCCAGCGCGCCGACCGCGGCGCCGAAGCGCAGCGTGGCGGCGATGGCCTGCGGGTCCTGGCAGAACGCGGCGAAACCCGTACCTGCGCCACCGCGCTCCAGCAGGCCGACCAGCACGCCACCGACGAAGGCATCGCCGGCGGCGGTGGTGTCGACCGTGGCGACGTTGAAGCTGGTGACCTGGCCCTGCTGCTCACGGGTGTACCAGTGCAGCGTGGCGGCGCCATCGGTGACGATGACCCAGCGCGCCTGCGCGGCCAGCAGCCGCTGCAGGACCACCTGGTCGCCCTCGGCGCCGTGCGGCGCGGCCAGGTAATCCAGTTCCTCGCGCGACAGCTTGACCAGGTCGGCGCGTTCCAGCGCCTGCCACAGCCACGGCGTCGGATCGACGTCGGCCGGCCACAGCGCCGGGCGCAGGTTGAGGTCCAGGCTGACCACCGCACCGGCGGCGCGGGCGCGGTCCATGCCGGCGAAGGTCGCCTCGGCGATGGCCGGCTCGGTCAGGCTGTTGGAGCAGACGTGGAAGCACTGCGCGTTGTCCAGGCAGGCCGCCTGGAAATCGCTGTCACGGAACAGCAGGTCGGCCGCCGGCGGGCGGTAGAAGCTGAAGCTGCGCTCGCCCGCGGCATCCAGCGCGACGAAGGCCAGCGCGGTCTTGGCCGCGTCGGTACGCACGATGTAGTCCGTGCCGACGCCGTGCTCGACCAGGCTCTCGGCCAGGAAGTCACCGAACATGTCGCGGCCGAGCATGCCGACGAACTGGGTCTTCGCCCCCAGCCGCGCAGCGGCCACGGCGACGTTGGCCGGCGCACCGCCGGCGTACTGCAGGAACGCGCGCGGGGTGTCGGCCGAGGCCGGCGGCTGCGCTAGTAGATCGATCAAAATTTCGCCGAAGCAGACAATGGCACCCATTTCCGACTCAGCCTCCCTGCGTTGCGGAAGCCGGCGTACGTGCGCCGACCAGACCGTAGAAGATGATGTAGCCGTAGCACAGCAGCGGCAGGATGAAGCTGGCCTGCACACCGATGTGGTCCGCCAGCACGCCCTGCAGGTACGGCACCACGGCGCCACCGACGATGGCCATGATCAGCAGGCTGGAACCCTTGTTGGTCAGCGGGCCCAGGCGCTCGATGCTGAGCGCGAAGATGGTCGGGAACATGATCGAGTTGAACAGGCCGATCGCCACCACCGAGTACAGCGCGACGCTGCCGGAGGTCATCATCGTGGTGGCCAGCAGGGCCACGTTGACCAGTGCGAAGATCGCCAGCAGGCGGCTGGGCGAGAAGCGCGCCAGCAGGGCCGAACCGGCGAAACGACCGATCATCGCCATCGTCCAGTAAGCCGACACGTAGTGCGTCGCCTGCTGTTCGCTGAAGCCGCCGATGCTCGGCATCGACAGATAGTTGACCAGGAAGCTGCCGATCGACACTTCCGCGCCGACGTAGAAGAAGATGCCCAGCACGCCCAGCAGCAGGTGGCGCTTGCGCAGTGCATCGAAGTAGCTGTGGTGATGGCCCTGGTCGGCCTGTTCGGTCGCATCGCTCAGCGCCGGCAGGCGGAACAGGAACACGAACAGCGCCAGCAGCACCAGCGCTACCGCAAGGCCCACGTACGGACCCTGCACGGCCTGCGCCTCGGCGACGCGGTAAGCCAGCTGCTCGGCGGCCGGCAGCGCGTTCAGTTCATCGGCGCTCTTGACCGTGTTGGACAGGATCAGCATGCCACCGAAGATCGGCGCGATGGCTGTGCCCAGCGAGTTCAGCGCCTGCGCCAGGGTCAGGCGGCTGGAGCTGGTCTGTTCCGGGCCCAGCAGCGCCACGTAGGGGTTGGCAGCGACCTGCAGCACGGTGATGCCGGTGGCCAGCACGAACAGCGCGCCGAGGAAGGCGCCATACACGCGCAGCTCGGCCGCCGGCCAGAAGCCCAGCGCGCCGATGCCGGCAATGACCAGACCGGCAACGATGCCCTTCTTGTAACCCAGCGCGGCGACCAGGCGGCCCGCCGGCAGCGACATCAGGAAGTAGGTGCCGAAGAAGGTGAACTGCACCAGCATCGCCTTGGCGTAGTTCAGTTCGAACACCGCCTTCAGGTGCGGGATCAGGATGTCATTGAGGCAGGTCAGGAAGCCCCACATGAAGAAGATGGTGGTAACCACGGCCAGTGCCTTGCCGTTGGTGACGGCCGGTGCGTTGCCGGGGGAACCCGATGGGCGGGGCGTTGCGGAGATCGGCATGCGGTTCGCGCCTCGATGCGCGGAAGGTCGTTGTTGCGTGGAAGGAGTGTGCGTTGAAAAGGATCAGTTCGGGCGGGCGGCGCTGCTTTCGCGGATGCGCAGCTGCACCGGGGCGACCGTGCGCTGCGGCGGCGCATCCGGGTCATCCAGGCGCTGCAGCAGCAGTGCGGCGGCCTGCCGGCCACGCTCGCGCGGGTCGGCGGTCAGGGTGGTCAGCGGCGGCACCGCCACCGACGCTTCGGAAATGTCATCGAACCCGGTAACCGCGAAATCGCCGCCGGGGCGGATGCCGCGCGAGTTCAGGCCCAGCATCAGGCCCAGCGCGACCGTGTCGTTGTAGCAGACCGCCGCGCTCGGCCGGTGGCCATCGACGAACAGCTCGTCGGTGCGGGCGGCTGCCTCCAGGCGGTTCGGCGCCGATTCGATCATCCAGCCCGGCGGCAGCGTCAGCCCGGCCTCGGCCAGCGCCTGCTGGAAACCGGCGCGGCGCTGGTGGCACGAGCTGGAATCGGCATGGCCGCCGAAGAAGGCGATCTGGCGGTGGCCGCGTTCGATCAGGTGGCGGGTGGCGAGGTAGGCACCGTGCTGGTTGTCCAGGGTCAGGAAGTCCCAGTCGGCGCCGTCAAGCTCACGGTTGAACAGCAGCACGTTGGCGTTGGCGCCCAGCGCCTGCCGCACCAGGGAGGCGTCGCTGCCTTCGGCTGGCGACAGGATCAGGCCGGCCGGGGTGTGCTCCATCAGCGTGGACAGCACCGCCTGCTGGCGCTCGGGCGATTCGCCGGTGCTGCCCAGCAGGGTCACGTAGCCGCGCCCACCCAGTGCCTCGTCCACGCCGGACGCGAATTCGGCGAAGAACGGGTTGGACAGATCGTTGATGACCAGCGCGATGCTTGACGAGGTGCGACGGCGCAGGTTGGCCGCCGCACGGTTGTAGACATAACGCTGGCGGCGCAGTTCGGCCTCGACCTTGGCCCGGGTATCGACGTTGACCAGCGGGCTGCCGCGCAGCACCAGCGACACGGTCGCGCGCGAAACGCCGATGGCACGGGCGATGTCGGTGACCGTCACTGCCTTGCCGGAACGCTTGCTGGAACTGCCGCCGTTGTCGTTCATCGTCTTCCCGGACTCCGCTGGAGCCTCAAGCCTAATGGATCGTGACCACATCGTGCCGTGCCGTTCGCTGGGTTGCCTCGAACGGCACAGCACACATCATCGCAGCTGGCTGCCTGGTGCAGCGCACCAGGAGACCGGCAGATCGGCCACGGCGGTGCCCCAGCCCTGGGTCGGCGCCTTGCCATCCAGGGCGAAACGCAGGCGCGGGCCCTGCTGCAGGCGGCTCCAGTCCAGCCACACCGGCGCATGCGCCTGGCCATCGACCTGCACGCCCTGCACGTACTGCAGGCGGCGGCCGTCGGCGCCCGGCGCGTCGATGCGCAGGGTGCGGCCATTGCCCATGTCCACTTCCACCTTGGCAAAGCGCGGAGTGTGCAGCAGGAACTCGCCGCTGCCCGGCACCGCCGGGTACATGCCGATCGCGCTGAACAGGTACCAGGCCGACATCGTGCCCAGGTCGTCATTGCCGGTCACGCCGTTGGGCGCGTTGGTGAACAGCTGCTGCGCGGCACGCAGCACGTTGGCGGTCTTCCACGGCTGGCCGATCAGGGTGTACAGCCAGGGCGAATGCAGGTCCGGCTCGTTGTTCGGGTTGTAGCGGAACTGGTTGTAGTAGCTGTACGGCCCCACCACCCACTCCTTGCGGGCGGCATTGAGCGGATCGGCCTCCAGCGCATCCATCGCGAAGAAGGCATCGAGGCGGCGGCCGGCCTGTTCGCGGCCATCCATCGCTTCGACCAGGCCCGGCACGTCCTGCTGCGCCAGCCACTGGTACTGCCATGCGGTGCCTTCATGGAAACCATGCTGCGAACGCGGGCTGTAATGGCCGTCGGCCGGGGTGTACCACTGGCCGTCCTCGGTGCGCGGGCGCGGGAAGCCGGTGAAGCCGGTCTCGGCGTCACGCACCTGCGGGTCCCACACCTTGTGCCAGTTGCGGCCGCGTTCGCGCAGCGTCGCCGCATCCTGGGCGTGGCCGAGGCCATCGGCCATCTGCGAAAGCGCGCAGTCGGCCACCGCATATTCCAGCGTGGCCGAACCACCGTGATGCGGGTCGACGTCCATGCCCTTGGAGGGGAAGGCACGGTCGTAGGCCACGTAACCCTTGTCCAGGTAGGTCGGGTTGCCCGAACGGCCGGCCATGCGCGAGTTCAGCGGCGGCGTACCGAAGGCATTGCGGCGCAGCGCATCCCAGGCCTGCGATTCACGGCCCTTGAGCGCACCGAAGCGCCACAGGTCGACCATGAAGGGCGTGACCGGGTCGCCGGTCATGATGTTGGTTTCGAAGTTGGCGTAGCCCCAGCGCGGCAGCCAGCCGCCCTGCTCGTCGATGGCCAGCAGGGTGCGGCCGATGTCGCGTGCCACGTCCGGGCGGGTCAGCGCCAGCCACTGGTTCTGCGCGCGGTAGGTATCCCACAGCGAGAAGTACTCGTAGTAGGTCCAGCCATCGGCGCGGTGGATGCCATCGTCGTAGCCGCGGTAGCGGCCGTCGGCATCGCTGCCGGTGAGCGGCTGCAGCAGCGCGTGGTACATCGCGCTGTAGAAGACGGTGCGGTCATCGCCGCTGCCGCCCTGCACGCGCACGCGCGCCAGCTGCTCGCGCCAGGCCTGCTGGGACAGCGAACGCATTCTGTCGAAACCGATCAGCGCCCCACCCTGCATGCCCTCGGCGCGCAGGTTGGTACGTGCGCCTTCTGCATCGACGTGCGAGATCGCACTCACCGCAGTGACCGACTGGCCCTTGGCCAGGTCGAAGGTGAGCCAGGCGCCGTTCGGCTTCTGCTCGCCTTCCATGCTGTGCCGCGCGTTGGGCAGGCCACCGGTTTCGCCCCAGGTGCCATGCGCCTTGAACGGACGGTCGAACTCGACGCGGAACCAGGTGGTGTACTGGTGGCCACCGCAGAAGCTCTTGGTGACCAGCTTGCCTTCCACCACGCGGTCGCCGACCACATCGACCACGCTGCCGATGACCGAGTGGCGCTCGTTGGCCTGGCCGACGTTGATCATCACGTGGCCGTCGCCACTGCGCTGGCTGAAGGTATAGCGCTCGGCCGCGGCACGCGTGCGCGCGGTGGCTTCGGCATCGATGCCGCCGTAGCTGGTCAGGCGCACCTTGTAATAGCCGGCCTGGCCGACCTCGCCATCATGCGTGTAGGTGGAGGCGTAGGCCTTGTGGTCGAACTGCTTGGGGTTGCCGGTATCGAAATCGCCGCCCGGGCCGATGCTGCCGGTGACCGGCAGGATCGAGACCTGGCCGCCCTGCTCCCAGCAACCGGCGCCGGACAGGAACGAGTGGCCGAAGCCGCGGATCTTGTCGTCGTCGTAGCGCCAGCCCGAGTAGTGGCTGCCGATCGGGCTGACCTGGATCAGGCCGAAGGGTGCCGAGGCACCCGGGAAGGTGTTGCCGTCATCCTTGCTGCCGATGAAGGTGTTGACCTCGCGCTCCAGCGCGGCCGGTGCGGCCTGCAGCCAGGGCGTGACGGCCAGTGCCAGCAGGCAGGCGACGCGGGCCAGCGGGCGGTGGGACAGGGCCGGCGAGCGGCGGGCAGACAGACGGCGGGACAACCTGGTCACGGACAGGACTCCTTGGCGGCAGGGCGGCAGCGAAGCGCCGGCCGCGGTGGTCGAACGCCTCGTTTCCATCGGTACAAATCCGCACCCCGGCGGATTTAGATCGATTGAAGTAAAGCAGGGAGCGCCCATCCATGCATTCTGCGCCGCAGCAAAAAAGGTTTTTTTTCTTGCAGGGCTTGCAGTCCTGCACCTGCTCAATGCAACGGCAACAGCCAGAGCCGGAGCAACGGCAGAAGCTGGTTTCCTGTGGGTAGGCGGGGTGGGTCCGGTTGAGGGGGACGCCGTAAACCCCCCTCCGGGGTCCGGCCCAGCCGCTGGCGGCTGTGCGTTCGGGCGCTTGCGAAGCAGTGCTTCGCAAGCAAAGCGCCCTCACCCATGGGGGCTTGGTCGCCGCATCCATGCGGCTCACACCCCTGCCACCGGACCCACCCCGCCTTCGACAGTTTCCTGCGATCTGCCGGAGCTCGGGGTCGGATCCCGTTGCTACGCAACGGGCTCTGACCCCAGATGAATTTCGTTATCTGACAGATTTCGTCGACGGTCGACGAATGAAGTGATGTACCAACCGTCACCAGGAAACTGTCGGGGGCGGGGCGGTGTGGGCTGGCAGGACCGCAGGCGCCATGGATGGCGCCTACGAGCCCCCAGGGATGGGTTTACGGCGTGTCCTGCCAGCCCACACCGCCCCGCCCAACTCACAGCAAGCCAGAGCCGCCTTTGATCTTGCTTCGGCTTCGGCTTGAAGCAGGTGCAGGGCTGCAAGCCCTGCCGAACCACCCTCCCCCTTTGCGCATGTAAACGATTCCAGCGCATTTCAGCGAATCATCATTCGGCAGACACGTCACTGCAATATTGCGCAGCAGCATGCGCAACCCCTCCAGCCATGCTAAAAATCGCCCCGCCATCGCTTAGATCGATCCAAGCGAATTCAGGGATGGCCCGGAGTTGGGGACCGGAACAGCACGTACCCGAGCACCAGCGCGCCGCCCCAGGCAGCCGCGCGGCTTAGCAAAAATCGGCATCACAGATTAGATCGATTCAAGTTCCGCGTCAGTCACCGGATCAATCCAAGAGAGGGAGAGATGGCAATGAAGCATTCAACTCGTAAGCACGGTCGCGACACCTTGTCGCTCGCCGTCGCGCTGGCCCTGGCCGCAGCCGTCGCGCCGACCGGCGCCGCTGCCCAGCAGGCCACCGCACAGCCGACCACCGGCGGTACCGATGCCACCACCCTGGACAGCGTCCAGGTCACCGGCTACCGCTACGCGATCGAAAAGAGCCTGCAGCAGAAGCGCGACGCCAACGCCGTGGTCGAAGTGATCACCGCCGAGGACGTCGGCAAGTTCCCCGACAAGAACGTCGCCGATTCGCTGCAGCGCGTGCCCGGCGTGGTCATCACCCGCGATGGCGGCGAAGGCAAGAGCGTCAGCGTGCGCGGCCTCGATCCGGACCTGACCCTGACCCAGTTGAACGGCAACTACATCGCCACCTCCGAAACCAACGATGAGGCCAGCCGTTCGTTCAACTACACCCTGCTGCCGTCGAACATGCTGTCCAGCGCCGAGCTGTTCAAGTCGCCGGAAGCACGCATCGACGAGGGCGGCATCGGCGGCACGGTCATCCTGCACACCCGCCGTCCGCTGGAGATGGAATCCAACTCCGGCTACGTGACCCTGGAAGGCGTGTCTTCCGATACCCACCAGGACGTTGATCCGCAGGCGTCGGCGCTGTACTCCTGGCACAGCAAGGACGAGCGCTTCGGCGTGCTGGTCGGCGTGACCCAGCAGAAGCGCACCAGCCGCACCATGGAAGTGAGCACCGAGAACTACCAGTGGTACGGCACCGACGTCGACGCGCGTGATGTCAACGGCAACGCCCTCACCCAGGGCGGCATCAACTACTGGTGGGGCAACTCCGGCTTCAACGACCAGTTCGGGCACAACTACAGCGACTTCTTCATGCCCACCTCGGTGAACTTTGCCGTGAAGGAAGAGGAGCGCGAGCGCAAGGGCGGCCAGCTGACGTTCCAGTTCAAGCCGGTCGACAACCTGACCCTGACCGCCAACTACTTCCGCTTCGAGCTGGACGGCAACTATGTGCAGAACATGCTCAAGGTGCCCGAGTGGAACATGGCGCGCTACAACGGCGATGGCAACTGGGCCGGCGGCCGCCTGCTCAACGGCCTGACCTTCGACCCCAGCGGCACCGTGGTCACCGGCGCGCAGTTCGAGAAGCTGCCGGGCAAGGCCTATTACTGCAGTGAAGACGAAGCCGCGGCCGCCGGCCTGGCCCCGGGTGGCTGGGGTCCGGATGACTGCACCATTCCGACCCCGCAGCTGACCGGCAGCTACAGCCGTGAAAAGGCGCTGTCGCAGACTGCCGACCTGACCATCGACTGGGACATCAGCCCGCTGTGGAAGGCCTCCTTCAGCGGCGGTCGCACGTGGTCCGAAGGTGGCCCGTCGATGAACTTCCGCATGTCGGCCAAGCCGCGTCGCCGCGTCAATGGCGTGTGGGAATCCGGCAACCAGTACACCGCATGGGACCTGACCGGCACCCCGACGCTGACCGTCTCGCCGAACCTGCAGGAGGTGCTGATGAACGGCATCGCCGAGGTCGACACCGGCTCCACTGATTCGTCGTGGATGCAGACCGAGGTCAAGCAGAACCACTTCCAGGCCGACGTCACCAAGATGTTCGAAAGCGGCTGGCTGGACTCGATCCAGTTCGGCGCCAAGTACCGTGACGGCAAGGTCCACCGCAACACCGGCAACACCTACTGGGTGTGCCAGGGCGCCGATCCGGCTGACTACGACAGCCGTTACCAGGCAGGCTGCGACAGCACGGCCGGCATCGCCCAGCCGGGCTTCTTCCTGTCCAACCCGATCACCGGCATCGCCGGCGGCCTCAATGCCAATGTGTTCCCGGGCATCAACTACCCGGCCTACATCGATTACCTGAACACCACCTACGGCCAGTCGCACAACCGCGTCGAAGACGACTTCGTCTACAACGTCAACGAGAAGATCTACTCGGGCTACTTCCAGGCCAACTTCCGTACCGAGCGCCTGCGCGGCAACGTCGGCGTGCGCGTGGTGCGTACCGAGCAGTTCGCCCAGTCCAGCGATTCGATCGAGCGCTTCAACGACTACTTCCTGGACAACGCCTCCGGCGCACCGATGTCCTGCGATGATCCGGCAGCAGCGGCCTACCCGACCTACGGCTGCGAAAGCGGCTTCGTGCGCCTGCCCGACAACCTGGCCCGCGAGAAGACCTACGAGCTGATAGGTTCGGACCGCACCTACACCGACGTGCTGCCCAGCTTCAACATCGCCTGGGACATCACCGACACGCTGGTCCTGCGTGGCGCGGCATCGAAGGTGGTGGCTCGCCCGAGCTACACCAGCATCGCCGCACCCGGCAGCCTGAGCTACTACAGCCCCGAGTACGTCAATGACCGTCGCGTCGCCGGCGGCGCACCGACCGAAGGCTGGGCCGGCAGCGGCAGCAACAAGAACCTCGAAGCCTTCAAGGCCACCCAGTACGACCTCGGCGTGGAGTGGTACTTCATGCCGGGCGCCGTCGCCGGTGTCGGCCTGTTCCGCAAGGACATCAGCAACTTCACCGTGCCGATCGTGCGTGACGTGCAGATGGAAGTCGGCGGCGACATGGTGACGGTGCAGAACTACAGCACCCAGGCCAACGGTCGTGACGCGGTGTCGCAGGGCGTGGAAGTCTACGGCCAGTACACCTTCGACTTCGGCCTGGGCGTGCAGGCCAACTACACCTACAACGACACCAACCTGGCCTCGATCGAGCTCAACGGCGAGAACCTCGGCGCCTCGCCGCTGGTGGGCAGCGCCAAGAACCAGGCCAACCTGACGGTGTTCTACGAAACCGACCGGTTCCTGGCCCGTGCTTCGTACAACCGTCGTGGTGAAGTGGTCGGCGGCCTGGTCAATGGCATGACCCAGTACAGCGAACCGTACGACCAGCTGGATCTGAACGTGGCGTACAACTTCACCGAAGCGCTGACCTTCACCGCCTCGGTGCTCAACGCCACCAAGTCCGAGCAGCGCATCTACCTGGGCAGCGACACCCAGTCCCGCCTGATCTCCAACCTGTACTCGGGCCGCCAGATCTACTTCGGCGCGACCTACAAGTTCTAAGCCGGCACCTGGGGTCGGAGCCCTTCTGCGAAGGGATCCGACCCCGCACAACGGTCCTCCACGGCAGCCACGCTTTTACAGGTGGCTGCCGTTTTTTGTAGAGGCGCAGGTTTCTGCACTCAGAACGTGAACACATACTCCAGCGCGAACTCGCGCCCCACGGCACCCAGCAGTCGGGTCGGCGCGAAGTCGTAGTCCGCCTTGTAGGGATCCTTGTGGTTCCAGCTGGCCGCATTGAATGCGTTGTTGACGTACGCGTTGATCTTCATGTGCTCGGTCACCTGGTAACCCACGTTGAAGTTCCAGGTGATGAACGGCCCTACCCGCCCGTAGTAGCGCGAGGTCTGCTGGCCTGCGTTGGGATTGGGGTTGGCCGAGCCGTCAGGCCGGGTCAACGGCTCCAGGCAGTTCAACGACGGGCTGTCGCTGGGCACATAGCCATCGGCGAACGGCAGGCACCCCCCGGGGTTGTCCAGGCGGTCGGTGCCCCAGTGGTAACGCACGCCCGGCACCGAACCCACGCGGTCTGCGTAGACATTGGCGTTCCAGTTGCCATGCTGCCAACCCAGGCTGGCGCGCAGCTTGCTGCGCAGGTCGCGGTCACGACGCTCGGGATTGGGATCGTTGGCGTAACGCTGCTCCTTGGTCGAGAGCTGGTTGGTGTAGTTCACCCCAAGCTGGAAGCTCCCCCAAGCGGCGGTTTCCAGGCGGTAGCGCGCGGTCAGGTCAATGCCTCGGACCTCACGGCTGGCCAGGTTGAAGGGCCCGCGCTCGATGGAAACCAGGCGCCCATTGCTGTCGCGGTTCACGCGCGCAAGGATGCCCGCGCAGTATTCTCCACCGGCCGGGTTCGACCAGGGCGTGCCGTCGATGTTCCTGCCGGTCAGGCAGCCGGCCTCACTGGCCAGCACTTCGTCGGCGCCCACGTCGACGATCATGTCCTGAAGCTTGATCGCCCAGTAGTCGGCACTGACCGACAGATTCGGCAGCACATCCCAGACAAAGCCCACGGTCCAGGAATCACCGGTTTCAGAACGCAACAGCGGCGTGCCGCGGCGGTTCACATCGAACGCGTACCAGACATCGGGATTGCCCGCGCCGCACTCGTTGACCAGGTAGGCGCCACTTTCAATGCAGCGCAGCCGATCATAGGTCAGCACCTGCGAACTGCTGGGCTGGCCCAGCAGGTAGTGCATGTCCGGGGCGTGGAAGCTGGTGGCATAGGAACCTCGCACCAGCAGCGACTCGAACGGCCGCCACTCCAGGCCCGCATTCCAGGTGGTTTCCTTCTGGCTGCCGATGCTCACTGCGTCGGCGCTGTCATCGGCCTTGTAGCTGCCATAGCGGTCGTAGCGCGCCGCAGCGGTAGCGATCAGGCTGTCGGCCAGTGGAATCTTGAACTCCACGCCTGCCGAATAGCGCGTGCGCTCGCCACCGCCACGATCGACGTTCTGCAGGTCGAAGTCGATGCCGGCGCGTGGGTCGGGGCTGAGGTGATAGCCCTGCCGCGCAACTTCCGCCACCGCCGCGAACGATACCGGTCCGGCCCAGCCCTGGAACAGTTCGCCGGTGATATCCGCCGAAGCCTGGCTGACCCACGACGAGGCATGATTACGCGCCACCGTACCCATCTGCCAATACTCGTCGGGGGTGATCGGGTTCCACCAGCGCGATTCGTTCAAGGCATAGATCGCTTCCCCGTCGGCGGTTGTACCCAGCCGCGGGCCCAGGAAGAAGTCATACGACTTCTGCTCATCCACCACGTTCTGCCGCTCTTCCACGCGGTAGTAGGAACGCCCCACCGACGCGCTCCAGTCGAAACGGTCAGCCAATCGACCGCGCAGGCCGGCGCTGACATCCCAGGACAATTCGCGGTTGGTATTGCGCAGGGTGTCCAGGCCGCCGACCTCGTTGGGGGTGAACTGGCGCACGCCCAGAATCGGGCGATCGCGGTTGGCATCCCAGTAGTAGCCGTTGGCATCGTCGACGAGGGTGACGCTGGGCGGATTGGTGCCCCACAACGCTTCGGAACGGTAGACGGCCAGATTGCTCCAGGCCTGCAGATCGTTGCCGAAGTCGAACGTGGCATACAGGTTGCCGGAGAGGTTCTCCGAGCCACCGGTCAGCAGCCAGTTGGCGTAGTCGGCGCTCATGCCGCACAGGCGCCCCGTGTTCGTCACGGTATTGGCGTTGTAGTTGTAGACCAGGCGATCAGCGGTGTAGTACTCGCCGTCGAACTTCTCGCAGGTTCCAGTGGGGGGTGCCAGGCGCTCTCCGGTGCCGGGGTCGATGAGCGCCAGGCCGGCCGTGGGTCGGAACCCGACCTTGCGCTGCTCCATGTTCCAGGACGGATACGGCGCATCGTCGGCATCGTCCATCTGCGGCCGGTCCCGGCCGAACAGCGGATCGCGCTTGGTGTACTGCAGCGCATAGGTCACGCTCCAGTGGTCGCCAGTCTTGCCGCCGGCCCAGGAAAGATCCCAGGTGTCCCGGCCGCCTTCGGTGGACGTGCCGCCACGCACGCGCACTTCATCACCGTCGTAGTTGGTCTTGAGGATGACGTTGACCACGCCGGCGATCGCATCCGAACCGTAGATGGCCGAGGCGCCACCGGTCAGCACTTCGATGCGCTCCACTGCGGCGGCGGGAATGTTGCTGTAGTTGGAGAAGTTGGTCTCGCCGCCATAGGGCAGCGGGTAGTCGGCCACGCGCCGACCGTTGACCAGCAGCAGGGTCCGGTTCGGGCCCATGCCACGCAGGTTCAGGCCGCTGGCATTGGGCGTGTGCGAGCCCCACTGCGACGCTGCTTCTACGGTGCCGGTTGCTTCGGTCAGCGTCTTCAACGCGTCGTAGACGGTGACGAAGCCTTCCTTCTGGATCTGCTGTGCGGAGATCACGTTGACCGGGGCCGGGCCTTCGACACTGGCGCGCTTGATGCGCGAGCCGGTGACGGTGACCGCGTCCAGATCCTTGGTGGCGGACGCACTGTCGGCGTCCTGTGCACTGGCCGCCAGCGGCAGCAGGGCCAGCAACAGGGCCTGGGACAACAGATGACGACGGTTACGGACGGACTGAGCCATGGGCGGTTGCTCTTCGTTGGTGTGGGCGCGCGGATGCGAGGAACAGCGGCACTGCAGAGACGTCGACCCAGGGCACTTGCATCGATCCATACCGGATCCGCGCCCTCCCCTGTGGATCGATCCAAACTAAAGCATGGCTGAACGAGGCTTGGCATCCCGCGGCGCAGCAATGCACACCGCGCAGTCGTAAACGACCGTACGTCTATCGAAGAATCAATGATTTGCGATGCACGGGTGTGCGGCGACGGCACAACGAGGTGACACGATCACGACATATACGCGCGGAACGCATTTGTCCGCGTCCAGCGCATCCGGCCATCCGGGGTCAGAGCCCTTCTGCGAAGGGATCCGACCCCGTCCTTGGCGCTCAGCCGTCCAGTGCCTTGCGCAATGCCGCCACGGTGGCGGTGCTGGTCTGGCTCCAGTCCGGGTCCAGGCCGCGCAGCACCGGGTTCTGGAACTGCATGTCCGAGCGCCGCAGGCCCTTGGCAGAGGCGTGCAGTTCTGTGCAGCCCGTGTGTCGGGCAATCGCGGCGATGTTGGCCGGGCCCAGGCCGGCACCGGCCATCACACTGATGCGCCCCGCCGCCTGGGTGACCAGCCCGGCCAGCACCTTGCTGCCGGCCTCCGCGCTGACCTGCCCGCCCGACGTCAGCACGCGCTGGCAGCCGAGGCCGATCACCTGCTCCAGCGCCGCGCACAGATCGCGGGTGGCATCGAAAGCGCGATGGAACGTGACCTGCAGCGGCCCAGCGGCCTGCACCAGCTCGCGGCACAGCGGCAGGTCGATGTCACCCTGCGCATCCAGCGCACCCACCACCACGCCATCGCAGCCCAGTGCGCGGCACTGCGCGATGTCACGCAGCATCAGCTCGGTTTCCAGTGCGTCGTAGTGGAAATCGCCGGCACGCGGACGCACCAGCACGAACAGCGGAATGGTCAGCCGCTCGCGGGCAATGGCGATGCTGGCAAAGGACGGCGTGGTGCCGCCCTCGGCGAGGTTGTCGAACAGTTCGATGCGGTCGGCACCACCGGCCTGCGCGGCAAGTGCCGAGGCCACCGAGTTGCTGGCGATCTCCAACCCCAGGCGCACGCTCATGCCTGGGTGCTCGTGTAGATCGACGGCGAATCGCGCAGGTCGTCCTGGCGCTGCGCATCGCACACCGCGTAGACGAAGCCGCGATGCAACGCGTACGCGCCGACTTCGCCCTGCTTGTTCATCGCCAGGAAGCAGACCTGCAGCGTCTTGCTCGCCTCGGGGCGCTTGCGCACCACCCGGTCGATGGCCTCGCGGCAGGCCTGGGCCGGCGTGCGCCCCTGGCGCATCAGCTCGACCACCAGGAACGAGGCCGCGTTGCGGATCATTTCCTCGCCCACGCCCGAGGCCGTCGCCGCGCCAACCTCGTTGTCCACGTACAGGCCGGCACCGATGATCGGGCTGTCGCCGACGCGGCCGTGCAGCTTCCAGGCCATGCCACTGGTGGTGCAGGCGCCGGCGAGGTTGCCCTTGGCGTCCAGCGCCAGCATGCCGATGGTGTCGTGGTTGTCGCTGTTGCCGGGGATGCCGCGGCGCTCGGCGTTGATCTGCGGCTGGTACTTCTCGGTCTTCAGCCACGCGCGCCAGGCCGCCTCGGCCTGCGGCGTCAGCAGGTGCTGGCGCTCGAAGCCCTGCTGCACCGCGAACTGCTGCGCGCCCTCGCCCACCAGCAGCACGTGCGGGCTGTTCTCCATCACTTTGCGGGCCACCGACACCGGGTGCAGGATGTCCACCAGCGCGGCGACCGCACCGCAGCGACCATCGCCGTCCATGATGCTCGCGTCCAGGCTCAGCACGCCGTCACGATCCGGGTTGCCGCAATGGCCGACGGTGGGATTGCACAGCTCGCTCTCGGCCCAGCGCGCACCGGCTTCAACCGCATCCAGCGCGCTGCCCCCGTTGGCCAGGACCTTCCATGCCGCCTGGTTGGCCGGCACGCCGAAATCCCAGGTTGAAACGACCTTCGCTCCGCCCTGCGCGCGCGCCTGCACGCTCGGCAATGCCGCCATGCCCGCGGCCAGTGCTCCGGCCTGAAGGAACTGCCTGCGATCCACCATGTCCGCCTCCGTCGTCCGTTCGGCCGTCGGCAGGCTGCCGGCAGCCTTGCTGTTGTTCTTATGCCGGCGTGCGCGCCGCGTGCCAGACCGCCGCGCCGAGTACGCCCAGCTGGCCGTGTTCGACGCGCCACACCGGCACCTGGCGCAGCACGTCGGTCAGCACGCCCTTGTTGAGGAAGCGCTCGCGGAAGCGGCCATCGGCGAGGAAATCCTGCACGTGCGCGGAGATGCCACCGGCCAGATAGACCGAGCGCGCGCCCACGGCGATCGCCGCATCACCGGCCAGGCTGCCCAGCCACGCGCAGAACACCTGCAGGGTTTCCACCGCCAGCGGATCCTCGCCACTGCGCGCCGCGCCGATCAGCGCCTCGGTGCTGTGCCACTGCGGGGTCGCGCCGCGCAGTTCGCACAGGCACGGGTAAAGATTCATCAGGCCACTGCCGGACAGCACGCGTTCGTTGTCCACGTGCGGCCAACGCTGCAGCAGCTGACCCAGCACCTGCAGCTCCAGCGCGTTGCCGGCGCCCAGCGCCGCGTGGCCGAGTTCGCTGGCCAGCACCGGGCGGTCGCCATCGGCAAAGCGCAACGCCGCGCCCAGGCCGGTCCCCGCACCCAGCACCAGCGCCGGGAACGCCTGCGCCGGATCGGCATCGCCGTTCAACGGCACCAGGGTGTCGGCCTGCAGGTAGGGAATGGCCAGCGCCACCGCTTCAAAATCGTTGATCAGCTGCAGTTCCTGCAGCCCGGACTGCGCGCGGGTGGTCGACAGCGAGACCGTCCACGGCAGGTTGGCGTTGATCAGCACATCGCCATCGAGCAGGCCGGCAATCGCCACCACGGCCGTGCTGACCGGCTGGCCGAGGCTGGCAGTGAAATCGGCGAGAATCGCGGCCAGGCTCGGATGATCGGCGCAGGCGTAGGTGCGGTAGCTGCCCAGTCGCGGGGTCTGCCCCGGCGTGGTCTCGGCCAGGGCCAGGCGGGCGAAGGTGCCGCCGACGTCGGCCACCACCAGGCTGCGCGGATCATTGCCGTGGGGGGTACCGCTGCCAGCGGAAGGGCTGGCCAGATCGGAAAGTACCGGGGACGCTGCTGCAACGTTCACACTGGCCTGCTTGAATCGATTGAATCGTGTCGATTCTCAGGCATTGAACGCGCTTTGCCAACGCTGCGGGACCCGGGTGCAGCGAACCTGCACCCGGACCGGCCTGGATCAGGGCTGGGCCGTCTGCAGGCTGTAGCGGGTGGTGGCAGTGAACACCGCGCCATCGGGCTGGGTCGAGCGCACCTCGACCTTGTGGCTGCCCACCTCGAGGTTGGTCGGCAGCGCGCCACGCCACAGGTGCGGCGATGCGGTGGCTTCCGGCGAACGATCATAGCCGCGCAGGACGTCGGCCGTGTCATCGGCCACGTTCTCTACCAGCAGGCGCGGGTCAGGCTGGCTGACCTGCTTCATCGCCTGCCAGGCACCGCCGTCAACGCGGAACTCGACCACGCTGGTGTCCTCGCCCATGTACACGTTGGCGTACACGCCCCATGCCGGGTAAGCCCCCTGGCGCAGCACCTTCGGCGCATGCAGGCCGATCTGGTCGCTGGCCGGGGCACCGGCCACGCGGTACTGCAGGCGGTAGCTGCCGTTGCCGGCCACGTCCAGCAGCGCGTAGCCCTTCGGGGTGCCATCGCTCATGGTGCTGTCGGGTACGCCCGCAGCATTCTTCACGCCCGACCAGAACGCGCCGCAGTTGGCACCGACGTTGTACTCGTGCAGCGGCTTCTCACCCTGCCAGCCCTCGGCCTTGCCGTGGTAGACGTGCTGCTGGGTGTGGCTGTGGCCGCTCAGCACCAGCACGTTGCGGAAGTCCTTGAGCAGGTCGAACAGGCGCTGGCGGTCGGCGTGGCGGAAGGTCTCGCGACCCGGCGCGGCGTCGAACAGCGGGATGTGCATGCCCAGCACCAGCAGGCGGTCCTTGCGCAGGCCCTTCAGGTAGCCGGCCAGGAAGGCGAACTGGTCCTCGCGCAGGCCACCGACGTACTTCGGCTTGGCGTTGGGGTCGTAGACCACGTCATCGAGGAACACGAAGCTGGCACCGCCCTCTTCCACCGCGTAGGTGTCCGGGCCGTAGATGTTGCGCCAGCTGTCCAGCGAGTGGTCGTCGTTGGCGGCATCGAAATCCAGGTCGTGGTTGCCCGGCACATGGAACCACGGCACGCCCAGTTCGGTGGTGACCTTGTTGATGGCCGGGTACAGGCTCAGGTCGTCGTTGACGATGTCGCCCAGGGTGGTGCCCAGGCGTGCCTTGGTCTGGCCCACCAGCGGCGCCACGATGGACTGCTGGTAGTAGCCGATGTCCTTCAGGCTGGCCGTCTGCGAATCGGTGAAGACCAGCATCTGGAAGCCGCGACGGCTGTCATGGCGATCGGACTGCAGGGCGAAATCCCAGCCACGGTCGGCCGCGCCGGTGGCGGCGATGCCGCCGTACTTCAGGGCCGGCGAACCGTTCGGGCGGTAGTGGCGCCAGAACGTCGGCAGGCCGTCGGCCGCCTTCGGGAAGCTGTAGGCATCGGGCTTGATGACGAACACGGTCTGCCCGTCGCGCACCGGCAGGCTGTAGCTGCCGTCGGCCGCGGTCTTGACGATGGTCTCGCCGTTGGAGACCTGCACCCCGGCCAGGCCCGGATCGGTCGCGCCGCGCCCGGGCCTGCCGTCGCGTTCGAGATAGACCTTGCCACTGACCACCGTGTCGGCGGCCCAGGCCGGCGAAGTCAGCAACAGGCAGCACAGCCAGGCGGCGGGCAGTTTCATGGGGGCGGTCCGGGAAAGAAAGACCGCCCATTGTAGAGTCGAGCTTGCTCGACTGTCTTGCAAAGGGCAGTCGAGCAAGCTCGACTCTACAGGTAGGTGCGGACCGTTGGTCCGCACGGCCCCATCATCGCCCGCGTGTCCGGTAGGTGCGGACCGTTGGTCCGCACGCCCCATCAACGGTGGCGCATTTCCAGCACATCGCGGGCGTCCTGCAGCGACAGCCCGCGCGCGCGCAGCAGCACCAGCAGGTGGTACAGCAGGTCGGCCGATTCGCCCAGCAGGGCCTCGTCGTCCTGCGCCACCGCAGCCAGCGCGGTTTCCACGCCCTCCTCGCCCACCTTCTGCGCGATGCGGCGGATGCCACCTTCGAACAGCGAGGTGGTGTAGCTGCCCGGCGGACGCTGCGCTTCGCGCACGGCCACCAGCTGGCCCAGGCCGCCCAGGAAGTCCTTCGGCGCGCCATCGAAGCAGCTTTCAGCACCGGTATGGCAGGTCGGGCCGGCCGGACGTGCCAGCACCAGCACGGTGTCGGCATCGCAGTCCACGCTGATCGACTGCACCGCCAGCACGTGGCCGGACTGCTCGCCCTTGGTCCACAGGCGCTGCTTGCTGCGGCTGTAGAAGGTCATGTGCCCGGTCACCTGGGTGATGTGCAGCGACTCGGCGTTGACATAGCCCAGCATCAGCACCTGCAGGGTGTCGGCATCCTGGACCACTGCCGGCAGCAGGCCATCGCCCTTTGCCCAGTCCAGCGATTCCAGCGCCTGCGGCGACGGGCGTACTTCAATAGACATCTCGAACCTCGATCTGCTGTTCGCGCAGGTAGCGCTTCAAATCTGCAATGGCGATGGCGCCGCTGTGGAACACGCTGGCAGCCAGCGCGCCGTCCACGTCGGCCTGGTCGAAGGCCTGGGCGAAATGCTCCATCGCACCGGCGCCGCCAGAGGCGATGAGAGGAACGTTGCACAGCGCACGGGCCTGGCGCAGCTGCTCCACATCGTAGCCACGGCGCACACCGTCGCTGTCCATGCAGTTCAGCACGATCTCACCGGCACCGAGGCGCTGCGCCTCGACGATCCAGTCCAGCGTGCGCAGCGGCACGGCCTGGGTCTTGTTCGGGTCACCGGTGAAGCGACGCACGCGCCACTGGCCATCGTCCTCGCGCACCGAATCGACGCCGACCACCACGCACTGCACGCCGAACTCTTCGGCCAGTTCAGTGATCAGTTCCGGGCGGCCCAGCGCGGGCGAGTTGATCGACACCTTGTCAGCACCGGCAAACAGGACCCGGCGCGCGGTATCCACGCTGTCGATGCCACCGGCCACGCAGAACGGGATGTCGATCAGTCGCGCGATGCGCTCGATCCAGGCCACGTCCACCGAGCGTGCTTCGGGGCTGGCGCCGATGTCATAGAACACCAGCTCGTCGGCGCCCTGGTCGCGGTAGCGCTGGGCCAGCTCGGCGATGTCGCCCATGTCGACGTGGTCGCGGAAGCGCACGCCCTTGACCACGCGGCCATCGCGCACGTCCAGGCAGGGAATGATGCGACGGCTCAACATGCCAGTGCCTCGCCCAGGTCCATGCGCTGTTCCAGCAGCGCCTTGCCGAGGATGGCACCGCCGCAGCCGGCAGCGCGTGCTTCGGCCACGTCGGCCACGTCGCGGATGCCACCGGACGCCTGCACCGCCACGCCCGGCAGCAAGGCCGACAGGTGCGTGTACAGGCTGATGTTGGGGCCGGCCAGCATGCCGTCGCGTGCGATGTCGGTGCACAGCAGGTGGCGCATGCCGGCGCGCGCGTAGCGCTGGGCCAGATCGTCCAGGGTCACCCCGGCATTCTCGGTCCAGCCGTGCACCGGCAGCTGCCACTGGCCCCGCGCGTCCTGTCGGGCGTCGAGGGCAATGGTGATGCGTTCGGCGCCGAACTCATCCAGCCAGCCCAGTACTTCGTCCGGGCGGCGCACGGCCAGCGAGCCGACCACCACGCGGTTGGCGCCAGCATCGAGAATGCGCGCTACGTCATCGCGACCGCGCACGCCGCCACCGGTCTGTACGTGCAGCGGCGTGTGCTGACGGATCGCCGCCAGAAGCGGGGCCAGGGTGTAGCCGCCGGCGCGAGCAGCGTCCAGGTCGACCAGGTGCATCCACTGCGCGCCCTGTGCGGCAAACGCCTGCGCGCGCGGCAGCGGATCGTCGCCGTAGGAGGTTTCCTGCGCGTAGTCGCCCTGGCGCAGGCGCACCACGCGGCCTTCGCGGATATCCAGTGCGGGGTAGACGGTGAAACTCATGCAGCAGTGCCCTCGAGGAAATTGCGCAGCATCAGCGAACCGGTATCGCCGGAACGCTCGGGGTGGAACTGGGCGCCGAAATAGCGGCCCTGCTCGATCACGGCGGTGAACAGGCCGCCGTGGTCGCAGGCGGCCACGGTATGCGCGTTCAGCGGCGCGGCGTAGCTGTGCACGAAGTACGCGCTGGAACGGTCCGGCACGCCCTGCAGCAGCAGCGACGGACGCAGCGCCAGCAGCCGGTTCCAGCCCATGTGCGGCACGCGGATGCCACAGGCCGGCACCAGCTTGCGCACCGTGCCTGGAATCAGGCCCAGCGCATCCACGCCGGTTTCTTCAGAACGCTCGAACAGCAGCTGCATGCCCAGGCAGATGCCCATCAGCGGCACCTCCAGGCGGCGCAGCGGTTCAACCAGGCCCTGCGCATGCAGGCGCTGCATGCCCGGTGCGGCCGCACCGACGCCGGGCAGGATCACCCGCTGTGCGCCGACCAGGCCCTCGGCATCGCGTACCAGGCGCACATTCGCGCCCAGTCGCTCCAGCGCATAGCGCACCGAACCGAGGTTGGCACCGCCGGCATCGATCAGTGCAACCTCGCTCACAGCGCCCCCTTGGTGGTCGGCAGCGCGGTGCCCTGTCGGGCCAGCGCCGGGCGCAGTGCACGTGCCAGCGCCTTGAAGCAGGCTTCGACCTTGTGGTGGTCGTTGTCGCCGCGCACCTGCAGGTTGAGGTTCAGGCCGCTGGCATCGCACAGCGAACGGAAGAAGTGCGGCACCAGCTCGGTCGGCATGTCGCCTACGCGCTCGCGCTTGAACTCGCCTTCGAACACGAAATACGGGCGGCCGCTGAAATCCAGCGCGGCGCTGGCCAGGGTCTCGTCCATCGGCAGGGTGAAGCCGTAGCGGCCGATGCCGCGCTTGTCACCCAGCGCCTCGCGCAGCGCCTGGCCCAAGGCCAGCCCGGTGTCTTCGATGGTGTGGTGCTCGTCGATGTGCAGGTCGCCCTCGGCCCGGATGTCCAGGGCGAAGCCGCCGTGCTTGCCGATCTGCTCCAGCATGTGGTCGAAGAACGGCAGGCCGGTCGAGATGTGCGCGTCGCCGACGCGATCCAGGTCCAGTTCGACGCGGATCTTGGTTTCCTTGGTATTGCGCTGGACCACGGCGGTGCGCGGTGCATCGGCCAGGGCGTGGGCGATACCCGCCCAGTCCCATTCACCACCGAACTGTTCGGTGCGCAGCTGGAAGCCACGGATGTTGAGGTTGTCGGCGAACTGCAGGTCGGTGATGCGGTCGCCGACCATGCCCGATCGCGCCCAGTCGATGCTGCGGTCCTGCAGGTAGGCGGTCATCAGGCCGATGCCCGGCTTGCGGGTGGGTGCGTTGTCCTGCGGCCAGCTGCAGTCCACCAGCACGTCACGGAAGCTGATGCCCTGGCTTTCGAAGATCTGCAGCATCAGGTCGTTGGGGCCATCGAAGCTGGCGCGCGGGTAGCTTTCGCTGCCCAGGCCGTCCTGGTTGGTGACGATGACGAACTGGTAGCCGGCGTCGCGCAGCTTCAGCAGCGCCGGGATCACCTGCGGCACGAAGCGCAGCTTTTCGTAGGCGTCAATCTGGAAGTCGGCCGGCTCCTCGATGAGGGTGCCGTCGCGGTCGATGAACAGGATGGGGGTCATGCAGCAGCCCTCCGGGCCGACAGGGCCGCGAGCACGCGGTCGTTTTCTTCTGGACTGCCGATGCTGATGCGCAGGGCATCGCCCAGCTGCGGCGCGGCGCGCTGGTCACGCACCACCACGCCGGCGGCCAGCAGCGTATCGAACGCGGCCTGCGCATCGGCGAAGCGGACCAGCACGTAGTTGCCGGACGAGCGGTACACGCGACGCACGCCGGGCAGGCCCGGCAACGCGGCAAACAGACGGTCGCGCTCGGCGATGACCGTGGCCACGCGCTCGGCGGTACGCGCCAGCGCGGCCGGCTGCAGGGCCTGCACGGCCAGCTCGGCGCACGGTGTCGGCACCGGGTACGGCGCCTGGCAGCGACGCAGCACGGCAATCAGTTCCGGCGCAGCAATCAGGGTGCCGATGCGCGCCGCAGCCAGTGCGTGCGCCTTCGACAGCGTGCGCAGCACGGCGACGTTGGCGTGCGCGGCCAGCAGCGTGGTCGCCGACGCGCGCTGCGCGTATTCGACGTAGGCCTCGTCGACCACCACCAGGGCCTGCCCGCGCAGCGCGGTGGCCACGCGTTCGATTTCGGCCAGGCCGATATCGCTGCCGGCCGGGTTGGACGGCGCGCACAGGAACACCAGCTTGGCGCCCTGCGCCTGTGCCGTGCCGATGACCGCGTCGAGGTCGGCACGCAGGCCGTCTTCGCCATCGACCAGCGGCACGTCGATCAACGGCGCACCCTGCAGGCGCGCACAGACCGCATACATGCCGAACACCGGCGATGTCACCAGCACACCGTCGCGGCCGGGCACGCACAGGGCGCGCACCAGCAGGTCGATGGCCTCGTCGCTGCCCCGCCCGACCAGCAGCTGCTGCGGCTGCACGCCATACAGCGCCGCCAGGCCTTCGCGCAGCGCCAGCGGCTGTGGCTCAGGGTAGCGTCGGCTGCTGCCGGCGCTGTCGGCTGGATTGGCCCAGGCCGATTCGTTGGCGTTCAACCAGACCTCGCCCTGCACGGCCGCGCTGCGCGCCGAGCTGTAGCCGGCAAAGGCCTGCAGGTCCGGGCGCACCAGCGCCAGCACGTCATCGATGACGGCGCTCATGCGGCAGCCTCCATGCGCAGGGCCACCGCACGTTCGTGCGCGTCCAGGCCTTCGGCGCTGGCGATGATGCGCGCGCAGCCGCCGATCGCGGCGAGGCCGGCGGCGCTGGCGCTCTGCACGCTGATCAGGTTCTGGAAGCTGGCGACGCTGACGCCGCTGTAGGCACGCGCGGCACCGGCGGTGGGCAGCACGTGGTTGGTGCCGCTGCAGTAGTCGCCCAGTGCCTCGGGGGTGTAATCGCCGAGGAACACCGAGCCGGCGGCCTGCACCTGGTCCAGCCAGTCACGCGGTTCGCGCAGGGCGAGGATCAGGTGCTCGGGTGCGTAGCGGTTGCTGATCGCGAAGGCCTCCGCCAGCGTATCGACCTGGATCAGGCGTGAGGCCGACAGGGCCTGGCGTGCGATCTCCTGGCGCGGCAGCAGCGCGACCTGGCGCTCCACTTCTGCCTCGACCGCAGCGAGCATCGCCGCATCGTCGGTCAGCAGCAGCACCTGCGAATCCGGGCCGTGCTCGGCCTGCGACAGCAGGTCAGCGGCCACGAACGCCGGACTGGCACCGGCATCGGCGATGACCAGCACTTCCGAAGGACCGGCCGGCATGTCGATGGCGGCGGCGCCGTCCTGTGCGACCTGCTGCTTGGCTTCGGTGACGAAACTGTTGCCCGGCCCGAACAGCTTGTCGCAGGCCGGAATGCTGGCCGTGCCGTAGGCCATTGCGGCGATGGCCTGGGCACCGCCCAGCTTGAACACGCGCTGCACGCCGGTCAGGCGCGCGGCCACCAGCACCGCCGGATCGGCCGTGCCATCGGCGCGCGGCGGGGTGCACAGCACCACCTGCGGGCAACCGGCCAGCTGCGCCGGCACACCCAGCATCAGCGCGGTGGACGGCAACGGCGCACTGCCGGCCGGCACGTACAGGCCGACGCGGCCGATCGGACGCAACATGCGTTCGCAGACCACGCCGGGGGCGGTTTCCACCGCATAGCCCTTGCCCATGCCCGCTTCGTGGAAGCGCGTGATGCGCTCGGCGGCTTCGACCATGGCCTGGCGCAGTTCGGCCGGCACGGCGCCTTCGGCCGCAGCGAACTCGGCCTCGCTGACTTCAAACGACGTCAGTTCGACGCGATCGAAACGGGCGGTGATGGCGCGCAGCGCCTCGTCGCCCTGCGTCCGTACCTGCGCGATCAGCGCGGCGACGGCATCACGGGTCTGCTGCGCCACGGTCTGCACCGGGCGGGTCAGCGCCGCGCTGCGGGCGGCTTCGTCGAGTTGTGACCAGATCAGACGATTCATGCCAGCGACCGCTCCACGCTCAGTACCATCAGGCCCTGTGCGCCGGCGCGCTCCAGTTCTTCCATGCGCTGCCAGGTCAGCGGACCCGGGCACATGGTCTGCAGGCGCAGTGCACCGCCATCTGCAGGCAAACGCACCAGCGGTTCGGCATCGGCCAGCAGCTGCGCCAGCGCATCCACGCGGTCCTCGCTGGCGCGGAACATCAGCAGCTTGCGATCCTGCTTCTGCACCACGCCGTCGAGGCGCCGCAGCAGCATGCTGCGCAGCCCGGCGCGGGCGTCGTCCGGCACGCGCACCGCACCGGCCAGCACGGCTTCGCTGTCCAGCAGGTTGTGCACCGGGGTGAGCTGGTTGGCGCGCAGGGTGGCGCCGCTGGAGACCAGGTCGCAGATCAGTTCGGCGGTGCCCAGGCGCGGGGCGATTTCCACCGAGCCGGAGAGTTCGACCACCTGTGCGTCCACGCCCTGCTCGGCCAGCCACTGCTTGAGGATGGCCGGGTAGCTGGTGGCGATGCGGGTGCCGGCCAGCTGCGCCGGGCCTTCCCACTGCCATTCCTCGGGCACGGCCAGCATCAGACGGCACTGGCCGAAGCCGAGCCCGCGCAGGGCCTGGTAGGCGTCGGGCAGGCCGATCTGGCGGCGCGCGGCGGCCTGCTCGTCCAGCTCGTTGCGGCCGACGATGCCGAGGTCGCAGACGCCGTCGGCGATCAGGCCGGGGATGTCGTCGTCGCGTACCAGCAGCAGGTCCACCGGCAGCGATTCGCCGTAGCAGAACAGCTTGTCGCGGCTTTCGCGCCAGCTCAGGCCGCAGGCGCTGAGCAGGTTGCGGGCGGGTTCGGCCAGACGGCCACTCTTCTGGATGGCGATACGCAGCCGGTCACGTGCCGGCGCTGCCTGGGTTGCACTCATGGGGGAGGTCTCTAAGTTCGGAACGGGGCGCGGATCAGCGCGAAGCAAGGCGGTCGACGGCGGCGGCATAGCCTCGATGGCCATGCTCGAGGGTGCGTGCCACCCGTCCGGTGGTGGTCACGCTGACGCCGGTGCGTTCGTGGATCTCGCGGTAGGGCACGCCCTGCTGCAGCAGGGGGACGACTTTCCAGCGGTCGGCCATGGCTTCGAGCTCGGCCGGGGTGCAGAGGTCGCGCAGGAAGGCGAGCACCTGGTCGGGTTCGCGCAGGGCGGCAAAGGCCTGGGCCAGGGAGTCGAGGTCGGCCTGGGGGTCTTTCGCGGCGATGTCGGGGCGGGCTTTCACGGGGTGGAGTTCTTGCATCAATGTAATAGCGCGCTAGTACATTAGCGCATTCTTGCGCAGTGCGTCAAATCCTGGGTTGGTCTTGGCAGGGCTGCGCCCTGCACCTGCCGAAGCCAAAGCCGAAGCAACGGCAAAAGCGCGGGGATCCGTGGGTTGGCGGGGCGGGTCCGGTGGCAGGGGACGCCGTAAACCCATCCATGGGGGCTTGGTCGCCGCATCCATGCGGCTCACACCCCTGCCACCGGACCCACCCCGCCTTCGACAGTTTCCAGCGATCTGTCGGCACGGCATGACGCTGCTGTTGGAGGCTACCTGCTGTTGGTGGGTGCCGACCGTTGGTCGGCACAGGGTCGGATCCGTTTTCCTGGGAAAACGGCTCTGACCCCGGAGCGCGAGCCGGAAACGAAAACGCCCACCGGGTGGTGGGCGTTTCGTTCAACTTCTGGGTGCTGCCTTGGGCAGTTACATCACCTTCGACTGTTCCAGCTCGACCTGCAGGGTGCTGGCCAGTTCGTCGCGGGAGACTTCGAACTGTTGTTCGCGCACCAGGTCCTTCACTGCGACGACGCCGCGGGCGAGCTCGTCTTCGCCGGCCAGGACCACGAAGCGAATGCCGGCCTTGGCCGCGTACTGGAACTGCTTGCCGATCTTCTTCGGCTCCATCTGCACTTCGGTGTTGATGCCACCGCTGCGCAGGCGGCGGGCGATGTCCAGCGACTGCGCCATGCCCTGCTCGTCCATCAGTGCCACCAGCGCCTGCACGCTGCTGGCTTCGATGCCGTCGATCAGGCCGGCTTCGCGCAGCTGCCAGAACAGGCGCGACAGGCCGATGGAGATGCCCACGCCCGGCAGCTTGGACTTGCTGTAGTGGCTGGCCAGGTCTTCGTAACGGCCGCCCGAGCAGATCGAGCCGATCTGCGGGTGGTCGGTCAGCGTGGTCTCGTAGACGGTGCCGGTGTAGTAATCTAGGCCGCGGGCGATGGAGAAGTTCAGGCAGTACGCGGTTTCCGGCACGCCCAGCGCCTGCACCAGCTGCAGCACTTCGCGCAGCTCGGCCACGCCGTTGCGCAGGGTTTCCGACGAGGCGCCACCGGCTTCCAGGGCGGCCAGCTGGGCCAGCGCGTCTTCATGACCCTTCGAGCGCACGGCGACGAAGGCCAGGATCTTCTCGACCTGCTCGGCCGGAATCTCGAAGCCCTCGCCCACCAGCGTTTCGCGCACGTAATCTGCGCCGCGCTTGTCCAGCTTGTCCACTTCGCGCAGCACGGCCAGCTGGCGCTCGCCTTCGGCCACGCCCAGGCTTTCGAAGAAACCGCGCATCAGCTTGCGGTTGTTCAGCTGGATGCTGAAATCACCGATGCGCAGCTCGGAGAACACGGCGTGGATGACGGCCAGCACTTCAGCGTCGTAGCGGACGCTCAGGCTGTCCTTGCCGATCACGTCGATGTCGCACTGGTAGAACTCGCGGAAGCGGCCACGCTGGGCACGCTCGCCGCGGTACACGCGCTGCATCTGGTAGCGGCGGAACGGGAAGGTCAGCTCGTGCTCGTGCTCGGCCACGTAGCGGGCCAGCGGCACGGTCAGGTCGAAACGCAGCGCCATCTCCGGCAGCGAGCGGTCGCCCGATTCGGCGGCGTTGGCCAGCGCACCGGTGGACTGCACGAAGTACACCTGGCGCTCGGTCTCGCCACCGGACTTGGTCAGCAGGACGTCGGACAGCTCGAACACCGGCGTTTCCACCGGCAGGAACCCGAAGCGCTCGTAGTTGCGGCGGATGACGTCCAGCATGCGCTGAAACGCAATCTGCTCGCGCGGCAACAGTTCAAGGGTGCCGGGCGGGGTACGGGGCTTGATCACGGGCGGAACTCCTGCAGGAACGGGAACGTGGGAGGGGGCGACATTCTACCGCCCCGCATGGCTCAGCCGCCGATCAGGGGCCATAAGGCCGCATGAAGTATCATAAAGCCCTCCCCCGCCCGTGATACGCCTCCGCACCATGTCCCGGCCTTTTGGCGCTCCGACCGCCGCCCACGACGACGCTGCGCCGTCCTGCACCACGCTGGACTGCCTGCACTGCTCGGTCCGCCACCTGGCGGTCTGCTCGGCGCTGTCGCCCGACGAAGTGCAGGCACTGGAACAGGTGACCGTGTCGCAGCAGGTGGGCCTGGGCAGCACCCTGGCCCGCACCGGCGAAGAACGCCAGCATGTCTATACATTGACCGCGGGCGCACTGCGCCTGGTGCGCACGCTGGCCGACGGCCGTCGCCAGATCAACGGGTTCGTGCTGCCCGGTGATTACCTCGGCCTGAGTGGCAGCGACCACCATCGCCACGATATCGAAGCCATCGCTGACAGCCGCGTCTGCCGCGTGGCCCTGCCGCAGATGAAGGCGCTGCGCGGCCGCTTCCCGCACCTGGAACGCAAGCTGCTGCAGCGCGCCTGCCAGGAACTGGACGCCGCCCAGGACGCCGCGCTGGCACTGGCCCGCCTGCAACCGGCCGAAAAGCTGGCCGACTTCCTGCTGCGCCTGGCCGCACGCGAAGCCAGGCTGGGCGGCGATGGCCTGCGCGTGTCGCTGCCGATGGGCCGCGGCGATATCGCCGACCATCTTGGCCTGACCATGGAAACGGTCAGCCGCACCTTCACCAAGCTGCGCCAGCAGGGCCTGATCGCCCTGCCCCATCTGAACGTGGTGGAGATCCTCGACGAGGATGGGCTGCGTACGCTGGCGGGCGAAGGGCTGGCCTGACCGTCGCGCGGTTCACGGTGTTGCCGGCCAGAGGCCGGCAATACCCGCCGGGCATGGCCCGGCGCTACCGGCGCAGCAACACCTCGCGCAGCGCCGCGTAATCTGCGGCCAGCGGCTCGGCATGTGCCGGCCGCTGTAGCAGCGCTTCCAGTGCCGGCGGCACCGCCACGCTTTCGCCGATCAACGGCTCCACGACCGCCTCGAACTTGGCCGGATGCGCCGTCGACACCACCGCCCAGTCACCCTTGGCGCCGCGCGCACGCAGGTCCTGCAGCACTTTCACCGCAGTGGCGGTGTGCGGGCAGAACAGCTCGCCGCTGCTGGCATGCGCACTGGCGATGGTCGCGCGGATGGTCACGTCATCCACCGCGAACGCGCGGAACGCAGCACGCAGTTCCGCATCGTCATCGGCATACAGCCAGCGCAGGCGCTCGAAGTTGCTCGGCGCGCCCACATCCATCGCATTGGCCACGGTAGCCACGCTGGCCTGCGGCTGGTAGTCGCCGCCGTTGAAGTAGGCCGGGAGCACCGCATTGGCATTGGTGGCCAGCACGATCTGGCCGATCGGCACGCCCAGCGCACGTGCCAGCACGGCGGCCATCGCATTGCCCAGGTTGCCGGTCGGCACCACCAGGTTGAGGCGACGCCGCGTGCGCGCGTGGTGGGTCAGCGCCGCATGCGCGTAGTAGCTCATCTGCGGCAGCAGCCGGCCCAGGCTGATGCTGTTGGCCGAACTCAGCGGCACCTGCGCCTGCAGGTCGGTGTCGGCCAGCGCCTGCTTGACCTTCGCCTGGCAGTCATCGAACGAGCCGCCCACGCGCAGCGCCTGGATGTTGTCGCCGAAGCAGCCCAGCTGGTGTGCCTGGCGCGGCGAAACACGGCCATCGGGATACAGCACCACCACGCGCACGCCGGGCTGGCGATGGAAGGCCGCTGCCACCGCGGCACCGGTATCGCCGGAGGTGGCCACGACAATCGTCAGGTCACGGTCCTTGCCCGCCTGCAGGCGCGACAACGTGCCGGCGAGGAAGCGCGCGCCGATGTCCTTGAACGCGGCGGTCGGGCCATGGAACAGCTCCAGCACATGGTCGCCGTCACGGCCCAGCGCACGCAGCGGTACCGGGAAATCGAAGGCCTCGCGGCAGATCTCCGGCAGTGCGTCCTGCAGCGGATCACCTTCGAAAAAAGGCGCCAGCAGATCGGCAGCGGTCTCGGCGAGGGTGGCACCGGCGTGCAGTTCGCGCGGCGCAGGCAACACGTCGGGCACGTACAGGCCGCCATCCGGGGCCAGGCCGGCGGCGATGGCGGCACTCAGGCCAACGGCGGGCGCATGCCCTCGGGTCGAAACGAATTGCATGAGCTCGGTATCCAGCAAGGGGGAAGGATTCAGCACAGTCGCGCTCCAGCAGCGTCCAGCGGCGAGACCCAGGCTTCGCTGTCGAAGCCTGCGGCGGCAAACGCCGCACGCACGGGCGCCGCAGCGGCATGGGCTTGGTCGGCATCTTCAAACCAGGCAAACACACTCGGGCCGGCACCGGAAATGCCCGCGCCCATCGCGTTGGCTGCCAACGCGGCATCGCGTGCAGCGTCGAAGCCGGCGATCAGCGCGGCGCGACGCGGTTCCACCAGCACGTCGCGCAGGCCGGCACGCACCAGGGCCGCATCGCTGCGATGGCAACCACTGAGCACCAGGGCAAGGTTGGCGCTCTGCGCGACGAACTCGCCCAGCGCATAGCTGCCCTGCAGTGCCGCACGCGCGCGCCGGGTCTCCAGCACTGCGTGCGGATGCACCAGCAGGCTGTGCCAGCTGGCCGGCACCGGGATCGGCACCAGGCGATCAGCGGTGCACAGCGCCAGTCCGCCCAGCAGCAGCGGACCGACGTTGTCGCCGTGGCGCCCGCCGCTGGCCACTGCCTCGCCATCCAGTGCATGCGGGTAAAGCGCTTCGCGCGGCAGCGGTGCATCGAGCAGCGCGTTGGCGGCGACCAGCGCGGCCACGCACGAGGCGGCCGAACCACCCATGCCCGAGCCGAACGGAATGCCCTTGTCGATCTCGACGGCGAAGCCATACGGAAGACCCAGGCCCTCGCGCAGCGAGATCAGCGCGGCCCCGGCCGTGTTGCCTGGCGCACCCCGTGGCAGCTCGACGGCGCTGCCGCGGATGGCCTCGATGCGTACGGTCGGCTCGTCGATGCGCCGCACCGTCACTGTATCGCCGATGCCGGCAATGGCATGGCCGAGAATGTCGAAGCCCACCGCCACGTTGGCCACGGACGCGGGCGCGAATGCGCGTGCAATCACAGCCGCGCTCCTTCGCCGGCGGCCACGCGCAGCAGGTCGGCGAACACGCCGGCAGCGGTGACTTCCGGCCCGGCACCCGGGCCCTGCACCACCAGCGGGTTGTCGCAGTAACGACGGGTGCGGAACTGCACCACGTTGTCGGTCAGGCGCAGATTGGCGAAGGTGTGGTCGGCCGGCAGTTCCTGCAGGCCCACCGATGCACCCTCCGCATCGAGCCGGGCGACATAGCGCAGCACCGCACCACGCGACCGGGCCTCGTCGAGACGCTGCAGCAGGCTGGCATCGGATTCGCCCAGGCGGGCCATGAAGTCGTCCACGTTGCCATCGCGCAGCAGCGCCGGTACCAGGCTTTCCACCTGTACCTGTTCCAGGCTGAGCGCGTGGCCGGCCTCACGGGCGAGGATCACCAGCTTGCGCGCCACGTCCACGCCGGACAGATCATCGCGCGGGTCCGGCTCGGTGTAGCCCATCGAACGCGCCTGCGCCACCAGCTCGGAGAACGGCTGGCTGCCATCGAATCGATTGAACAGCCAGGCCAGCGTGCCGGAGAAGATGCCCTCCACCGCCAGCACTTCATCGCCGGTATCGACCAGGTCGCGCAGCGTGGTGATCACCGGCAGGCCGGCGCCCACCGTGGCTTCGTAACGGAAGCGCGCTCCACTGGCTGCGGCAGCGGCATGGATGCGCTGGTAGCGCGACAGCGGACCCGAACCCGCCTGTTTGTTCGGGGTGACCACATGGATGCCGGCCGCCAGCCAGCCCTCGTAGCGCTCGGCCACTTCGGCGCTGCCACTGCAGTCGATCACCACCGCGTGCGGCAGGTGTGCGGCCAGCAGATGTTCGGTGAAGGCGTCCAGGTTGCTGGCCTGGCCATCGTCGTGCAGCGCCTGCCGCCAGTCGGCGTGCAGGACATCGGCTTCCAGGCGCATGCGCGAGCGCGAGGCCAGCGCACGCAGGCGCAGGTCGACGTTGGCCTTGGCCAGCAGCTGCGGGCGCGCGGCCAGCAGCTGGTCCAGCAGCGCCGCGCCGACATTGCCCGGCCCGATCACGCCCACCGCGAAGGTCTGCGGCGAGAGCCAGAAGCCGGCGTGCGCGGCACGCAGGGCGCGTGTTGCGTCGGCGCTGGCCACGGCCACGGAGATGTTGCGCTCGGACGAGCCCTGCGCGATCGCCAGGATGTTCACCTGTGCTCGGCCCAGCGCCTCGAACAGGCGTGCGGCCACACCGGGCTGGCCGGCCATGCCGTCACCCACGGCGGCCAGCACGCTGACGCCCTCGCCGACCTGCACACGCTGCACCTGGCCCACCGCCAGTTCGTGGGCGAATGCATGCAGCAGGGCCTCACGTCCACGCGCGGCCTCGCCGGCCTTCACCACGCAGCAGATCGAGTGTTCGGAAGACCCCTGCGAGATCATCACCACCGACACCTGCGCCTGGCGCAGTGCCGAGAACACGCGTTCGGCGGTGCCCGGCACGCCCATCAGGCCGGTGCCCTCCAGGTTCAGCAGGGCCAGGTCGGGGCTCAGGGTCAGGCCCTTCACCGGCCCGCGCGGCGAGCGTTCTGCGCTGATGCGCGTGCCCGGGTGCGCCGGATGGAAGGTGTTGCGGATGAAGATCGGCAGGCCCAGGCGGATGGCCGGCGACATGGTCTGCGGATGCACGACCTTGGCACCGAAATAGGCCAGCTCACAGGCTTCGTCGTAGCTGAGCGCCTCCAGCTGCACGGCCTCCGGCACCAGCCGCGGATCCGCCGACAGCACGCCATCGACGTCGGTCCAGATGTGCAGCTCATCGGCGTTGAACAGCGCAGCGAAGATCGCGCCGGAGTAGTCGCTGCCGTTGCGGCCCAGCGTGGTGATGCGGTCCGCGCGGTCGCGGGCGACAAAACCGGTGGCGACCACGCGCGGCTGCGGATGCTGCAGGCGCCATTTCGCCAGGCGGTCAGCACTGGCCTCCCAGTCCACGTCCACGCCCAGCTCGCCATGGCCGACGACCAGCACATCACGCGCGTCCAGCACCGCGCACTCCTCGCCGAGTGCCTGCAGGTGCATGCCCAGCAGCTGCGCGGAGAACACTTCGCCCAGCCCCTGCACGCGGTCCAGCACCTCGCGCGGCAGCTCACCGATCACTGCCAGCGCGCCGAGCACCTCGGCCAGGTGGTCGAAGCGCACGTCGATCCACTCCACGGTCTCGCCCACCTGCTCGCCGAGCAGGGCCACCGCCGCGCCGCGATGGCGTGCACGCAGGGCATGCCAGGCCTCGCGCCAGCCTGCATCGCCGCGTGCCGCCAGCTGGGCCAGTTCGATCAGCGCATCGGTGACGCCCTTCATCGCCGACACGACGGTGACCTGCAGCGGCTCGGGACGGGCCAGCAGCAGGCCGGCCACATGGCGGTAGCGTTCGGCGTTGGCCACCGAGGTGCCGCCGAACTTGTGCACGACGGTGGACGGTGCGGCCAGGTCGGCCGGTGCAGCGGGATGGGCGGGGGCGTGGGAAGACATGCAGACCTCGGTAGGAGGCCCCGTCACATGCAGGTGGTGGGTTTCCCCGTCACCTGGATGGTGCGGGGCCGTTGTTTTCGGGAGTTACACGAAGACGACGGGCCGCACCAGGGCAGTGGTGGCGGTGGTGGTAATAATGGTGGTGATGGCGACCGGCGCAGTCGACCCGCCCGCGGAAGCGGGGGCAATCAGGCTGGCGAGGGCGGCATCGAAGACCATGGCGCACAGAAAACACCGTGCGCCGGGGGCCTGTCAAGTGCTGCGATGCAAAAATCGTTTGTTTCGATCATCGCCCAACGTGCAGCCATTTGGTTGCAATTGAGACGAAGCAGGCATCAGCGCGCTTGAGGCGGGCAATCAGCCGGCATGTTCGGCGATCGCACGCGGGGCGCGGTGCGCGTGGGCACACAGCAGCACGCCCGCCACCAGGAACACGATCGCCAGCGCTTCCAGCAGGGTCGGCCAGCGCCACTGCCAGGCAAACGCGTAGAGCAGCGCGAACAGGGTTTCGAACACGATCATCTGCCCGGTCAGGGTCAACGGCAGCAGGCGGCTGGCACGGTTCCAGAACGCGTTGCCGATGATCGAGGCGATGACCGCGACGCCGGCGCTGATCACCCAGAACAGGCTCCACTGCGCGGGGGTGTGGCCGGCGGTCTGGCCGATGAAGGCCATCGGCACCAGCAGCAGCGACAGGCCGCCAGTGGTGACGCCGGTCAGCAGCGACCAGTCATGGCTGGACAGATCGGCGCGCCGGGCCAGCCAACGACTGTTGCCCACCGAGTACAGCGCCCAGGAAAAAAGCGCACCAAAGGCGCAGACCAGGCCGATCAGGCGCTGCCGCCACGGCGTGCCCAGGTGCTCGGACATCAGCGATTCCCAGCCGACCAGGGCCACGCCCAGCACGCACAGGCCCAGCGCGGGCAGCAGCTGCTTCAGCGGCACCGCACCCTTCTCGCGCACGCCCACCAGGGTCACCACCACCGGAATCAGGCCGACGATGAGCGAGGCCGCCGCGCCACCGGCCCACTGCACGGCCGCGGCCAGCAGCAGGAAATACACCAGGTTGCCGGCCAGGCTGAGCCACAGCAGACCCAGCCACTCCGCACGGCCCAACTGCGGCGCCAAGCGCTTCCAGCGCGGCAGCAGCAGGATCACCGCGATCAGGCCGTAGACCAGGTAGCGGCCGGCGGACAGCTGCAATGCGTTGAAGGAATGCAGCACGGCAGGCGCGAGGAAGACCACGCCCCACAGCGCGCCAGCGGCAACGCCATTGGCGATGCCCAGGGCCATCGGGTTGTTGCGCATATCAGGTTCTTCGGGGGAGAGAACAGGCCGCGCAGTGTAGGCGGCGATGGGCGCGGCGTCTTGACCGAGGCTACTGCCCAATCTCTTCGTAGAGTCGAGCTTGCTCGACTGCGTTCAGGAAAGCCAGTCGAGCAAGCTCGACTCTACGGAGACGCTTCACCGCGCCGCCAGCCGCTCGGGGTCAGGCCCGTCTCGCGGCGCAGCGCACGGGTCAGTGCGCTCTGTTCGGAATAGCCCGCCGCCAGCGCGATATCGCTGATCGGCGCTGCACTGGTCAGCAACGCATGCTTGGCCCAGCGCAGCCGGCTGGCGCTGAGCCACGCCTGCGGACTGACCCCGAATTCGCGCTGGAACAAGGCATGCAGCCGGCTTTCGCTGACGCCCACATGGGCCGCCATGCGCGCCACCGGCCATGCCTGCCCGGGTTCGGCCTGCACGGCCGCACACAGGGCCTGCAGCCGCGCACCACTGCCTGCAGGGGCAAACACCCGCAGCAGGTCGGGCAGCAGCTCCGGCATGCAGCCGCCCACCCGCACCTGGGCCAGGCGCTGGCGCAGTGAAAGCGGGAGGTGCAGCCAGCGCTGGCGGCTGAGGTGCTCCTGGGTCAGGTCATCCAGCACGCCCGGGCCGCAATCGACGATCACGAAACCGTTCGGCCCGTGCGCCATCTGGTCATGCGCCTCGCCGGCGGCAACGAAGGCCCCCTGCAGCAGGTCCAGGCGGCCGCCGCGACCTTCCAGCTCGAACTGCAGCTCGCCCTGCAGCGGCAGCACCCACTGTGCGTAGTCGTGACGGTCCAGGCCCGTTGACTGGCCGTAGTGCCGCAGGTGGAAGATGGCGCCCATCGCGGCAGTGTGCGCGTGCGCAGTGCGGCCTGCAATGTGGTCATCAAGGCGGACAGGACCGCATGCTATGTTCGGGCGATGTTCACCCCGCAAGGATTGCATGATGAATATCCGACCTTTGCTTCTCTCACTGGCCCTTGCCAGCCCTGTCGTGACGCCGCTGCACGCACAGGAACTGCGTACTCCGCCGGCACCTGGCTGCCTCGACGCGCGCGACGTGCAGCAGGTGGAGCAGGACACGCCCAGCGCCATCGCCGTCGCCGATGGCCAGGGCCGCGCCTTCCGCCTTGATTTCGCCGCCGACTGCCCGGGCGTCAACGAAGCCGACGCGCTCAGGCTGGAAGCCCCGCAGGGCTGGGCCTGCGGCCAGCCGGGCGAACGGGTGGTGGTTGACGGTCGGAGCTGCGCGGTCAGCGCGGTCACGCCGATCGACGGCCGCAGTTTCGCCACCATCGCCCGCGAAAGCAGCCGCCAGTACGCGGCCACCCTGCCCGGCGTGACCGTCAGCGCGAAGGGGCGCGGGGGCCGCAGCGGCGACACCCCGCATACCTTCCAGACCTCGTCTGCGGTGTGCTTCGCCACCCGCAACGTGCGCGGCTGGAGCGAAAGCCCGGAAGGCGTGGTGGTGGAAACCAACCCACGCCGCAATGGTGGCCATCGCTATTACCACGTGGAGCTGGCCAGCAGCTGTTCGATTCTTGCCGGCGCCACCGACGTGGACTTCCAGTCCGGCCTGCAGAACGGCCTGATCTGCGGCAACCCCCGCGACCGCATCGTGCTGATGCCCTCGGGCATCGAGAATGACGGCCGCACCTACACTCCCAGCATGGCCCGCCCAGGCTGCGACATCCTCGCGGTCTATCCGAAGGACGACAGCCGCGCGCCCTAGCCGTCGGTGCCGAGGAAGGTGAACGGCTTGCTCGGCACGAACTGCGACAGCGCATCACCGGAGAAGGTGTTGCGCTGGTCCCGGCCCAGGTCGAGCTTGAGTACCTGCCCGCCGAAATCGACCTTGTTCAGATCGACCCAGAACGTATTGGGCGTCAGCGCCGATTCGAAGAAGTACAGCCGGCGCTTGTGGTCGGCCACCGTGCGCCAGCGCGTGGAAGAGATGTTCGGCTCGCCCGGCGTGGTGATGCCAAACGGCACCGATACGTTGCGGATGACGCTGAACACACTGGCCAGCGCCTCCACCGGATCCTCGGCCTTGGGAATGGCATTGATGTAGAACGAGGCGCGTGCGAAACGATCGGCCGAGCGGTTGGTACCCGGCAGCATCACCGTGCCGCCGATGCTCTTCCAGTAAGCATTGAGCGCCAGCTGCTGATCGAAGATCGGCGAGTTCGTCATCACCTGGTAGCGGCGGTCGTGATGGATAACCTGGCGCCCGCCGATGTATTCGATGATGGCGCTGTCGCCGGTGGCATCAGACAGCGAAAGATGCAGGGTCGCCTGGCGGTCCTCACCGGGCACCTTGTCGGTGACGATGGCAAACGGCTCGCGCTCCAGTGCAGCCACGGCCTCGGCCACGCTGTCGAAATTGTCCAGCACGTACTGCGCCCACAGCGAAATGGCCAGCCCCGGCTTGTTGCCACGCTGCTGCGGATACTCCGATTCAACCAGCCACAGCAGGTTGGCGACCAGGCCCTTCTCGTTCATGCCGTCAGTGGTGGACACGTCGTAGCCGGTCGCCACCACGCTGCCGTAGCGCGCGGTCCACTTCGCCGACTTCGGTCCGGCCTGGCCGGTACGTTCGATGCCGCGCGGCAGGACATACAGGTTGGTGGCAACGTCCACCTTCCAGTCCATCGACCGGGCGGTGATCACATCGCCGTTGTCACCCAGATAGACCGCGCGCGTGCACGCCCATGCAGGAACCATCGCCGCCGCCAGCGCCATGGCCATCGCCGCCCTGCCCTGCCACTTCATCCGCTTCATGCCGTGCTCCCTTCCCCAGGAAGCCCGATAGGAACCCGGCAACGGTGACAGCGGGGTGAAGCTCGACGCTACCCGGCGCTGAGCATCGGGCGCACGAGGGCGCTCAGAAGATCCACCGCCGTGGGAGCAGCTTGCTCGCCCTCCACCGTGCGCGAGAAACCGGACCAGTCACTGCTGGCCAGCTGGCGCAGCTTCAGCGCATCGACCGGCAACGCGCGCATCGACCAGTACGGAAACTGGCGCTGGCCCAACCGCCCGCGCGCCAGTTCGACGATGTCCACGTGGCTGCCCGCCTGCAGGATGCGCTCGTACACCGAATCGATGCCATCGGGCGGCCCTTCGATGTACTGCAGGAAACGCTGCCCATCGTGCAACAACACGCCCGTCACCCCGGCCATCCGGTTGAACCGGGTGGCATCGTTCACCAACGTCTGCAGGCGTTCGGCGGAAAGGTCCGGCCGGGCCTGGCTGACGTAGGCAATGGCGCGTAGTGGCATGAATCTTCCTTGGCAACGTGAGCGGCCACGGTAGCAGCTACGGACGAGCCCGTCTCAGTTCTCCCCCGCGCTCCCTGAAGAATTCAGTTAACGGCTGATGCGCGCGTCGGCACGCCGCGGCAGCACCGCTTCGAACACCACCTGCCCCTGCTCGTTGCGTGCACTCAGGCGTCCACCGTGTGCGGCCACGAACTGATCGACGATGTACAGGCCAAGGCCCAGCCCCTTGCTCTGGTGGAAGCTGGCCTTGAACGGCTCGAACAGGCGCGGCAGCAGTGCTTCCTCGATGTGCCCGACATTGCGCACGCGCAGGGTCACCACACGCGAATCGCTGCCATCGACGGCAACCCGCACCACATCGTTGCCCCCATGGGTGATCGCATTGCCGACCAGGTTGGCCACCACCTGCCCCAGGCGATCCATGTCGCCGTGCAGGGTGGCATCACCAGTGGCTTCGAAGGCGATGCGATCGCTGCCGTGCGCGCTGCCGGCTTCGGCGATCACCGCACGCGCCAGTTCTTCCATGTCGCAGGCATTGGCCTCCAGGCGCAGTCCGCCGCTGCGGATGCGCGAGAAATCCAGCAGCTGCTCGACCATGCGCGCCATGCGCACGGTGCTGGCTTCCAGGTGCTGCAGGGTCTGCTGCGCACTGGTGTTGCCCGGCGGCAGTTCCAGCGACAGCTTGTCGGCGCAAAGCAGGATGGCCGACAGCGGCGTGCGCAGATCGTGGGTCAGCACGGCGGCCATCGTCTCGTTCAACTTCAACGCGCGCTCCAGCGCCTCGTTGCGCGCCTTCAGCAGCTGGCGCTGCTGGTAAAGCTCGATGAACACATTGACCTTGCTCAGGATCACCTGCGGCGCCACCGGCTTGTGCAGGAAATCGACCGCACCGCTTTCGTAGCCCTTGAACGCACGCACTGGATCATCCGGCGAGGCGGTCAGGAAGATGATCGGCACATCGCGGCTGCGCTGCGAGCCGCGCATCAGCTCGGCCAGGGTGAAGCCATCGATCTCCGGCATGTGCACGTCCAGCAGCGCCAGCGCCACTTCATGCTCCAGCAGCAGCTCCAGCGCCTGTGCGCCCGAGCCGGCCAGCAGCAGGTTGACGCCCTCGCGGCGCAGCAGCGCCTGCATGGCTACCAGGTTCTGCGGCACGTCATCGACGATCAGCAGGTTGACCGGGGTCTGCGACTGCGCAGGGTCCGGTGGCAGCAGGTTCATGCGAACAACTCCTTCAAGCGACGGCACATCAATTCAAGAGGCAGCACGGCATCTGCGCCGGCGTGCTGCAGGGCGGAGGCCGGCATCATCGATGCCTCGGCCTCCTCGGGGCATTGCAACCAGGCACGGCCACCGGCGGATCGCACCGCGGCCACCCCTTCACTGCCATCGCTGCTGGCACCGGTCAGCAGCACCGCCAGCAGCTGCGGCCCGAACACGGCCGCGGCGGATTCAAACAACGGGTCGATGGCCGGGCGCGAGAACAGCACCGGCTCATCCATCGACAGCGCGATGGTCTGCGCGTCCTCGACCAGCAGATGGTAATCGGGTGCCGCGAAGGTCACCGTCGCTGCCTGCAGCGGCTGCTTGTCCTCCGCCTCGCGCACCTGCAGCGCGCAGTACGGCGCCAGCACTTCGGCGATGCGGCTGCTGCGGTCACGCGGCAGATGCAGCACCACCAGCACGGGTATCGGCAGACCGGCCGGCAGCGCGCCCAGCAGCGCCTGCAGCGCAGCCACGCCACCGGCAGAGGCGCCGACGACCAGCAGTTGCGGACGCGGGGCGGCCATCAAACGACCTTCCGGTACAGCCGATGCTCGCGCGAGCAGGCTTCGAACGCATCATGGTGGCGGCCGAACTGTAGCGATTCCTTGCTGCCCAGGCCGAGGAAACCACGATGCACAAGCGCCTCGCGGAACAGCCCCACGGCGCGATCCTGCAGGTCGCGGTTGAAATAGATCAGCACGTTGCGGCACGAGACCAGGTGCACTTCGGAGAACACCGTGTCGGTGGCCAGGCTGTGGTCGGCAAACACCACGTTGCGGCGCAGCTGGCGATCGAACACCGCACCGTCGTAGGCGGTGGCGTAGTAATCGGACAGCGAACCGGTACCGCCGGCAGCCAGGTAATTGCGGCTGAACTGGGCCAGGCGGTCGATGCTGTAGGCACCAGCTTCCGCGGTGGCCAGCGCTGCCGGGTTGATGTCGGTGGCGTAGACGATGCTGCGCTCCAGCAGCCCTTCCTCGTGCAGCAGGATGGCCAGCGACCACACTTCTTCACCGGTACTGCAGCCGGCCACCCACAGCTTTACCGACGGGTAGGTGCGCAGCACCGGCACCACCTGCTCGCGCAGCTGCTTGAAATAGGCCGGGTCACGGAACATTTCCGAGACCTGCACGGTGAAGAACTGCATCGCCTGGGCGAACAGATCCGGCTCGTGCAGCAGCCGGTGCTGGAGGTCGACCAGGCGTTCGCAGTCATAGCGCTGCATGGCCTGGCGGATGCGCCGCCGCAGCGAAGACACCGCGTAGCTGCGGAAGTCGTAGTGGTAGCGCTGGTACAGCGCCTCCAGCAGGACCTTCAGCTCCAGGTCGAACAGCGCCTGCTCATTCATTGGCGCGAGCACCAGACCCGGCACAGCGAGACCAGCTTGTCGACGTCGATTGGCTTGGCAATGTAGTCGTTGGCACCGGCCTGCAGGCAGCGTTCGCGGTCATCGGGCATGGCCTTGGCGGTCAGCGCGATGATCGGCAGGTCCTGCAGGTGGCGCTGCGCACGGATCTCGCGCATGGCGGTCAGGCCATCCTTCTCCGGCATCATGATGTCCATCAACACCAGGTCGACCTCGCGCTGGGCCAGGCGATCCACTGCTTCCTGACCATTGCGCGCGATCTCCAGGGTCACGCCCAGCGGCTCGAGCACGCTGGACAGGGCGAAGATGTTGCGCACATCGTCCTCTGCCAGCAGGACGGTGCGGCCATCGAGCACAGTGTCGCGGCGGCGGGCCTCACGCAGCAGGCGCTGCTGGTCGCTGGGCAGGCTGGCCTCGACGCTGTGCAGGAACAGGGTCACCTCGTCCAGCAGGCGCTCGGGCGAGCGTGCGCCCTTGATGATGATGCTCTTGGAATAACGGCGCAGGCGCTGCTCTTCCTCACGGCTGAGCGCGCGACCGGTGTAGACGATCACCGGCGGGAAGCCGACGTCATCGTTGCCGGCCATGTGCTCCAGCAGGTCGTAGCCACTGCCGTCGGGCAGCGACAGGTCCATCACCATGCAGTCGAAGGTCACCGTGCTCAGCTGCTCCACCGCAGCGGCCAGGGTACCCACCGCCACGATCTGCAGCTGGTCGCGGCCCAGCAGCAGCTCCAGGTTGCGGCGCAGATCGCTGTCGTCCTCGACGATCAGCAGGCGGCGCACATCACGCTGGCTGGTCTGTTCCAGCTGCTCGATGGCAGCGGCCAACCGCTCGCGGGTCGCGGGCTTCACTGCGTAACCGATCGCTCCCAGCTCGCGCGCCACCTGGCTGCGGTCCATACCCGAGACCACGTGCACGGGAATGTGGCGGGTTTCCGGGTTGCGCTTGAGGCGTTCGAGCACGCTCAGGCCGGACACGTCCGGCAGGCCGATATCGAGCAGGATCCCGTTCGGCCGCAGCTCGCTGGCCAGGGTCAGCGCCTCTTCGGCGGTGGTCGCCACCACGCAGTCGAAATCAAGTTCATGTGCCAGCGACACCAGTGCCTCGGCGAAGCTGGCATCGTCTTCCACTGCCAGGATCAGGCGCCCGGCACGCTGGCGACGGCCACGATCATCGGCAACGCTGGTGCCGGCCACCGCCGGTGCGGCGGCCATCGCCAGCGGTGCGGCAGCGGCGACGTTCTGCACTGACGCCATCGGCGCCGGCGCCATCGCGGCCGGCTCGGCCGGCACATCGCTGGCCGGTGCACCCTGCAACGGCAGTTCCAGGATGAAGCAGCTGCCGCGACCCGGCTCGCTGTCCACCTGGATGTCGCCGCCCATGCGCACGGCCAGGTCGCGTGAGATCGACAGACCCAGGCCGGTGCCACCGTAGCGGCGACGGGTGCTGCCATCGGCCTGGCGGAAGGCTTCGAAGATCACCTGCAGCTGGTCACGGGCGATGCCGATGCCCGAATCGCAGACTTCGAAGCGGATGCGGCCATTGCCACCCGCACGCACGTGCAGGCTGACCTTGCCGTGCTCGGTAAACTTCACGGCATTGGCCAGCAGGTTCTTCAGGATCTGCTGCATGCGCTGGTTGTCGGCCACCAGCTGGGTCGGCGCCAGCGCGTCGGCCTCGATCTGCAGGGCCAGGCCCTTCTGCCGGGCCATCGGCTCGAACGTCTCGCGCAGGCGCTGCAGTACGCTGTCGACCACCACCACTTCGTCAGCCAGTTCCACATGACCGGCTTCGATGCGCGACAGATCGAGGATGTCGTTGATCAGCGCCAGCAGGTCGTTGTTGGACGACAGGATCGCGCGGGCGTACTTGACCTGTTCCTCGGTCAGCGTGCCGTCCTTGTTGTCCGCCAGCAGCTTGGCCAGGATCAGCGAGCTGTTCAGCGGCGTGCGCAGTTCGTGCGACATGTTGGCCAGGAATTCGGACTTGTAGCGCGAAGTCGCCGCCAGCTCGTTGCTGTTGCGCACCAGCTGGCCCTGCGCCACCAGCAGCGCCTGCTTCTGCGCTTCCAGCTCGTGGGTACGCTCTTCCAGCTGCACGTTGCTCTGTTCCAGCTCGACCTGCTGCTGTTCAAGGCTGGACTGCGACTGCATCAGGCTGCGGCTCTGCTCTTCCAGCTCCTCATTGGCCACGCGCAGTTCTTCCTGCTGGGCCTGAAGTTCTTCGCCCTGCCGCTGCGATTCTTCCAGCAGCACGACCAGCTGCGCGCGCAGCAGCGAGGCTCGCAGCGCCATGCCGAGCGTCTCGCCGCAGCGCTCCAGCAGCTCCGCATCCAGCGTGCGCTGGCCCGCGGCCTGGGCACGGCCCAGTTCGACCACGCCCACCACCGCGCCATCGCTGCTGATCGGCGCCAGGATGCGCTCGCGCACCGTCACCTGGCCCAGGCTGGATTGCAGCTGCAATGCATGCTGGTCGTCGCCCTGCACATGGCGGATCTGCTGGTCGCGCGCGGTCTGGCCCAGCAGCCCCTCCTGCAACGTCACCGAAGACGACAGCCCACTCGGCAGCGAGACGCCCCCGGTCAACTGCAGCCGACCGCCTTCGATGCGATACATCACGCCCACATCGGCCTGCAGCTGTGCGGCCAGGCTGACCATCGCCGCATCGGCAATCTGTTCGGGCCCCAGGTCGCCACGCAGGCTCATCGACACGGCGTTTTCGGCTTCCTGCAGCCACAGCGCACGCATTGCCTCGCGCCGGGCAGTGATGGCGCGCGAGACGATCAGCGCGATCATCAGGAAGCCAATGCCACCGATGGACCGGTTGACCAGGGAGAACGAGGAATTGGTGCTGGCCGGTGCCACGTTGTAGCCGATGGCCAGCAGGCCGCAGGCGATCACCGCAACGATGAATGGCGCCCGTGCACTGCGCTGGAACACGGTGACGCCGACGGCCATGAAATAGGTCAGCCAGGCCGCATAGCCCAGCGGAACCACCAGTTCCATGGCGATGGTCACTGCCAGCAACACGGCGGCAGCCATCCAGATCCAGCGGTCACGCGTTGTTGCACCAGGACGCATGCAGGCAGGTTCCAAAACACGAAAGGCCGATGATGTTACTCCCTGTCGCATTCAGCCGCATACGACCAATGGCACAGGTGTCGCGTGCACAAATCCTTCACGCTCGCCTGCCTACGGTCGCAGCCCTTACAGGGGTATTACTGATTTTACGTGGACGCTCTTGCTTCTACGCCCTCCGTGCTTACGGACACGTCCCGACAACTGCGATTGCTGATCGACAGCGTTCGCGACCATGCCCTGTACCTGCTCGATCCTCAGGGTATGGTCTGCAGCTGGAACCCGGGCGCCGAGCGGATCAAGGGCTACCGTGCCGACGAAGTCATCGGCACCCACTTCAGCCGCTTCTACCTGGCCGATGAACGCGAGGCCGGCGAGCCGCAGCGCCTGCTGCACCTGGCCGCACAGAACGGCCACGTGGCCAGCGAGGGCTGGCGGGTACGCCGCGATGGCTCGTCGTTCAGGGCCAGCATCGTCATCGAGGCGGTGCGCGAGAACGGCGAGCTGCTGGGTTTCGTCAAGATCACCCGCGACATCACCGAGCACTGGCAGGCCCAGCGCCTGCTGCGCGACGCCCAGCGCGCCCTGCGCCAGACCCAGCAGTTCGAGACCGTGGGCCGGCTCAGCCGCGGCCTGTCGCACGAGTTCAACAACCTGCTGACCACGGTCGGCAACGCGCTGGACCTGCTGTCGATGCGCCTGGGCAGTGACGCCCGCGCCGCCGAACTGCTGACCACCGCGCAAGCTGCCACCGACCGTGGCGCCCTGCTGACACGGCAGCTGCTGGCCTTCAGCACCGGCCAGACCCTGATCCGCGAGACGCTGGACATCAACCAGCAGATCCGCGAGTGGCTGCCCGGGCTGCGCAGCGCCTGCCCGCCCGGGGTCACCGTGGAAGCAGCACTGGCGCCGGGCCTGCCCCTGCTCAGCACCGACCCGTTGCAGCTGCAGACCGCACTTGCCAACCTGGTCGCCAACGCTGCCGACGCTACGCTCGGCGGTGGCCGCGTGCTGGTGGCCACCGCGCTTGAGCATCGGCTGGATCCAGACGCGGACACCGCGCTGCAGCGTCGATATGTGACACTAAGCGTCTGCGACGAGGGCCACGGCATGGCCCCGGACATCGCTGAACGGGCCACCGAGCCCTTCTTTACGACCAAGGACATCGGCAAAGGCAGCGGCCTGGGCCTCAGCCAGGTGTTCGGTTTCACTACCCAGAGCGGCGGCTTCGTTGATGTGTCCACCACGCCCGGTGTCGGCACCACGGTCAGCCTGCTGCTACCCGCAATGGAGGACCCCGCCCATGACTGATGACCCGCTCCGCGTATTGATGGTGGAGGACCAGTCCGATCTGCGCGAGATGATCGGCCTGGCGCTGCGCGATTTCGGCATCGATGTGGCAACCACGTCCGATGGCCACGAAGCCGTCGCCCTGATGCAGCGCGGCGAGCGCTTCGATGTGGTGTTCAGCGACGTCAGCATGCCCAACGGCATGTCCGGCATCGAGCTGAGCGAGCACGTGGCCCGCGACCAGCCGCACGCGCGGATGATCCTTTCTTCAGGGTATGCGCGCTCGCAGCTGCCGCCGTTGCCCGACCAGGTGGAGTTCCTGCCCAAGCCCTACCGGCTGCGCCAGCTGGTGGAGCTGTTGAAGCAGGATTGAGGCATCACCGCCGTGTGGTGGGTGCGGGAACCTTCATCCACGCATGGCGTGGATCTACAACCCCGGTGGTGGGTGCGGAAACCCCCATCCACGCGCGGCGTGGATCTACAACCCCGGTGGTGGGTGCGGACCGTTGGTCCGCACTGCGGAAACCCTCATCCACGCATGGCGTGGATCTACGGTCGCCTGCGCCGGCTCAACGCCTTTACCAGCGCATGAACAGCGTCACCACGAAAATGGCCAAGGCCACGCCGATGACGATCCACAACCCTCTGCTCTGGCGCCAGGAGGGCTTACGGGTGCCGGGGTTGTTCATCGCTTTCTCCATCGTGATAACAGGGATGGAACGAGCTTCGCGTGCTACATGTGGAGTGCGCGTGCATGGCCGCCACATGCGAACCAATGCATTCAGGAATCCGCGTCGCGGTCGACCCGCAGACGACTGACCCGCCAGCCGCCGTGCGAATTGAATCGCCCGGTGTCACCGGTCAGGCCGTAGCGCAGCGCCAACCAACCGGCGCGGACCGAGCCCACATGCCATTCCCGCACTTTCCTGTACGCATACCGAAAACGACGAGCTTGCATGGGCACACCCTAAGCGTGATGGTCATCACGATTTGCGGACGATAGCGCGAATTCATTTCGGCTGGAAGACACCCGCCAAGCCAAGCCCCATCAGCGTTTGCGACGGCGCCAGGCTCGGTCTGCGACATGGACGAGCCCAAGCAGGCAGGCGGCCACCAGCGCTACCTCACCAACGGCGAGCAACAGGTCCACGGGGATACTCCGGACGGCAGGGTCGCGGCCAGGTTGATGCCGTGGAAATGACGGCCAACCTGTGCTGCAGGATCACCGTAAGCGCAAACGGCCTCGCCGTTCTGCAGGGTGATACGCATTTCCGGCAATCGGGTGCGGATGAATGCGGGGAATAAGGGCGGCACTGCGAATGAGGCCGCCAGGAGCATGGTGACCCCGGCCCGATTCGAACGGGCGACCTTCCCCTTAGGAGGGGGACGCTCTATCCAGCTGAGCTACGGGGCCATTGGCAGCTGGGAAGGATACCGCGTCTGGCTGAATGGACCAAGCCACCTACCGTCGACACGGGTGTCAACGTCGCTATTCTGTCCGCCCCCACCCCACTGCCATCCGACCTTCGCCACATGATGACTCTCTGGGAGAGCCTGTCCGCCCTCGGCGACAGCCGCGCCCTGCTCCCGCTCGCCGTGATTCTGGCGTTGTTCCTGCCCGCCACATTCCGCCCACTGCAGTGGCGATGGGCCGCGGCCATCGCCGTGGTCGCCAGCGTCACACTGGCCAGCAAGATCGCCTTCATGGGCTGGGGCCTGGGTGTGGAGTCATGGGATTTCACCGGCATTTCCGGCCATGCCGCGATGTCCAGCACGCTTTATCCGGTGGTCTTCTGGTTGCTCGCCAGCGGCCGCAGCCGTCAGCCATCGGCCTGGGCGATCACCGGTGCCGTGCTCGCCCTGGCGATCGCGTGGTCGAGAGTACCGCTGCGCGCACATTCCCTTTCCGAGATCATCGTCGGGCTCGGAATCGGCTTTGCCGCGTCGCTCTGGGTGTTACGCGGCATGCGTTTGACTGGAATGAATCTGGCCGTGCGCGCCTATGCGGTGCTGCTGGCCATTGCGGCAGCTGTTGCCACCCCGACATTGCTGGCGGACCTGCACACCCATGACGTCGTCAAAGCCACAGCAAAGGCACTATCCGGCCGCGAGCGGGCGCTCGAACGTGACAACCTCCGCAGTTCGACCTCGCCAGTTGGTAACCGCCATTGACAGGCTGCCCCACAAACCTTGACAGCCAACGTTCATACACCGAACATACCCATGGAATTTTCCCTGACGGAGCAGGCCTCCCCATGTTCAAGAAGACGATCGCAGTTGTGGCCCTGGCGGCCTTTTCCGCCTCCCCGATGATGAGTTTCGCGCAGGAAGCGCAGGCTACGGCCGGCGCGGAGTCCTCCTCGGGAGCTACTGCCGCTGAAATCGCAGGCGCAGAAGCTGCTGGCGTCTCGACCGCTGCCGTGGTTGGCACCACCGTGATTGCAGTGGCGGCTGCTGCCGTTGCTTACAGCATCGGCGGCGACAGCACCAGCGGAAGCAACGATGGCGGCGGCGGCACCGATCCGGGCGGCCCGGGCCCGGGCGGCCCCGGCACCGGCGGCACGGGTGGCACCGGCGGTACTGGTGGCACGGGCGGCACCGGCGGTACGGGCGGCACCGGCGGCTGATCGACGCTCTGCGTACCACACAGGCCCTCGCCGGGCGCGACCCGGCGGGGGTTTTTTATGCCTGCCAGAATTTCATCCTCATGACCAACACCACCCCTCGCCTTCTTGCCGCCGCACTCACTGCGCTGGTGCTTTCCGGCTGCGCGCTCGCACCCGGCCAGCACCTGCGCCGCAGCGACGTATCCATTGACCGCCACAGCGGCGATGGCCAGCTGGAAATTGTCACCATCACTCCGAAGTTGATCGCACAGGAAAGTGCCGCGCGCGCGCAGAAGTCGCTGCCGGCTGCGTTGTTCGACTACCAACCTGCACCCTACAAGGTTGGCGCCGGCGACATTCTGTACGTCACCGTGTGGGATCACCCGGAACTGACGGTTCCGGCGGGCCCTCAGCAGCAAGGCACGTTGGCCGGCCGCCTCGTGCAGAGTGACGGCTCGATGTTCTACCCCTATATCGGCAAGGTGATGGCCTCTGGCAAGACGCCGATGGAGCTCCGGGAAGAGATCAGCAATCGCCTGGCCAAGTACGTTGAGTCGCCCCAGGTGGATGTGTCTGTCCTCACCTATGGCAGTCAGCGCGTCTGGGTCACCGGCGCTGCCCAGCGATCCTCGCCCATCGCACTTGGCACCTCGCCGCTGACACTGGCCGACGCGATCAGCCAGGCCGGCTTGGACAACCTGCAGGCCGACCTGTCGGGCATCCAGCTCAGCCGCGAAGGTGTGACGTACAACATCAATCTGGAAACCCTTGCCCGCGAGTTTGGCGGCCGCCAGCTGCTGCTCAAGGATGGTGACTCGATCTTCGTCCCTTATCTGGATCGCAAGGAAATCTTCGTGGTGGGCGAGGTCAATCAGCCTGGCGCGTACAGTTTCCGCACGGGTGACGTCTCGCTGAACCAGGCACTCGGTCGCGCGCGAGGGATCATGCAGCAGACTGCCAATGGCAATGCGGTGTACGTCATCCGCGGCAGCACCGACCTGCAGCAGGAGCCGTCAATGGTCTACCAGCTGGAGGCGCGCTCGCCCACCGCATTCGCGGCCGGCAGCCAGTTCCACCTGCAGCCGGGCGACGTGGTATTCGTCGGCGCCGCCGGCGTCAGCCGCTGGAACCGCTTCGTGAACCAGCTGCTGCCCTTTACCAACATCCTGTACAACGCAGCGCGTACCGGAACCGAAGTCAGGGACAACTGATATGGCCCGCATGGACGCGGCCAGCCAGCGGCCGGCACACCGCGCGCTTGCCGCGCTGCTTCCCGCCGTCGTCGCCACCCTGCTGTTCACCGGCTGCACCACTGGCAGCCGGTCCACGGCCGAGACCTTCCGGCTGATCACCTATCGCCCGGCACAGGCCACCACCGAGGGCGTGGCCAGCAACCGCTTCCCGCAGATACAGGTGGACACGCCCGACATCGTCGCCGTGGCCGTGCTGGGCTACATCGACGGAGGTCGCCAACAATGGTTTGCCGGTTCCCACGCGGTGTTCGAGCTGGACCGCCACGGCCTGCTGCTGGGCGGCAGCGGCCTTGGCCAGCAGTGGCACGCGCGGATCGACGGTGCATCGCCGTTCGATGACCTGCGCACGGTGACCACACCGGTGACCGTACAACGCCGCTATGACTGGGTTCCCGCCTACCAGGTCGACGTGGCCGTGACCGGCACCCTGAGCAAGGGTGCACTGGAACAGGTGGACATCCTCGGCACGCGCCGCACCCTCCAGCGTTTTGACGAACAACTGCAGGGCGGCGGCATGCACGGCCGCAATGTCTACTGGGCCGATCCGGCCACCGGCTTCATCTGGAAGAGCCGCCAGCATCTGGCGCCCGGCCGTATTGCTGAGCTCACCCAGCTCAAACCCTATCGCCCGGCCAAGGACTGAGCCATGACGTTTCGACTTTCCTGCGCGGCCGTCATCGCCGCGCTGCTTGCAGCCAGCGTCGCCCACGCGACCCCGGTGCGCATCGAAGGCGCGGCCGAGACGACCGGCACGCGCGAGCTGCCGGCCAATGCGCGCCTCGCCGACGCCCTGCTGCTGGCCCGCCCACGCGCTGACGCCTACCTGCTGGGCGCCAGCTTCGAGCGACCGCAGGCCCTGGAGAGCCAGGTGCGCCTTCGCGCCGGCCTGCAGTATGGCGCAGGCCAGCTGGCAGACTCCAGCGACCCGCAGCTTTCGGCGTTGGCGCAGACGCTGCAGGCATGGCTCGATGCACATCCGGCCACTGGGCGCATCACGATCACCAGCTCCGCGCGACTGATCCAGGTTCAGCCGGCAAACAACCCGGTGCTCGCCGCCGGCGATACGCTGCGCTTCCCGCAGCAGCCGCGCACGATCACCGTCATGGGCGCGGTCGGGCAAGCCTGCGTACTGCCCCACATCCCGCAGCGCGATGCACGCGACTACCTGCGCGACTGCCGTCCCAGCGCCCTCGCCGACCGCAACGACATCTTCGTGATCCAGCCCGACGGCCGGGTCCAGCAGCTGGGGGTCGCCTTGTGGAACCGCGCCGATCCCCAGGCCATTGCCGCCGGCGGCACGCTGTTCGTCCCTCTGCGCGCCTCGCTCCTCAAGCGCCTCGATCCGCTGTTCAACAGCGACTTCGCCGCGTTCATCGCCACCCAGCCAGTCAGCCCGTGATGACCAAGCCCTGCACGCGTGCGCGCTTGGCGCGCCCCGCCCGTTTCGCGCTGAGCGCGCTCGCCCTGTCACTGTCCTGCGCACTGCATGCCCAGGAAGCGCCTCCGCCCACCGCCAACGAGTGGGGTGGCATCGGCCTGCTGCAGACGCCGACCGCGCGGATGGCCGACGATGGCGACCTGAGCTTCACCGCGTCCCACAACACCAACTACAGTCGATACAACCTTACGTTGCAGCCAATGTCATGGTTGGAAGCATCGTTCCGCTACATCAACGTCACCAACTTGCGTTACGGGCAACCCAACGTCAGCGGCAGCCAGAACTACAAGGACAAGTCGATCGACTTCAAGGTCCGCATCTGGCGGGAATCACGCTGGCTTCCCGATGTGGCGTTCGGTGTCCGCGACATGGGTGGCACCGGGTTCTTTGCCAGTGAGTATCTTGTCGCAAACAAGAGCTTCGGGCCCTTCGACGCCTCTCTGGGCGTGGCTACCGGCTACATCGGCAATCGAGGCGACTTCAGTAATCCACTAGGAATCATCGATGACCGGTTCAAGGATCGTCGACCAATCGCGAACAGTGACATCACGAACGCAGGACGATTTGGGGTCAGCAACATGTTCAAGGGACCCGTCGGCATCTTCGGCGGCGTTTCCTATCAGACGCCACTGGACTCACTGATTGTCAAGGTTGAATACGACGGCAACGATTACAAGCATGAGCCTCGCGGATTCAACGTGGCCCAGCGCACCCCCATCAATGTGGGCCTGCTTTACGTTCCGTCCCGGAACGTTGAGCTGACGGCTGCCTGGGAGCGCGGCAACACAGCGATGTTCTCGCTCACCCTGCGCGGCAACCCGGGCAACTCACCTGCGGCGCCGAAGCCGTTCGACCCGTCACCGCAGCGACTGCTGCCCGCAACCGCCGTCACCGAGCAACGCGCAGCCGTCGCCAGCAGCGATGCCTCCGGTGCCGGCGCCGCACCCGCCACCAGCACCGACTGGGCAGCAGTCACTGCCGAACTGCAGCGTAATGCCGGCTTCCGTGTCGAGCGCATCTCCCGCCGCGGTGACGAGCTGTACATCGATGGTTACCAGACCCGCTACCTGCACGCCGCCAAAGGCCTGGGGCGCGCCACGCGCATCCTTGCCAATGCGACCGGCGATGACTACGACTGGTTCACCCTGCGCACCACCCGCGTGGGCATGCCGATCGCCGACCTGTCGATCAACCGCGAAGCGTTCGCCGGCTACCTGGACGGCACCGTCAGCGAAGACGTCCTGCGCCGGAGCACGGAACTGCAGGCGCCCGACGCGCGTGCGCGGGAGACGCTGTACAAGCCCAAGCGCTCACCGTTCGGTGGCGGCTTCAACGTCGGCTACCGGCAGAACCTCGGCGGTCCCGACGGATTCATCCTCTACCAGGTGGCCGCCAACTATTCGGGCAGCCTGTTCCTGCGTGACAACATCTGGCTGACCGGCACCGTCAGTGCCGACGTCACCAACAACTACCACAAGTTCAAGTACAACGCCCCCAGCCGCCTGCCGCGCGTGCGCACGGACATCCGCCAGTACCTGACCACCTCCGACGTCATGCTGCCTAACCTGCAGGCCAACATCGCCGGGCGACTGGCACCGGACCTGTATGGCATTGCCTATGCGGGCTACCTCGAGTGGATGTATGCCGGCGTCGGCGGCGAGCTGCTGTACCGCCCCAGCGGCGAACGCTGGGCGGTCGGCGCGAACCTCAACCGGGTACAGCAGCGCGACTACGACCAGCACTTCGGCCTGCGCGATTACCGCATCACCACCGGCCACGCCACGTTCTTCTACGCGTTTGACGCCCGTGAGCGCATCATCGGCTCGCTTTCGGTTGGCCAATACCTCGCAGGCGACAAGGGCGCGACACTGGACCTGGCCCGCGTGTTCGACAACGGCGTGACCATGGGTGCCTATGCAACCAAGACCAATGTCTCGGCGCGCGACTTCGGTGAAGGTAGCTTCGACAAGGGCATCTACTTCAGCATTCCGCTCGATGGCTTCCTGCCGCGCTCCACCCGTGGTCGTGCCGCGTTCAACTGGAATCCGCTGATCCGCGACGGCGGTGCGATGCTCGGGCGCAAATACGGCCTGTACGGCATGACCGGCGACCGCGACGAGCGCTTCTTCTACGACAACCTGCGTACTGTCGGCGATTGAAAGAAAGGCCGGGAGCTTACTGCTCCCGGCCTTTCATCTGTCGCGCCCCTGGCAGGTCGCGGGTGTTCAGAGGTAGCGCACCCAGCCTTTAACGCCCTCATCCATCAGCGTGTAGACGTGCTCGAACGCAGCACGCTGCTGGCGATAGGGATCGGGAATCTCGCGATCGGACTGCCACTTGCCCAGCAGGAAGGTCTTTCCCGATGCCTCCGGCGCGATCTCGATGATGCGATGGACGTGCTTGCGCTCCATCACCAGCACCAGATCCGAAGCCCCCAGGATGCTGCGGTCGATCTGCCGCGCACGATGGCCGCTGCCATCCAGGCCATGCTCGACCAACAGCGCCTGTGCGGTGGCGTCGACACCATGGTTGACCAGGGCCCCCAGGCCGGCCGAGGACACCGTGATGCCCTTGCCCTGCACTGCTTCACGCAGCATCACTTCAGCCGACGGACTACGGCAGATGTTGCCGACACATACAACCAGAATATTCTTGAACACGGACTACGGCTTCCATCAGTTCTTCGATACATGAAACGCAGCGCCCGGTCGCTGCTGCAGACCGGGCGCTTCCACGTGGACGGGGCCGGCGCAACGCCGACAACAGCCTCAGTGCCTAGTATGCCGACTTCTGGCCCAACACCTTGAATGCCGTCATCACAATGATGCGCACATCCAGCGTCGGGCTCCAGCGGCGGATGTAGTCGATGTCGTACTGCACGCGCTTTTTCATCGAACGCAGCTCGGGGGTCTCGCCCCGCAGCCCATGCACCTGTGCCCAACCGGTGATACCCGGCTTCACGTAGTGGCGGTGCATGTAGCGGTCGATCAGGCGCTCGTAGTGGTTGTTGTGCTGCACGGCATGCGGCCGCGGCCCGACCACCGACATGCTGCCGCCCAGCACGTTGAAGAACTGCGGCAGCTCGTCCAGGCTGCTGCGGCGCAGGAAGGCGCCGAAGCGGGTCACGCGCGGATCGTTGCGGGTGGCCTGGGTGATCTTGTCCGAAGAACCTTCCGCATGAACCCGCATGGAGCGGAACTTCAGCATCGAGAACTCCTTGCCGCCCAGGCCATGGCGGCGCTGGCGGAACAGCACCGGGCCAGGCGAGCTCAGCTTGACCCCGATGGCCAGCACCGCGAACACCGGCGCCAGCATGATCACCGCCAGACCCGCCACCAGGATGTCTTCCACGCGCTTGGCCAGCCGGAAATTGTGATCCGCCAGGCCTTGGCGCACACCGATCATCGGCACGTTGCCGACCTGGTGCACGCCCGGATTCAGGGTGCCCCAGCCCGTGGTGTCCGGGATCAGCCGGACCGGCACCGGGAAGCGCTCGATCTGCTTCAGCATCGCCTTCATGTCACCGGCGTCGCCCGGGGTCATCGACACCCACAGCTGATCGAATTCGCCACGATGCTTGTCCATGTAGCGCGGCAGGTCAGCCAGCACTCCCAGGCAACGGGGTGTATCACCGCCACGACGGACTGCCAGATCGCCCTTGGCGGAGAAGTAGCCGACCACTTCCTTGCCCAGCTCAGGCTTGCCGCGCAGCAGGCGGTGCAGCTTCAGCCCCGACGAGCGCAGGCCGACCAGCAGCACGCGCTCGCGATCCAGGCCGCGCGCGCGCAGGCGGTGCAGTTGCACCCGCAACAATACGCGCACGCCCACCATGCCGATCAGGCCTGACACATACCAGGTCAGCAGCCAGCGCGTGGGAACGGCCCCGGCCATGTCGACCAGGACCGCATAGAAGGAGAACAACCCGAAACTGCAGGACCATGCCAGCAGCAGCACCCACAGATCCACCACGAGGCCGCGTCCACGCCAGGCCCGGTACACCGGCCCGATCATGAAGCAGACCATCGCGCTCAGCAGCACGGCGCCAAACACCACCCGCTGCGACGGGTCCGGCGCGGCCGAACCATAGAACACCATGTGGGAAAGAATGGCGGACACCGGGACTACGAACAGATCCCCGAGGCGCAGCGCCAGTTCGAGGGCGGCACGCGCCTCGACACGTCGACGTGATCGAGTGGGGTGGCTGGCAAGCTCTTCTACGGATCCATGTAGCACGAGACAACTCCTATGACAGTTCCGCAGATCCGGCGAGATCCCAAACAGCGCCTGCCTCCCCAGGAAGCGCCTGCATTTTGTTGCGGGAAGATTGAATACCGATTGATTGTGTCCGAACTCCGTCACAAAAGATAGCAGCAAGCTGACGTTCATGGACGTCATAACGTCTCAAACCGAGATGCAGACCGCTGATTTTTATCACTTTGCATGGATTTGAACCGCCTCAAATCGTGACGCCCGCGCCGTCAAGCGTTTGGCGCCAAGGCCCCCAACCCCACCCCGCACTGCACCAAGCCCCGCCACATCCCTCTGCTACCATCGCCGGTTCAGTCCGCCGCATCCCCCACCTGCCCGTGGCGGCACCAACTACGTAACGAAACACAGGAGTCTGCATGTCTTCCGAGCTGCTCAAGTCCCTTGGTCTGGACGCGATCAACGCTGGCACCTACCTGGGCAACGGGGAATGGTCGAGCGCCACCGGCGGTGAGCTGATCACCCCGGTCAACCCGACCACCGGCGAGCCGATCGCGCAGGTCCGCGCCACCACCGAGGCCGAGTACGAAACCGTCATTACCCGTGCCCAGGAAGCCTACAAGACCTGGCGCACCACCCCGGCCCCGCGCCGCGGCGAAGCCGTGCGCCTGTGCGGCGAAGCGCTGCGCAAGCACAAGGACGCCCTGGGTTCGCTGGTCGCACTGGAAATGGGCAAGAGCAAGCCCGAAGGCGACGGCGAAGTGCAGGAGATGATCGACATCGCCGATTTCGCCGTGGGCCAGAGCCGCATGCTGTACGGCTACACCATGCATTCGGAGCGCCCCGGCCACCGCATGTACGAGCAGTACCATCCGCTGGGCCTGGTCGGCATCATCTCGGCCTTCAACTTCCCGGTCGCGGTGTGGAGCTGGAATGCCTTCCTGGCCGCCATCTGCGGTGACATCTGCATCTGGAAGCCGTCCAACAAGACCCCGCTGACCGCCATCGCCTCCATGCGCATCTGCAACGACGCGCTGCGCGAAGCCGGTTTCCCGGACATCTTCTTCCTGGTCAACGACGCCGGCACCGCCCTGTCGGAAAAGATGGTCGACGACCGCCGCGTACCGCTGATCAGCTTCACCGGCTCGACCCAGGTCGGCCGCACGGTCAACGAGAAGGTCGCCCGTCGCCTGGGCCGCTGCCTGCTGGAGCTGGGTGGCAACAACGCCATCATCCTCGACGAGACCGCCGACCTGAAGCTGGCCGTGCCGGGCATCGTGTTCGGTGCGGTCGGTACCGCCGGCCAGCGCTGCACCACCACCCGCCGCCTGATCGTGCACCGCTCGATCTACGCCGACGTGCTGGCCACCCTGGTCAAGGCCTACAAGCAGGTGGAAGGCAAGATCGGTGACCCGACCGATGCCGCCAACCTGATGGGCCCGCTGAACAGCGACGGTGCCGTGCAGCAGTTCCTCGATGCCATCGCCCAGGCCAAGGCCGCTGGCGGCACCATCGAAACCGGCGGCACCCGCATCGATCGTGCAGGCAACTTCGTGCTGCCGGCCATTGTCTCGGGCCTGAAGAACAGCGACGCCGTGGTCCAGCACGAAACCTTCGCGCCGATCCTGTACGTCATGCCGTACGACAGCCTCGATGAAGCCATCGACATGCAGAACGGCGTGCCGCAGGGCCTGTCGTCCTCGATCTTCACCCAGAACCTGAAGACCGCCGAGAAGTTCCTGTCGGCGGCCGGCAGCGACTGCGGCATCGCCAACATCAACATCGGTACGTCCGGTGCGGAGATCGGCGGCGCGTTCGGTGGCGAGAAGGACACCGGCGGTGGTCGTGAGTCGGGTTCGGATGCGTGGAAGGTCTACATGCGCCGCCAGACCAACACCATCAACTACTCGGATTCGCTGCCGCTGGCCCAGGGCATCAAGTTCGACCTGTAATGGCAGAGGTTTCGGCCATTGCTGCGGGTCAGAGCCCCTCCGGGGATCTGACCCTCGACTTCAGCGGCCGCCGCGTACTCATCGCCGGCGGCAGCAAGGGCATCGGCCGTGAACTGGCGCTGGCATTCGCCGGCGCCGGGGCACGGGTCTCGGTCTGCGCCCGCGGCCTGCCCGGGCTGCAGGCACTGCAGGCCGACGCCGAGGCACAGGGCACGCCTGTGCATGTTGTCGCGGCCGATCTGGCCGAGGTCGAGCAGATCGGTGGCTGGCTGCAGGCCGCCGCCGATGCGCTCGGCGGCATCGACGTGCTGGTCAACAACGCCACCGGCTACGGCATGGCCGACGACGAGGACGGCTGGGCGGCCAGCCTGCAGATCGACCTGATGGCGGCCGTGCGTGCCTCCCGCCTGGCCCTGCCCTGGCTGCGGGCCTCCGATGACGCCTGCATCCTCAACCTGTCCTCGATCGCCGCGCAGCAGCCCCGTCCCGGTGGCGCGCCGTATGCGGCGGCCAAGGCCGCACTCTCGCACTACACCAGCTCGCAGGCGCTGGCGTTGGCGGCGGACCGCATCCGGGTCAATGCCATCGCGCCGGGCTCGATCGAGTTTGCCGATGGCCTGTGGGACCGACGCCGCGTGGAGGATCCCGCGCTGTACCAAGCCACCCTGGCGCGGATCCCGTTCGGCCGCTTCGGCCACCCGCGCGAGATCGCCGACGCCGCGCTGTTCCTGTGCTCGCCGCTGGCGCGCTGGATCACCGGCCACGTGCTCAACGTGGATGGTGGCCAGGTGTTGATGGGCTGAAGCTGGGTCGCGCGCCGCGCTCGCCGGGCATGGCCCGGCGCTGCCGCGCTGCCGCCCATGGGCTTGCCGGCCCGCAGGCACTATCATGTGTGCACTGCCAAGGAGGATCCCCATGAGCGTGGCACCCCGACAGACAAGCGGCCTGGCCGTCCTCAGCCTGGTGCTGGGCATCGCCAGCTGGACCGTGCTGCCCTTCGTGGCCAGCATCGTGGCCATCATCACCGGGCACATGGCCCGCAGCGAGATCCGCCGCCGTCCCGCCGAGCTGGAAGGCGATGGACTGGCCCTGACCGGCCTCATCCTGGGCTGGTTGAACGTGATCATGCTGGGCCTGGGCCTGCTGGTCCTCGTCCTGTTCTTCGGCGGTCTGGCCTGGCTGGCCACGCTGTCGAACTGACCGCCATGAGCGCGTCGGACAGCACTGAACGCTTCAGCAGCCGGGTCGCCGATTACGTGCGCTACCGCCCGGACTATCCCGCTGCCCTGATGGACTGGCTGCATGGGCCGATGGCCGTGCCCACCGCGGCGCTCGTCGCCGACATCGGAGCCGGCACCGGCATTTCCAGCCGCCAGTTCCTGGCCGCCGGCCATCCGCTGGTGGCGGTGGAGCCGAATGCGGCCATGCGCGCGGCGGCCGAGCAGTGGCTGGCACCGCAGTTTCCGCTGTTCCGCGCCGTCGATGGCCGCGCCGAGGCGACCGGGCTGGCCGATGCCAGCGTCGATCTGGTCAGCGCCGCGCAGGCCTTCCACTGGTTCGACACCGTGGCGGTGCGTGCCGAATGGCAGCGCATCCTGCACCCGGGCGGACTGGCCCTGATCTACTGGAATTCGCGCCTGCTCGATGCCAGCCCGTTCCTGGTCGGCTACGAGCAGCTGCTGCTGGACTACGGCACCGATTACACCGCGGTGGCCGAGCGCTACCAGGACGACGCCACCATGCAGGCCTGGTTCGGCCCCGGCCTGCGCGGCATGATCGAGCTGCCCAACGTGCAGCACCTGGACTTCGACGCCCTGCGCGGGCGCCTGCTGTCTTCTTCCTACGCACCGCAGCCCGGGCACCCGCGCCATGCGCCGATGCTGGCGGCGTTGCAGGACCTGTTCAACGCCCATGCGGTGGATGGACAGGTCGCCTTTGAATATCGAACCCGAGCCTTCCTCGGCACGCTGGACTGAACCGACGCATGTATTCGCTTGCCCGCCCCTTCCTGTTCTCGCTCGACGCCGAGCGCGCCCACGGCCTCGGTCTGTCCGCACTGGACCTGGCCTACCGCACCGGCACCACGCCGCTGCTGGCCGCACGCATCGCGCCGATGCCGAGCACGGTGTTCGGGCTGACCTTCCCCAATCCGGTCGGCCTGGCCGCCGGCCTGGACAAGAACGGCGAGCACATCGATGCCTTGTTCGCGTTGGGCTTCGGCTTCGTCGAGATCGGCACCATCACCCCGCGCCCGCAGGATGGCAACCCGAAGCCGCGGCTGTTCCGGCTCCCGATGCACCAGGCCATCATCAACCGCATGGGCTTCAACAATGCCGGTGTCGATGCGCTGGTGCGCAACGTCGAGCGCGCGCGCAACCGCCGCGGCCTGCTCGGCATCAACATCGGCAAGAACAAGGACACCCCCAACGAGCAGGCGGTCGATGACTACATCGCCTGCCTGGACAAGGTGTATCCGCTGGCCGACTACATCACCGTCAACATCTCCTCGCCCAACACCGCGGGCCTGCGCGAGCTGCAGGAAGAGACCGCGCTGCGCCAGCTGGTCAGCCAGCTGCGCGACCGCCAGGAAGCCCTGGCCGCGCAGCACGGCCGCCGTGTGCCGATGCTGGTGAAGGTGGCGCCTGACCTGAGCGAGCGCGACATCGACGCCGCCGCCCGCGTGCTGGGCGAACTGCAGGTGGACGGCGTGATCGCCACCAACACCACCATCGATCGCAGCGGCATCGCCGGCGATCCGCTGGCCAGCGAGGCCGGTGGCCTGTCCGGTGCGCCGGTGCTGGACCAGTCGACCCTGGTGCTGCGTCGCCTGCGCGCACGCCTGCCCGAATCGGTGCCCCTGGTCGGCGTGGGTGGCATCCTTTCCGGTGCCGACGCGGTGGCCAAGATGGCCGCCGGCGCCGCCCTGGTGCAGTGCTACAGCGGCCTGATCTACCGAGGCCCGTCGCTGGTGGCCGAGTGCGTGGAGGCGATCCGTCGCCGCCGCGAAGCGCCCAGCCGTGGCGCGGTGGCGCCGCTGTGAGCGCGCCCATGGACGGCCACGACACCTCCGCCGCACCGCTGCGCTGGACCCTTACCGAAAACGCCCCGCTGCAGGGATTGAACACCTTCCACGTGCGCGCCAATGCGGCGCAGCTGCTGGAACTGCACGACCCTGCCCTGCTGCCGGACGTGCTGGCCCTGCCCAGCGTGGCCAACGGCCCGCTGCTGGTGCTGGGCAGCGGCAGCAACGTGCTCATCGCCGATGACCTGCCGGGCACCGTACTGGTATTCGGCAACCGCGACATCAGCTTCCTCGAACACCGTGCCGACCACGCGGTCATCCGCGCCGGCGCCGGTGTGTCCTGGCACGGCCTGGTGATGTGGTCGCTGCAGGAAGGCCTGTCCGGCCTGGAAAACCTCGCGCTGATTCCCGGCACGGCCGGTGCGGCGCCGATCCAGAACATCGGTGCCTATGGCGCGCAGGTGGGCGAGTTCATCCAGACCGTCGAAGCCTGGGACTGCCAGGAGCAGGCCTGGGTGCGCATGGACAACGAACAGTGTGGCTTCGGTTATCGCGACAGCGTGTTCAAGCAGCAGCCCGACCGCTACCTGATCACCGCCATCGAACTGAGACTGCCGCTGCTGCACGACCTGCGCATGGACTACGCCGGCATCCGCGAGGAACTGCAGGCACAGGGCGTGGAGCTGCCCAGCGCGGTGGACGTGGCCAATGCGGTCATCACCATCCGCCGCCGCAAGCTGCCCGACCCGGACGTGCTGGGCAACGCCGGCAGCTTCTTCAAGAACCCGGTGCTGCCGCTGGAACAGGTGGAGGTGCTGCAGCAGCATTTCCCCGAGCTGCCGGTGTTCCCGGCCGAGCGCGATGACCAGCGCAAGGTCTCGGCGGCCTGGATGATCGACGCCTGCGGCTGGAAGGGTTTCCGCGAAGGCGACGCCGGCGTGGCCCCCAGTCATGCACTGGTGCTGGTCAACCACGGCAACGCCACCGGCGCCGAACTGCTGGACCTGGCACGACGCATCTCCGCCTCGGTGCTGGAGAAATTCGGCGTGCCGATCGAACCGGAGCCGCGCCTGCTCGGCGCCCAGTGGTGAACGCCACGGCACGGCCCGCGCTCGCCACCCCGGCGCGGGCGGCGCTGCTGATGCTCGCCAGCACGATGGCGTTTGGCCTGATGGCCATCGCCATCCGCTATGCGACGCGCTACGTGCCGACCCAGGAAGTCGCGTTCTTCCGCAACGCGTTCGGCCTGCTGGCACTGTTGCCGATGCTGCTGCGGCCGGGCCGTGCGCCGCTGAAGACCCAGCAGCTGCCGCGCTATTTCGTGCGCAGCGCGATCGGCCTTGGCTCGATGCTCTGCGCGTTCTGGGCGTTGGGCCACCTGCCCCTGGCGCAGGCGGTGTCGCTGTCCTATTCCACACCGTTGTTCGTGACCATCGCCGCAGTGCTGTGGCTGGGTGAAACCGTGCGCGTGCGGCGCTGGGCGGCGGTGGTGGTCGGTTTCATCGGCGTGCTGGTGATCGTGCGGCCGGGCACGGCGGGGTTTTCCGCCGGGAGCCTGATCGCCGTGGCAGCAGCCCTGCTCAGTTCGCTGGTGGCGATCCAGATCAAGCAGCTGACCCGCGTGGACAGCGCCGACACCGTGGTGCTCTACACCTACGTGTTCTGGGTACCGCTGTCGCTGGTCCCGGCCGTGTTCGTGTGGGTCTGGCCCACCGGCATGGCCTGGGTGTGGCTGGTGGCGACGGGCGTGATGGGCACGGTCGGCCAGCTGCTGTGGACGCGCGCTTTGCGCTTGGGCGAGGTATCGGCCCTGACCCCGATCAGCTTCCTGCAGCTGCCGCTGGTGACGCTGTGTGGCTGGCTGTTGTTTGATGAAAGCGTGGACCGTTGGACGCTGATCGGTGCCGGCATCATCCTGGCGGCGAATGCGTATATCGCGCACCGCGAGGCAGTGCTGGCACGGCGCGCCGCGAGCGTGGCAGCGACGGCGGCGGCCAAGCCGGCGGAGTAAGGGTTGTTCGGCAGGGCTTGCAGCCCTGCACCTGCGGTAGTGCCGGCCGCTGGCCGGCAACCTCAAGATCAAGAGCGGCATTCCGCGGGATGGCGGGGCGGTGTGGGTGGTCAGGACACGCCGTAAACCCATCCATGGGGGCTCGATGGCGCCATCCATGGCGCCAACGGTCCTGCCCACCCACACCGCCCCGCCTTCGACAGTTTCCTGCGGCTGTTGGGAACTGCTGGTGGTGGGTGCCGACCGTTGGTCGGCACATCTGTCAGATGTCGAATGAGTCATCCACGCATGGCGTGGCTCTACTGGGACATGCGGCTGTTGGTAGGTGTCGACCGTTGGTCGGCACATCTTTCAGATATCGAATGAATTCATCCACGCATGGCGTGGCTCTACTGCGACAGGCGGCTGTTGGTAGGTGTCGACCGTTGGTCGGCACATCTGTCAGGTATCGAATGAATTCATCCACGCATGGCGTGGCTCTACTGCGACAGGCTGTTGGTAGGTGTCGACCTTGGTCGATACGATCTTTCTATCAGATATCGAATGAATTCATCCGTGCCGACCAACGGTCGGCACCCACCAACAGCAGCGTCATGCCATTCCGACAGATCGCGGAGGTCTGTCGAAGGCGGGGTGGGTCCGGTTGAGGGGGTGTGAGCGGCATGGATGCCGCGACCAAGCCCCCATGGGTGAGAGCGTTTTGCTTGCGAAGCACTGCTTCGCAAGCGCCCGAACGCACAGCCGCCAGCGGCTGGGCCGGACCCCGGAGGGGGGTTTACGGCGTCCCCCTCAACCGGACCCACCCCGCCAACCCACGGAAAGCCCGCTTTTGCCGTTGCCGTCGCCGTTGCATTGAGCAGGTGCAGGGCGCAGCCCTGCCGAAACCCCTACACCGCGCTGTAGGCCCGTTCTGCCGCGCAGAACACATTCCCCGGTGCGAACAGCTCGCCCAGATGATGCAGCGCCTGCCGACGCTGCTGCGGCGGCCGGTAACCGCCCTCCACGCCCATCAGCATCTGCTGGAACGCCACCAGATCCTCCAGGATGCGCACATGCCGATACCACGCGATCCACTGCGCATCGCCCAGGTCATCGCCATACCCCTCGGCAAACCCCTGCGGGCGCTCGCGCCCCCAGCGGCCACCCACTGCTGCCCCGACGAACATCAGGTCGCGCTCGCGCGGCGCCAGTGACAGACCGTCCCAGTCGATCAGGTGCAGCGCCCCGTCGTGCCCCATCAGCAGGTTCCCCGCGTGCAGATCGGTATGGCAGGGATGCAGCAGCGGCTCACGCTCGGCCAGCGCCTGCTGCAGCGCCAGCGCACGCCGGTGCAGCGCGGTGATGCGCACGCGCTGTAGCGCCCACACCGCGTGGAAGGCACGCCCCCAGCGATCCTGCGCGGCGGGCAATGCCGCCGGTTCCTGCAGCCAGTGCCCTACCATCTCAAGTGCCTCGCAGCACAGCGATTGCCGCGGCAGTCCTTCGGCCAGCGCCTCCGGCAGCTGCGCCGTGTGCAGGCGGCGGAGAATTTGACCCAGACGCTGCCATTGCGCCGCACTCAACGGCGCTTCGAAACCGGACTGCCCTTCGATATACGGGAACAGCGTGAACTGCAGGCCCCAGCGCTGCACCGACGCACCACCGGTCATGGCCGGCCACGGTGCCACGATCTCCTCGATGCCCAGCGTGCCGCGCAGCCAGTGCAGACCGTCCCACACCTGCGGCGCCACCTGGTAGCTGCGGCACTTCAACCACCACTGGCTGCCGCGCGCATCGATGCGGAACACGCTCGCGTTGGCGTCGGCACCCACCACGCGCGGGACCACCGCGGTGGCGGTGATGCCGTAGGACTGCTGCAGTACTTCATTGATCTGCTGCGCCGACGCGAAGGACATAAGGCGGTCTTGCCGTGGAATCCTGACGCAGTGTCGCAGATGGCCAAGTCGGTTCGATGGCGATCCCGTCACAACACCGCATCAGTGGTCAGCGATGCGCTGCTATGTCGCAGTCGCTGGCACAGCTCAGCGTGCGTAGAACCCCAGGAACATCGCCACCGCCGATTCGGCGACCTTGCGCCGTTCGACCGGGCCCAGCGGCGGCTGGCCCATGGTGACCTGCGGCCAGAACGCGAAGCCCTTCACCAGGCCCTGCAGTTGGTGGTCGGCGAATTCCGGATCGACCTCACGCAGGCGTCCATCGGCGATGGCGGCGCGGATCCATGCGCTCACGCCACCTTCCTTTTCGCCCATGCGGCAGACAATCGCCTGCGCACGCTCGGGCGAATGGATGATCTCGGCCATCGCCACACGCGCCAGGTCGATGAAGTTGGCATCGCCCAGCAGGTCCAGTTTCTGCCCGAGCAGCTGCAGCAGCTGCACGTCCAGCGGCTGGTCGGCGCGGTACGGCAGCACCACGGCGGCCATGCTGCTTTCCCACAGCTCTTCGAGGATGTGGCCGAACAGCTCTTCCTTGCTGGGGAAATGGTTGTAGACCGTGCGCTTGGACACGCCGGCCGCCGCGGCGATGCGGTCCATGCTGGTCGCCTCGTAGCCGGCGCTGCGGAACTCCTCCACGGCCGCGCGCACGATGGCTTCGCGTTTGCGGTCGGTCAGGCGTTGCGGGGCACGGGACATGGCAGGGAACCAGGAAACTGAACGGATGCGCATATTTTACACCGACCAGTGTACTTTCCTGAAATCGGGAACTACACTGTGCAGTGTACCCAGCGGACGTCCCCGATGAAGCGCCTGCTCCTCATCCTCCTGATCGGAACCCTTGCCGTGACCGCCTATACCTTCTGCAAGTCGTGGTCCCTGCCCGACTTCCCTGATTCTCCGCAGTACCGTGATGGCCGGTTCCAGAATGTCCTGCCGAAACCGGCGATGGGCCTGCGTGCGGGCGTCGAGCTGTGGTGGACCTTCCTGTTCAACCGGCCCAAGGGCACCGTGCCGACCGACCCGATCCCGGTGCAGGCGCTGGACCGTGCCACCTTGGACGCCGCACCGGACCGCACCCTGTTCCGGCTTGGCCACTCCACGATCCTGCTGAAGCTGCGCGGCCAGTACTGGCTGACCGACCCGGTGTTCTCCGAGCGTGCCTCGCCGGTGCAGTGGATGGGCCCGGCACGCTTCCACGCACCGCCGATCAGCATTGAAGACCTGCCGCCGATCGCAGGCGTGATCCTCTCGCACAACCATTACGACCATCTGGACCATGCCGCGGTGATGCAGCTGGCCGGCAAGACCGCGCGCTTCATCGCGCCGCTGGGCGTGGGCGACCAGTTGATTGCCTGGGGCGTGGATGCGGCAAAGGTCGAGCAGCTGGACTGGTGGCAGTCGACCGAGGCCAACGGACTGCGCCTGACCGCAACGCCGGGTCAACACTTCTCCGGCCGCGGCCTCGGTGACAGCGATCGCAGCCTGTGGGCCTCGTGGGTGATCCAGGACGGCGATTTCCGCGTCTTCTTCAGCGGCGACACCGGCTATTTCGACGGCTTCAAGGCCATCGGCGAGAAGTACGGCCCGTTCGACCTGACCATGATCGAGACCGGCGCCTACGACAAACGCTGGGCCTTCGTGCACATGCAGCCCGAGGAGACCCTGCAGGCGCACCTCGACCTGCGCGGCAAGTGGCTGCTGCCGATCCACAACGGCACCTTCGACCTGGCCCTCCACGCATGGCAGCAGCCGTTCGAGCGGATCACCGCGCTGGCGGCGGCGAAGAACGTGCCCGTGGCTACGCCGATCATGGGCCAGGCGCTGGACATGCAGGCGCCTGTGGCGGGTACGCGATGGTGGGAGACGGCGAAGCTGTAACGCAGCCCGGTAGAGTCGAGCAATGCTCGACTGTTTTCTGCTCTCCGCGGAACGCAGTCGAGCGCGCTTATTTACCCGGCCAGATCCAGGTTCACATCGACCAGCTCGGCACCAGGTACGGCGCTTTGCACGTGTTCAAGCGCAGAGGCCAGCGCAGATGCAGCACTCTCAGACTCCCTGTAGAAGGCCAACGCCAGGTACCCCGGTTGACCGCTTCCCAACAGTGCATCATCGCAACCTGCATCGGCCAGGCACTGCTCGATCAGGTCGATGTCATGGGGGGCGTGCGGCAGGCGATATGTGAGCGTGAAGGTGAATTCCACCACGGGGAGTCTCCGGCGACAACGCGGCACAGGGCTCTTGCACCCTACCGCCTGTGCCCAGCAGCGCCAGAGCCATCTACGACACCCGCGCTCTGGTAGCTGCCAACCTTGGTTGGCGCTCTCCGTCGACCAAGGTCGACGGCTACCCGAGCGCCCCAAGGCGATCACCCTTGCTGGTGAATCCCAAGACCCTCGGCTCCTTCTGCCAGACCCGGCCGCAGTTCCAGCGAAGGAAACAGGTAGTCCCCTGCGTTCTGCCGGCGGTACGGAATCACCGCGTCAGTGGCCAGGCCATCCAATCGCCTGCCCAGCCCTTCCAGCACGTCCGCCACGTTCTGCTTGCCCACCTTGCTGCTGCGGTAGATCACGTGGGGCGGCAACACATCGAAACCGGGATAGAACAGGATCCCGTGCTGGATCGGGAACAGCAGATCATCGATCGGACCGTTGATGCCGCGGGCGGCGTAGTGCGACTCCCAGCCACCGGTGGTCACCACCAGCATCGCGCGCTTGCCGGCCATCACGCCCTCGCCATAGCGATCGCCCCAATGGTGGTCCGAATGCTCACCCACGCCATAGGCGAAGCCATAGGCGTAGACCCGGTCGATCCAGCCCTTGAGGATCGCCGGCATCGAGAACCACCACAACGGGAACTGCAGGATGACCGTGTCGGCCCAGCGCAGCTTGTCCTGTTCGGCGGAAATGTCGTCACTCTGGCGGCCATTGGCATAGGCCTCGCGCGAATCCAGCGAAGCATGGAAAGGGCGCTGCGGATCGCGCCCCGGATGGTCATCGCCATCGATCGGCGCCTTCCAGCGCATGGCGTACAGGTCTGACACCTGCACGGTATGTCCTGCCGCCTGCAGGCGCTGCACGGCGAAGTCCTTCAGCGTGCCGTTGAGCGAGGTGGGTTCGGGATGGGCGTAGACAAGCAGAACGTTCATGGATCACCAGATCAGGGAATGCCGATGACGATAGGCAGCATCACGCTATAGTTGAAATGAATTCCCGCAATTGCCCCCATTGCCATGGACAATATCCTGCGTCGCATCGACCTCAACCTGCTGGTGACCCTGCAGGCGCTACTGGAAGAACAGAACGTGACCCGCGCGGCCGAACGCCTGCACCTGGCCCAGCCCACCGTCAGCATCCAGCTGGCGCGGCTGCGTGACTTGTTTGATGACCCGCTGCTGCTGCCGGGTTCGCGCGGCATGCGCTGTACGGCCCGCGCCGAGGCGCTGCGCGAGCCGCTGGCCGAAGCACTGGAAGCGGTCCGGCGCACCGTCGCGCCGGTGCAGGCGTTCGATCCTGCCCGTGCACAGCAGACCTGGCGGATCATGGCGTCGGACTTTGGCGAATCCACCGTGGTGCTGCCTGCACTCCCAGGCATCCGCGATGCCGCGCCGGGCACACGCCTGGCGGTGGTCAGCCTGGCGCCGGCGCAGATGGTGGCGCAGGGCGAGCGTGGTGAGATCGACCTTGCCATCCACATCGCGTCTGAAGCGCCGCCGTCACTGCATCAGCGTCCGCTGTTCCAGGAGCGCTATGTACTGGCCGGCCGGCGCGACCATCCGAAATTGAAGCGGCGGCCGACGCTGAAGCAGTTCTGCGCGTTGCAGCACGCGATCGTGTCCCCCGATGGCGGCGGCTTCCACGGCAACACGGACAGCGCGCTGGCGCATGTCGGCGCCCGCCGCGAGGTCGTGCTGTCGGTGCCGCACTTCCTGTTCCTGCGCAGTGCCCTGCTACGCACCGACCTGGTCGCGATGATGCCTTCGCGCCTGGTGGAGGCTGACCCTGCGTTGAAGGCGGTGGAGGCACCGATCGACGTGCCGGGATTCGAGATGATGCTGTTCTGGCACGAGCGTGTGCATCGCGATCCCGCGCATCGATGGCTGCGGGAGCGTCTGGCAGCCCTGTAGAGGCCAACCTTGGTTGGCGCGTCCCGTCGACCACAGTTGGCGGCTACCAAAGCGTGGTCACAGATCCGGCAAGCCCGGCGGATTGGTCTGCGACTGCGGCACGGCCTCTTCGGCCAGGTTCCAACGCGCCAGGGCCTGCGCATATGTGCCGCTGCGGATCTGCGTGTTCAATGCTGCGGTGATGGCGTCGGCCAGGCCGCTGCCCTTGCGGGTAGTTGCCGAAATCGCCGCCGCATCCGGCCAGCCGCCGGGGAACAGACCGACCCGGCGCACCTTGCCATCGCGCGCCGAATAGGCGCCCGTAGCGTTCGGCTCGAACGACACATCGGCACGCCCGGTGATCACCGCCAGCCGCCCCACCACCGCATCGTCGAAGTACTGGTACTCCACCGGCTTCAGGCCGGCGGCGATGTTCTGCTGGTCCCAGTGGCGCAGGATCTGGTCCTGGTTGGTGCTCGCGCCCACCACCACCTTCAGCCCGGCCACGTCGGCCGGCTTCTCGATCTTCTGGATCGGCCCGTCGGTGCGGGTGTAGATGCCCAGCAGGTCGAACCGGTAGCTGGAGAAGTCGAACTTCTTCTTGCGCTCCTCGGTCACCGTCACGTTGGACAGCACCGCATCGTACTTGCCGGATTCCAGTCCCAGCGGCCAGTCAGGCCATGCCACCGGCACCAGCACCAGCTTCAAGCCCAGGCCATCGGCGATCAGCTTGGCGATGTCCGGCTCGACCCCCACCACCTGCTTGCTGTCGGCACCGTAGTCGGCCAGCGGCAGCTGCGCCGGATGGGTTGCCACGGTCAGCACACCGGGGGTCACGAAACGATAGCCAGCCGGAATCAGCGCCTGCGCCTTCGGGTCAGGCGTGCCGGTCAGCGCAGGCGCATCGGCACCGGCCAGGGTCACACTGGCGGCAGGCGCATCAGCGGGCGCGCGCACGCGGGAGTAAACGATGCCGGCGATGCCGATGACCAGCACAGCGCCGATCAACAGGGTGCTGCGCGAGGGGCGGCGGGATGCTGCAGGCCTCATGGAAGTCCTCGGGTTACAGGGTCTTGGCCAGAAAATCGGCCGTGCGTTGCTGGCGTGGGCGCTCGAACAGCGCCTCGGGGCTGCCCTGCTCGATCACCCGCCCCTGGTCCATCATCACCACGGTGTCGGCCACGCGCCGGGCGAAGCTCAGTTCGTGGGTGACGATCACAAGGGTGGTGCCGGAGCTGGCCAGCTCCTCGATCACGCTCAGTACTTCGGCCACCAGTTCCGGGTCCAGCGCCGAGGTCGGCTCGTCAAACAGCAGCACCTTCGGCTGCAGCGCCAGTGCACGGGCAATGGCAATGCGCTGCTGCTGGCCACCAGACAGCTGCCGCGGGAAGGCATCGGCCTTGTCGGCCAGGCCGACACGCTGCAGCAGGTCGCGCGCCTGCTGTTCAGCCTGCGCACGCGGCAGGCCACGCACGGCGATCGGCGCCTCGATGATGTTTTCCAGCGCGGTCAGGTGCGGGAACAGGTTGAAGCCCTGGAACACCATGCCGACCTCGGCACGTCGGCGGCGGATCTCGCGCTCGGGCAGCTCGTACAGCGTGTCCCCGTCGCGGCGGTAGCCGATCAGCTGCCCGCCCACGGTCACATAGCCACCGTCGGCGCGCTCGAGATGGTTGATCAACCGCAGCAGGGTCGACTTGCCCGCGCCCGAAGGACCAATCAGCACGGTCACGCTGCCGGCGCGCAGCTCAAGGTTCACATCCTCCAGCACCGTCTGTTCGCCGAACACCTTGCCGACACCGTGCAGCGCCACCGCGGCGCCCTGCCCGGGCTCGACCTGGGCCGCGACACGCGGTCGGCTGGCCACGCGCGGTTCCCCCTGCGCTGCGGGCCTTACCGGTGAGGACACCCGCGAGATGCTGCGCTCGCGCTGCAGCTGGCCACGCGCGAAACGCTGCTCCACCCGCCGCTGCAGCAGCGACAGCACGGTGAGAATGACCAGGTACCAGACCGTGGCCACCATCAGCAGCGGCACCACCTCCAGGTTGCGCCGGTAGATCACCTGCACGGTGTAGAACAGCTCCGGCAGTGCCAGCACGTAGACCACCGAGGTGCTCTTGGCCAGCCCGATCACATCGTTGAAGGCCGCCGGCAGGATCGAGCGCATTGCCTGCGGCAGGATGATGCGGCGTACCTGGCGACCGCGCGGCAGGCCCAGCGCCGCGGCGGCTTCGTACTGCCCATGGTCGACCGAGAGGATACCGCCACGGATCACTTCGGCCGAGAACGCCGCCTGGTTCAACGTCAGGCCCAGCACCGCCGCGGTGAACACACCGATCAGCTGCGTGGTCGGGTACGAGAACAGGCTGATGCCGGTGAACGGCACGCCCAGTTCGATGGTGCTGTAGAGGTAGCCGAGGTTGTTCAGCAGCAGCAACAGCACCAGCAACGGAATCGAACGGAACAGCCACACGTACCCCCATGACACCGCCGACAGCAGCGGCGAGCCGGAGACGCGGGCCAAGGCCAGCAGCGTGCCGAGCGCGAAGCCCAGGCCGGTGCCCAGCGCGGTCAGCAGCAGGGTGCGGCCCAGCCCTTCCAGCACCGGGCGCGCGAAGAACCATTCGGCAAACGTGCCCCAGCCCCAGCGCGGGTTGCCCAGCACCGACTGCAGCCCGATCAGGATCAGCGCCAGCGCGAGGACCGTACCGACGGTCTGCAGCGGATGCCGCGCCGGTACGATCTTCAAGGCGGGCGCGGGCACGTTTGCTGGGCGCGCGGCGATGCCCTCCAGCGCGGTGGACGGCGTGCTCATGCATGGGCTCCGTGCAGCAGTGCAGCACTGGCCGCCGGCAACGGCGCCGACGCGTGCAGGTGTTTCTCGAATGGCAGATGGGCGATGGACGCCGGGTCCGCCTGCAGATCGAACAGCGCGGTGTAGCCATGGCTGAGGTACAGGCCCACCGCCTCGGGCTGGCGGAAGCCAGTGGTCAGGAACACGCGGCGATAGCCCTGGCGTGCGGCTTGGTCTTCCAGCTCCTGCAGCACGCGACGGGCAATGCCCTGGCGGCGCAGACCGGGCAGCGTCCAGATCCGCTTGAACTCGGCGGTGTCCGCGTCGCGGTGCGGCATGAAGGCGCCGCCGGAGATGGCGACGCCATCGCGCAGCAGAAGCACGAAGGCCCCCACCGGTGCGGCAAACGCCTGCGCCGGGTAGCGCTGCAGCTCCTCGCGTGCACTCCCGCCGACGCGTCCGCGCACATCGGCGTAGCGCCTGTCGTACTCCTGCTCCAGGCCATCGAACAGCGGCCGCGCCAGTGGATCATCCACCGAGGTGTAAAGGAAGCGCTCGTTGTCGAACTGCACGCTCATGCCGCGTCCTCCACCAGATAATGCTCGGCCAGGCGCGCCCACAGGCTGGCCGCCGGGGCGATGGCTGCGTCGTTGAACACGTAGCGCGGGCTGTGCAGCGGCGCGCTGTCGCCGTTGCCGACGAAGACAAAACTGCCGGGCCGCGCCTGCAGCAGGAAGGCGAAGTCCTCGCTGGCCGTACGCGGCGCGAACGCCCGCACCACCTGCGCCTCACCAAAGCCCTGCCGCGCGACCTCGCGGATGTAGGCGGTCTCCTGCGGATGATTGATGACGCTGGGGAAGCCGCGCGGGAATTCGATCTCGGCACGCGCACCAAACGCAGCGGCGGTCTGCTCGGCAATGTCGGTGACCCGGCGGCGCAGGGTGTCGCGCACTTCCGGCAGGTAGGCGCGCACGGTCAGCTTCAGCTCCACCACGTCGGGAATCACGTTGGCCGCCTGCCCGCCGTGGATCGAGCCCACGGTGACCACGCCCATCTGCCGCGGGTCCACGTTGCGCGAGACCACGCTCTGCAGCGCAGTGATGATGTGCGCGGCCACCAGGATCGGGTCGACGCTGCCCTGCGGCTCTGCGCCATGGCCGCCCTTGCCGATCACCTTCAGCCGCGCCCAGTCCACCGATGCCATCGCCGGCCCATCGACGAAGCCGAAGTGCCCCACCGGCACGCCCGGCCAGTTGTGCAGGCCGTAGATGGCATCCACCGGGAAGCGCTCGAACAGGCCGTCCTCGATCATCTTCGAGGCACCCGAACCGGTCTCTTCGGCCGGCTGGAACACAAGCTGCAGGGTGCCATCGATGCGCCCGTGATGGGCCAGGTAGTGCGCCGCCGAAAGCAGGATGGCGGTGTGGCCATCATGCCCGCAGGCGTGCATCAGGCCTTCGTTCTGGCTGGCATAGGCCAGGCCGGACGCCTCCTGGATCGGCAGTGCGTCGATGTCCGCGCGCAGGCCCAGCCGGCGACTGCCCTGCCCACGCTGCAGCGTGCCCACCACGCCAGTGCCACCGACGCCCGTGGTCACCGCATAGCCCCACTCCTGCAGCAGCTCGGCCACGCGGGCGCTGGTGCGATGTTCCTCGAACGCCAGTTCGGGGTGGCGGTGCAGATCGTGGCGCAGGGCGATGGCTTCTTCGGCGCGTGCTGCGATCTGCGGCAGCACACCGATCGTTTCATCGTGTCGGCGGGCGTGGCCCGGGGCGACCGGCAGTTCTCCGCTCATCGTCCTACCCCACCTTCCGCGCCGGCTCGGCGTCGGTCGCATGGCGGCTGGCCTTGCGCGGCAGGCCCAGATGGTCGCGCAGGGTCTGCCCCTGCAGCTCGCGCTGGTGGTAGCCACGCGCCTGAAGAATCGGCAGCACCAGCTTCACGAAATCATCCAGGCCCTCGCGCTGCGCGGCAAAACCCAGGATGAAGCCATCGCTGGCACCGGCATCGAACCAGCGGATCAGTTCGTCGGCCACGTGCTGCGGCGTGCCGATGAAGTTCGGCCGCGGGCTGACCGCCTGCAGCGCCACCTGGCGCAGGGTCAGGCCCTGCTCGCGGGCGTCCTGCTTGATGCGGTCGGTGGTGGAGCGGAACGAGTTGCTGCCGATGTCGCCCAGCTCAGGGAACGGCGCATCCGGGTCGTACTGGCTGAAATCATGGTGGTCGAAGAAGCGCCCCAGATAGGCCAGCGCATCGTCCAGGCTGGCCAGCGCGGCAATGGCCTGGTACTTGGCCTCGGCCTCGGCCGCCGTATGACCAACGATGGGGCCGATGCCGGGGAAGATCTTCACGTCGTTGCCGCTGCGGCCATGGGCGATGGCCGAATTCTTCACCTTCTGGGTAAACGCACGCGTCTCTTCCAGCGAAGGCGAATGGGTGAACACCGCATCGGCGTACTTGCCGGCCAGCGCGATGCCATCATCGGACGAACCTGCCTGGAAGATCACCGGCTGCCCCTGCGGCGAGCGCTGGATGTTCAACGGGCCTTCCACCTGGAAGAACTTTCCCTTGTGGTCCAGGCGGCGGAATTTCTCCGGCGCGAAGAAGGTGCCGCTGTCGCGCTCACGCACGAAGGCATCGTCATCCCACGAATCCCACAGGCCCTGCACCACGTCCAGGTACTCATCGGCAATCTGGTAGCGCAGCGCATGCTCCGGGTGCGGGCGGCCGTAGTTGCGGCCCGAGCCTTCCAGTGGCGAGGTCACCACGTTCCAGCCGGCGCGGCCACCGCTTAGCAGATCCAGGGAGGCGAACTGGCGGGCGACGGTGAACGGATCGCTGTACGAGGTCGACAGCGTGCCGGCGAGGCCGATCTTCTTCGTCGCGGTCGCCAGCGCGGACAGCAGCGAAATCGGCTCGAAGCGGTTGAGGAAGTGCGGGATCGACTTCTCGTTGATGTACAGGCCATCGGCAACGAAGCCGAAGGCGATGCCGTTGTCCTCGGCGGTGCGCGCGATGTCGATGTAGAACTGCAGGTTGACGCTGGCGTCGGTCGGGTTCGAGGGATGCTTCCAGGCATGCATGTGGCTGCCGGGGCCCTGCAGCATGATGCCGAACGGAATGTGGCGCGGAGGGGTGCTCATGGGGGTCGCTCCTGCAGGTCAGGCCACCGCCGCGCGCGGCGCGGGCGACAGCAGTTCAAGGGATGTCAGGCGGGCATCCAGGTCGGTCACGGGGGTGTCGAGGATGAATTCACCCACCCCAAAGCGCCGGTGCAGTGCGTCCAGTTCGCCCCGCACGTGCGCGGCATCACCGGACAGCACGCTGGGACGGGTTTCCTCGATGCGGAAATCGCTCACCCCGACCTGCCGCGCGTACTCGGCGGCGGCTTCCGGGCTGGGCAGGTTCACCGTCTGACCCGGGCCGAGGTGCAGCTTGTAGACGCGCAGTGCACCGATGTGGCGTGCGGCGGCTTCGCTCGTGGGCGCAGCGAAGGCGACGGTGGCCAGCAGCGGCGGCTGTGCAGACACCGCGCGATAGGCCTCGAACGCCGCTTCGATATGGGCTGGATCGCCATCGAAGTGCGCGGCATAGACGAAGCGCCAGCCGAGCTCGGCCGCCTGTCGCGCGCTCTGCGGGCTGGCGCCCAGCAGGAAGCGTTCGGGTGCACTGTGTGGCACAGGCCGCGCCTGCGCGTCTTCCTGCGTGCCGGACAGATAGCCTTCCAGATCACGCAGCTGCTGGGCGAAGTCGGCGAAGGCCGGTCGACCCGCGGCCAAAGCTGCGGTCGAGGCCGGCAGCCCACCGGGGGCCTTGCCCACGCCCAGATCCACGCGGCCCGGCGCCAGCGCTGCCAGCAGGTTGAAGTTTTCGGCCACCTTGTACGGTGCGTAGTGGCGCAGCATCACCCCGCCGCTGCCGATGCGGATGCGCCGGGTCTGCGCCAGCACCCACGCCGCCAGCACTTCCGGCGCCGGGCTGGCGAGGGTCGGTGCGGCATGGTGTTCGGCGAACCAGTAGCGGTGGTAGCCGAGTTGTTCGGCACGCTGCGCCAGCTGCAGGCTGTTGCGCAGTGCCTGCTCGGGCGTGCCACCGTCGGCCACCGGGCTCTTGTCCAATACGCTGATCAGGTAGCTCATGCGCGCGTCCTCGCTCAGGGATGGGCCACGGGAATGCCGAGCAACCCGTTCAGGGCAGCCAGGATGGGTTCGGCACCGGACACGTACTGGCGCTCGTGGTGGGCACCGTTGGCGTGTTCGCTGTGCACGCCCTGCGGCAGCACCAGCTTGGGCAGCGACTGGTCCTGTTCGCCGATCTCGGCAATCACTTCGCGGCGCGGCCGTGCAAAGCCGATCCGGCGCACGTCCAGGTGTGCATCCAGGCCATCGATGCTCGACAGCGCGCCTTCCAGCAGCAGGCTGTGGCGGCAGAAGAAACGCTGCCCGGGCAGCTGGCCGTCCTCGAACTCGCGGTCCAGCAGGAACAGGATGGGTTTGGGGGTTGCGTCTACAGCCACGGGGTCGTCCTCATCAGGTCCGGCACCGCAGTGCCGCTTCGTCTTCGATGCTAGAGAAGGCCGGCGCTGCATCTGCGCCATCGCGCGACAATCGGCGGTCAGATCCGGCCACGCAGATGCGCCTTGGCCATAAGCAAAGCGCCGCCGGTTATGCCGCGCGCTCGCCGCTTACGCGATACGCCGCAATGGCGCGGGTGCAGCGACCGCCTGCACCGCCAGGTGTCCAGCGGCACGATCGGCCGCCAGCGCGATGCGCGCCTGCAGCGCCGCGCTGTTGATTTGCGCGCCATCGAAGTCGGCCGGCGTGGCATACACCCCGATCGGCAGCGTGTACGCCTGCAGGAAACTGAACAACGGGCGCAGCTGGTGGTCGATCACCAGTGCATGGCGCTCGCTGCCACCGGTGGCGGCCAGCAGCACCGGCGTGTCCACCAGCGCCTCCAGCTCGATGAAATCCACCAGGTGCTTGAACAGCCCCGGGTAGGAACCGCGATACACCGGCGTGGCCACCACCAGCAGATCCGCCGATTCCACGGTGGCCAGTGCCTGCTCAACGGCCGGTTCTACCTCGGCACGCGTCAGCGACTGCCCCAGCGAGCGCGCGATCGGCGCCAGCTCCACCAACGTCACGCTGGCATGCAGGCGCTCCTGCAGCGCGTCCAGCAGGTGTCGCACCAGCAGCAGCGTCCGCGACGTCGCCGAACTCGACGGCGAACCAATCAATGCAACCACGTTCAATGCAGATGACATGCAATGCTCCTTTCAATCAAAACCGGAAATTGACCCGCCCGTACCAGAACGCACCCACGGTGCTCAGCACATCGCCGGTATCCCAGGTGGTTTCGATGCTGGCCACGTCGCTGGCGCTGCGCGCGTACTCGGGCACCTTGCGGGTGCGCTTGTCGAACAGGTTGTTGATGCCCAGCGTCGCGCTCCAGCCGCCGCCCAGCTCGACGCCGCCGGACAGATTGGTCACCAGCACCGGCGGCTGCTTGTACTCCACGCCGTTGTTCAGGCGCTTGATCGGGCCGTAGTAGGTGAAGTCCAGGTTCGAGCGCCAGCGCCCGTTCTGCCAGCCCAGGCCCGCCACCTGCGTGTAGCTGGGCGTGCGGAAGCGCAGTGCGTATTCGCTGGATTTCGTCAGCAGGTTGATGTTCGGCAGGCCCTGCAGCGCGGCAGGAATGTCGCTGACCTTCTGGATGGTGGTACGGCCGACGTTGGCCGCGTAGGTCCAGCGCAGCTTGCCCCACGCGGTGTCCTGGTTCGCTTCGAGGGTCAGCTCCACGCCGCGCGTACCGGTATTGCCGACGTTGGTGAAGTAGCTGGCATAGAACGCATCGCCGGGCAGGATGCTGATGCCGGCCGTGCCCAGCAGCGCATCGATGGTGCTCTTCTGCGCCGCGGTCAGCACCGTGCCGCTGTTGTCGGTGATGTTGGCCGGGTCCTGCGCGTTGTAGCCGATCTGGCTGGACTGGCCCAGCTGCCCACGGATGTCGATCTGGTAAGCGTCCACCGCCAGATGGAAGGCCGGGCTCGGGTCCCAGGTGACGCCCAGGCTGTAGTTGGTGGCCTTCTCCGGCTTCAGCGGCGTCGCACCGAGCGCAACGGCCGCCGGCGATGACACCTGTGCCACCAGCGTGGTGCCGCACGGGCAGCTGCCGGTGGCCTGGTAGAACTGTGCCCCCAGGCTCGGCGCATGGAAGCCGTTGCTGACCGTCGCGCGCACGCCCAGCGCATCGGTGAAATCAAACCGCGTGGTCAGGCGCCCGGTCGACACACTGCCGAAGTCCGAATGGTCTTCCCAGCGCGCGGCTGCATCCAGGTACCAGCGCGAGGTGATGTTGCTGGCCGCGCCCACGTACACCGCCTTGCTGTTGCGCGTGGCCTTCACCGCATCGGCGGTGGAGTAGCCGACGAAGGCGGCGGCACCGAATCCGGTGTACGACTCCCACTGCCCTGCCCCGCGCTCGTACTGTTCATGCTGGTACTCGGCACCGGCACTCACCTCCAGCGGCGAGGCCAGCGCGGCGACGTCGAAGCCACGACGCAGGTCGAGGTTCGCGATGCCCTGCTGGTAATCCAGCTTGCCGTCATAGAAGTCGGTGGGCGAGCCCGGGTACGGCAGCGAGAAGTTGGCCGAGTTGCGCGTGTAGGTGCGCACCGTGCTGCGGTTGCCGGTCAGGCTGGCGTCGTAATCCCAGCCCGCCAACTGTCCCTTCACCCCGGCACTGCCGGTGTACTGCTTCTCCTTGGTCTCCAGGACCGGCAGGAAGCCGTCGGGCCAGACGCTCAGCACGCTCGGTGCCTTGTAGGTGGTGAAGATCGTCGCTGGCAGGCGGAAGTTCTGGATGGCCTGCGCGCTGCGGTCACTGGCGGTCGCCGTGGCGTAGAACTGGGCGTTCTCGCCCAGGCCGTGGCCGGCGTTCAGTGCAAAGGACTTCAGCGAATACGACGGCGAACTGAGGATGGTATTGGCTTCTGCATCGCGCGTGGCCTCGGCCGGGTTCGGCGTGGCACCGGCGGGAAGCTGGTTGTTCGGCCGCAGCGCGACCAGATTGCCGTCGGCATCCACTGCCGGATAGCTCAGGTAGCCATCGATGTAGCGCCGCGTGCGGATGGCGTGGTGCTGGCGGGTGGTTTCGCCAGACAGGTTGACGAAGCCATCCTCCCCCCACGGCAGGCCGACGTTCGCGCGCACGCTGGTACGCGTGCCGTCGCCGTCGATGCTCTGCCCGCTTTCCACCGAAACATCGCCACCCTGCGCCTGCGACTTCAGGATGACGTTGACCACGCCGGTGATGGCATCGGAGCCGTAGATGGCCGAGGCGCCATCGCGCAGCACTTCGACATGGTCAATGGCCGCCACCGGAATCAGCGCGAGGTCGGCCCAGGCGTGGCCGGGATAGCCGCCACCGTTCGCACCGCTGACATAGGCGCTGGCATTGCGGCGTTTGCCGTTCACCAGCACCAGCGTGTAGCCCGGCGACAGGTTGCGCAGCTGGTAACCGCGGATCAGGCTTTCCTGGTCGCTCTGGTAGCCGCCGATCTGGCTCAGTGACGGCAGGCTGCGCTGCAGCGCTTCCAGCAGGTTGGCCTGGCCGGTGGCGGCCAGGTCTTCGGCGGAGATCACGTCGATGGGCGTGGAACTGTTCTTGACCGTGCGCGTACTGGAGCGTGAGCCGGTGACCACCACTGCATCCAGGGTGGACGCGGCGAGGTTGGCCGAGGTTGCCGTGGCCGCACTGGCAGGCGCATCGGCGTCCGCGTCGGCGGCATGGGCGGTGGTGGCGGCCAGCGCGGCCGCGATCAGGACAGCAAGGGTATTCAGGACAGGCGAATGGGCGGCAGGCATGGGGGCTCGTGGGGGTGGGCCGGAGACACACCTCCATTCAAAGACCCGAGCCGGCGACGCAACAGCCGATATCGCGTCACCCAACCGTCATATCCGGCCAGCCACATGACCGCTGGTAATGACCTTACGCAAGGGGTGATGCCAGGGGTCAGATCCCTTCCATATACCCCGCTGGCATCTGCACATGCCCGCACGCCACTGCGCGCACCGCAGCCGCCTCGGTAGCATCAAGCCATGAGCATCGACCCGACCGCGCCCACCGTCGCCATCGTGGCCTGCCACGGCCAGGGGCTGTTCGAGTTCGGCTGCGCGGTCGGCCTGTTCGCGCCCATCCGCCCGGAACTGGGCGTGGCCTGGTATCGCACCCAGCTCTGCGCCGGCGAACCCGGTGCACTGCGCATGCTCGGCAGCGCCCAGGTGCAGCTGCCCTACTCGCTCGCTGCCATCGACGACGCCGACATCATCGTCATCCCCGGCTGGCGCGAGCCCAGCGAACGCCCACCGCAGGCGCTGCTGGACGCGCTCATCCGCGCCCATGCGCGTGGCGCACGCATCACCTCCATCTGCTCGGGGGCCTTCGTGCTGGCCTGGGCCGGCCTGCTCGATGGCCGCCAGGCCACCACGCACTGGCGGCTCACCGAAGCGCTGGCGCGCGACTTCCCGCGCATCCACGTGCGCGAGGATGTGCTGTACGTCGACACCGGCGACATCATCACCTCGGCTGGCTCGGCAACCGGCATGGACATGATGCTACACATGGTCCGCAAGGATTACGGCGCGCGCGTGGCCAACCTGGTGGCCGAGCGCCTGGTGCTGGCACCGTGGCGCGATGCCGAGCGAAGCCAGCGGGTCAGCCGGGCCATTCCCAACGGCGAACCCACGCGGCTGGCCAAGCTGATGGAATGGATGCGCCACAACCTGCGCGAGGCGCATTCACTGGGCAGCCTGGCCGAGCAGGCCGCGTTGAGCCAGCGCACCCTGCAGCGGCAGTTCCTCGAAGCCACCGGCCTGTCACCCATCGACTGGCTCATCCGCGAGCGCGTGGCGTTTGCCCGCGAACTGCTGGAATCCACCGACCGCCCGCTGCAGTGGGTAGCCGAACAGGCCGGCTTCGGCTCGCAGGAATCGTTCCGCCGGCATTTCCGCGGGCTGGTCGATGCCAGCCCGACGGAATACCGCAACCTGCATCGCGGTGCGCTCAGTGCGGATCGGCTGGTGGGGTGCTGATCATCCCGGCGCGTTCCAGCTCGGCCGCGACAGCCACTTTCAGGCGCTCGGTGATCGCATCCTCCAGCCGCTCACCCAGCCCCTTCACCGTGTCATCGTAGTAGATGCGATGGATGGTGAATGCCGCAGCACTGGCAACAATTGGCGACACCGATGCGATATCAACGATCAGGCCGCCATGCGCAACGTTGATCTGTTGCGGATGCCCACCCTCGATACGCCTTTCCGTGTACAGCTTGCGGGGATAGGTATCGTAGTGGCATGAATCCTGCCAGATGCCAGCGTCACCCGTGAGCGCGGCACAGGCTGCTTCACAGGCGTTGTGCAGGACACCGACGCGTTCACTGGCCGACAGCGCCATGTAGCCACGATGCTTCACCGCGAGGCCTTCGGCGATGCGCCAGACATCATGTCTGGGGTACGAACGCCGCTCGGCAAAGCGCTTGGCCAGTTGGCTGACCGCCTCGTCCGGTGCAGCCAGGAACAGATGCAACGAGCCCCAGAACAGCGAGTCATCCAGCACCAGGGTGTGCTCGAGGTTGCCCGGTTCGCGGAAGAAGTGCACCAACGGATGGGTGTCGCTCAAGCCGGCCTTCTCTGGAGCGTCCTCACCGATCAGTTCGAACACCCGCACCATCAGCCTCGAGAACATGTGCTCGAACCCACGTGTACGGTGATGCAGGTACAGGGTGGGATAGAGCTGGAACACGGTCACCATGAACTGCTCGATCGAGATGAACGCCTTGCTGTCGACGTAGAAGAACTGGCCGGACGAACGCGTCCCCAGGCGCAGGTGATCCACCAGCCAGTCGAGATCGATGCCGCCGGAGGACACGCCAGCGAAGTACGGATCGCGCTTTGCGTAGTCGAGGCGATCGGCATCCAGCTGGCTGGAGACGATGGACGTGTAGATGCAGTCCGGGTCCTGCTTCTCGATCATCGCAGCCACTTCCTCGGCGAAGCCATCACCGCCGATGCGCTCCAGCACCTGCGCCACGGAGGTCTCGGTCACGATGCGGCGGCTCAGCTTCTCGTGGTTGACCGCGTCCTTGAACTGCTCACCTACCTCGGGGTGGGTCTCGATGAACTTCTCCATCGCGTGCTCGAATGCATGGCTGAACATGCCATGGCCTACGTCGTGCAGCAGCGCTGCCGCCAGGCAGGCCTTGCCCTTGCGTGACCAGTCATCACCGCGGCCCTTTGGCTCCACCACCGACAGCAGACGCTTGGCAACGCCATACACCCCCAGCGAATGGGCAAACCTTGAGTGCGTGGCCGAGGGAAACACGTGGTCGGAGAACCCCAGCTGCTTCACCCGCCGCAGCCGCTGGAAGTACGGGTCCGACAGCAGGTTCTTCAGTTCCAGCTCGGCCGCGCCTTCAAACTTCACCGCCCCGTGGATGGGGTCCTTGATGGTCTTGCTCGTATCCACAGTCACCTCGTCGTTCTCTGGTTCATTGTCGGCGCATCGCCAGCGGTCCGGAAAGGCAGCCTTGCCGGATCCGAGCGGGCCACGTCGTGGTCGAAATCGTTCCTCCCATAGTCCCGCGGGTAATACGAAAACTGCTTGAGCCGGAAATACTGGTCTGCATCCATGTAGCGGCGCGACAGCTGCAGACTCAAGTGTTCGGCATCGGTGGCATCGATCTCGTGGCTTGGATGGATACGGCTGATGCCGGTCTCCTGCGCGCTGCCCGCATCGATGGTGCGCGCGCCCAGTTCAACCAGCTCGTGCAGAAACGGGTCGGCCGTCTTCGGTGGCCCGTACGCCACCACCGGGCCCACCGACACACCGGCGATGCAACCGGCATGCTCATCCAGCCACTGCTGCGTCTCGCCCAGGGTCCTGGCCGTTTCGCCGCCATAGATCAGCACGTTCACCTTGGCCTGCACGCCCTCACGCGCGCAGGCGTTCAGCAGCCGCGAGGCGCGGTCCAGGTAGCGGTCGGGAAACCGCGACTTGTTCATCGCCACGATCTGCTGCGGCGAAGCAGTCTCCAAACCGAGGTCCAGGACCTTCATCCCCGCCGCGGCCAGCGCCGCGATGGTGTCCTCGGTCAGCGCGTCCACCCGGCTCTCGGTCCGCCACGCAATCTGCAGGGTGTCGCGCTGCACGCACTCGGCCAGCGCTTCGGCCCAGCGTGAGGTGGGCACGAACATCGAGGCCTGCAGGTAGGGCCGGATCTCGCCGCCGGCGTACTGCGCCTGTACGGCCTTCATCGTCGTCCACAACCGTTCGGCCGGGCCCAGCTTGTCCACGGGGATGTCACGTTCCTCGCAGAAGCCGCAGCCCATGCCGCACCCGCGCGACGCCTCCACGCTGGGCTGGTAACGCAGGTAGCCGTCCACCAGCGGGTGCTGCAAGGGCCGGTCGGGCCGCGGCACGCGCGGTCGGCCCATCTCCGGCAGGCCGGTCAGCAGCGCCTCGATGTACGGCTCGGCCAGCCCTGGCACGAACACCTCGGCCTCGGGCAATTTGCCGCGCAGCCACTCCGGGTCGGGGCCCACCACCCAGCGCCCGCCGACGACGATGCGGCAATCGGGCAGCGCGCGCCGGATCAGCGTGCAGAACGTGCGCGCCCACGGCAGCGCATGAAAGCTGGGCAGGGACAGCATCAGCGGATACACCGAGGGCAGCCGGCCCGATTGCAGCAGCGCTGCAACGACACTCTCGGGCGTCTCATGTTCACCGTGCACGACAGAAGTGTCGTATCCGGCCAGAGACAAGGTCGTCGCCAGCGAAAGCGCGCCGTAGTTCAAATACAGCTGCCGCCGCGCCAGCGCATGGTCGCGCTTCTTTGGCGAGGACATGCCTGCCGATACGAACACCACTGCCTCGGAGTGCTTCATGCCATGCTCAAAACCGTCGTTAATGATTTATAGGGCAGACACGATGGCTTTTGTCACGTTTGAAGGGATAGATGGCAGTGGAAAGACGACGCAGGCCAAGCGTCTGGTCGCAGCATTGGGCGAACGCGGCATTGAGGTCGTCGCTGCGAAGGAGCCCGACGGTGGCCATATCGGCCCGGAAATACGGGCAATCCTGGTGAAACAGCGCGCGCGCAGGCTCGACGCCTACGAAGAAATGCTGCTGGTTTCCGCCGCGCGCCATGACCACGTCCGAAGCGTGATTCGCCCAGCGCTTGATGCGGGGTCGTGGGTTGTTTGCGACAGATTCATCGATTCAACGTTCGCTTTCCAGGTCTTCGAGAACACGGTGTCCGAGTTGTTCTCCGATGTCGTTTCGAACCATGTCACCGGCCAGACGCGTCCGGACTTCACCTTCATCCTGGATCTCGATGCCAAGACGGCTTTGCAACGTCGTGATGCAAATGCACCTGCGCGACACAGCGACCCGGCCGAGGCGCATCGCAACTTCGGTCGCATCCGTCGCGGCCTGCTGGAGGCGGCGCGGCGTGATCCGCAGCGCTGCCACGTGATCGACGCCACGGGCAGCGAGGAATGGATCACCGCGCAGATCCTTGATGTGCTGCAGGCCGCCGGCCGACTTCACCCGATCGCAGCCTGATGGCATCAGGCCCGCGCATGTTTGTTGCGCGCATGGATGCGCCAGCACTGCGCGGCGAAGCCGATCACGAACACCACCGCGCAGCCCAGCAACACCTGCAGCACCACCGGTGCCAGCGGCGCGGCGGCAATGGGATGGCCCACCGGCACGCGGGTCAGCGTTTCGTTGGTGCCCGGCACCAGTGACAGCAGGAAGCTGAAGGACAAGGCGAACGTCGACAGGTACGGCGCCAAGCGGCCTAGGAAACGCAGCCGCCCCGCGAACACGCCGCCGAAGGCTATCAGCAGCACGATCACCCCGAACGCATGGCCGGGGTTCAACCCGCCGGTGCTGGAGATGGTGAAGGCCGTCGCGACCGACAGCACCAGGCCCAGCAGGTAGAGCTTGCCCGAGCGCGTGGCCGGGTCGATCGCGCGATGGCGGATGAAGCCATACAGGCCGGCCAAGACCGGGATCAGGCTGACGGCAGTGTGGATCGCGCCGAGGGTGGACAGGGGGTGTGCCATGGGATGTCTCCGAGAATGATTAAACCTACTAGTAGGTAGGATTTAAGGGTAAAAAGAAGGCCCGCGTTGCCGCAGGCCCATCACACAAACCTCAGGCTGCCGCGCTGACCCGCGCGATGGCCAGGCGCGCCAGCGCCGCAAACGTGGCCGCATCACCCAGGCCGCGCGCGGCCAGCATCGCGCCGTGCACCGATGACATGAACGCCTTGGCCTCATCCGCTGCCGAACCCTGCAGCCGCAGCTGGCCGGTCGCCGCGCCCTTCTCCAGGGTCAGCGCCAGCCAGCCACTGAGATCCTCGAAATGGCCGCGCACTTCATCGGCAATCTCGGCCGGAATCATCGGCGCCTCGGCGGCCAGCATCGCGCAGATGCAGAACGAGGACGTGCCGCCGGCAATGCAGCTGGACCAATAATCCACGTAGGCATTGAGCTCCTGCAACGGGTCGCCCAGCTGCCGGTCGAGCAGCGCCAGGCCCTCGCGCGCCTCGGCCCGGTAGAGCACCACCACCGTCCGCACCAGATCCGCCTTGCTGGGGAAGTGGTGATGGATGCTGGCCTTGCTGATGTTCACCCGCGCCGAGACGTCGGCGTAGCTGAAACCGTTGTAGCCGCCGGCTTCCAGCAGCGAACGGGCGTGGGCGAGAATCTCGTGGGCTTTGGGGGAGAGCGGGTCTTTCATGGGGACTCACCCTACTAGTAGGTAGATTCGCTGTCAATCCGCCGGGCATGGCCCGGCGCTACCGGGGGTCGTCGCCTCGCGACCCTGTTGGCTGGGGGTCGTGGCCTCGCCACGCTGTTGGTGGGTGCCGACCGTTGGTCGGCACGCTGTCGGGTCCGCGGGCCATAACTCGATGCTCGCCAGGCATTGCTTTGCGCCACCGAGGGGCCGCGCCGCATTTCCCGCCAGGCATGCCCAGGCGCTACCGGCGTGAGGATGGCGCTCGCGTTTCTTTCACTGGCACGCCACCCCCGCGCACGCAGGATCGAAGCCCCCATCCCGGGCTTTCCAGAAAGGTGTTCTGCAATGGACAAGAATCGTACCGAAGGTGCCAAGAACCAGGTCAAGGGCACGGTGAAGGAAGTGGCCGGCAAGGTCACCGGCAACAAGACGCAGGAACTTGAAGGCAAGGCACAGAAGGGCGTTGGCAAAGTGCAGAGCGCCGTCGGCAAGGCCAAGGATGACGCGCGCCACTGATTCACTGGAATACCGCCGCGCCTCATCACGCGGCTTCCGGGTGCCCTCAATCGAGGGCATCTGCAGCTCCGCCACATGCATCGAGAACTCCCCCGCTGTGACTCCACCGACGACGCAACGCATCCTGCTTGTAGAGGATGACACGGCCATCCGCGAACTTACCGAGGATGTCCTGTCCGAGAGCGGCTACGAGATCACTGCGGTTGGCGATGCAGAAGCGGCGGTTACTGCGCTGTGCAGCGCCGGGTCGTTCGATCTGCTGATCTCGGACATCCGGCTGCCAGGCATGAATGGTTGCGAGCTCGCGCGCCACGCGATGGGCCGTGACCCCGCCCTGCGCGTCCTGCTGATGACCGGCTACGCTGGCCAGTTCGCGGGCGATCCGGAGATCCTGCCCCGCCACATACCCCTGCTGCGCAAGCCGTTCACGCTGCGGGAGCTTCTGAAGTCGGTGCACTCCACGATCTGAATTCCCCTGCCAGCAACCGGTCTACGCGCCGCTCGAGTTCTACGGCAGAGAAGGGTTTGGTCAGAATCTCCATGCCCGCCTCAAGGTGCTCACCGCCCACCGCCGCAAATGCTGCGTAGCCGGTGATGAACAGGACAGGCATCGCCGGTCGCGTCTGCCGACCCGCGTCGGCAACCTGGCGTCCATTCAATGCTCCCGTCAGGCCCACATCGGTCACCAGCAGGTCGAACGAATGGTCAGTCGCCAACAACGAAAGCGCCTCGCTGCCATTCGCCGCTTCGGTCACGTGATGACCCTGCGTGCTCAGGACATCGCGCACCAGCGCCCGGATGGACGCTTCATCCTCAACCAGCAGCACTGAGCGGCCCGAGAGCATTGGCATGGTTGAGGCATCGGCCACGGGCTCGGCGCAGGTCGCCGGCGCGGGGCTGAACTGCGGCAGATAAAGGCTGATCGTGGTGCCCTGCCCCGGCGTGGATTCGACGTCCACCTGCCCGCCCGACTGCCGGGTAAACCCGTAGATCATCGAAAGGCCGAGCCCGGTGCCCTGGCCGATCGGCTTGGTGGTGAAGAACGGTTCGAATACCTTCTCCAGCACGCTGGCATCCATACCGGTCCCGGTATCACACACGGAAAGGCGCACGTACGTCGCTGCGGGCAGTCCAAGCTGCTCACCGCGTGCGCTTGTCACCACCTCGATGTCCGAGGCGATGACCAGCGTTCCGCCTTCGGGCATGGCGTCGCGGGCGTTGATGCAGAGATTGAGCAGGGCGTTCTCAAGCTGCGGCGCATCCACCAGTACGTCATCGCCGCCGTCCTGCAGTCGCGTTTCAATGCCGATCGAAGGCCCGATGGAACGACTGAGAATGTCCAGCATGCCGCTTACCAGCGTGGAAACGCGCACCGACGATGGTGCCAGGGTCTGCCGCCGCGAAAACGCGAGCAGACGTTGGGTCAGTGCCGCAGCCCGGTCGGCGCCACCTCGAGCCATCTCGAGATAACGCTGCAGATCCTCCACGCGTCCCTGCCCCACCCGCAGTTCCAGCAGCTCCAGACCCATCGAAACAGCGGTCAGCATGTTGTTGAAATCGTGCGCGATGCCGCCGGTCAACTGGCCCAGCGATTCCATCTTCTGGCCCTGCCGCAGACGCTCTTCCATGGCCATCAGTTCGGCCGTTCGTGCCTGCACCCGCTCCTCCAGGGTCAGGGTCAACTGTTGCAGACGCTGCTGGGCAATGCGGCGGTCGCTGATGTCAGCCGCTGCACCAAACCACTCCCGTACCTGCCCGTCCTCATCCAGCAGCGGCACGGCACGCATCTGCAACCAGCGAACCTCGCCGTCGGGCATCAGGCTGCGGTGTTCCACCTCCAGCGCCGAACCCGTTTCGCGTGCCTGTTCGATGGCGGCATCCACGGCGTCACGATCGGCAGGATGGATCAACTGATCGCGCCACGACCCGCCGGCCTCGCGAAGGTCCGCGGCGCCGCCCTGGCGATAGATCAGGTTTACCTGCTGCCAGTCGGCAGAAATGGCGTACAGCGACTGCGTTGCTGCAGCAACCAGCGCCCCCAGTCGTCGCTCGCTCTGTACCAGCGCTTCGGAAGCGTGTCGCTCGGCCGTGCGGTCGCGGAATACCACCACATAACCCACGGCCTCGCCTTCATGGCCACGCAGGACCGCCATTGAACCATGTGCCCAGAACCGATCCCCGTCGCGCCGACGCAGCCAGCGCTCACCGCTCAGACCTCCCCGCAACCGCGCCTGGTCCATGTTGTAGCGGAAGCGGCCGGCCAGTCGGTCATCGTCCAGGTAGAGCACCTCTCCATGACGGCCCAGCACTTCGGACTCATGCCAACCGAGTATCTCCTCCGCGCCGCGGTTCCACAGGGTCACCAGACCGTCCATGTCGAAGGCGATGATCGCGTAGTCACGGGCACTGTCCATGATCTGCCGGTGCCGCGCCTCGGTCAGCGAGAGGTGACGCTCAAGCGCCACCTGCGGCGTCAAGTCCAGGCCCTGCACGAAGATGCCGTTGACCCGCCCCGCCTCGTCCTTGCACGGCTGGAACACCACGTCGACGATATGGCGCGGATCGCTGCCGGCCTGCGCGATGCCGCTGTCGTAGGCCACCTTGCGCCCGATGTACGGCTCACCCGTGCGGTAGACCTCATCCAGCAGATGCAGATACCCCTGGTCCAGCACCTCCGGCAACGCCTCGACAATGGGGTGGCCAATCACCTCGCGGTGCCCGATCAGGCTTGCATAGCCCGGATTGACCAGCTCGATGCAATGTTCCGGCCCGGTCAGGAACGCCATGAACAGCGGGGACTTCTCGAACAGCGCGATCAGCCGTTCGTTCTCGCGTGCCAAGCGATCCTGCGCCACCACCATGCCGGTCACTTCCTTGGTCACGCAGAAGGCGCCCGCGACCTTTTCCTCGTCCCCGTACAGCGGGGAGAACGAGAACGTCCACCAGGTGTCTTCCGGCGTCCCATAGCGGTTCATCGCCACCGGCACATTCTCGAAACGCGACCCCTTCCCGGCAAAAGCCTGCTCGATCGGCTCGCGTACTGCAGGCCACGCATCGGCCCAGAGGCTGCGCAGCGGTGCGCCCATCGCTTGGTCCAGGCGCGGCCCCAGGATCGGTGCATAGGCATCGTTGAACAGGAAAACCAGCTCGTCGCCCCAGACCAGGTACATGCTTTCCGGGGAATTGAGCATCAATTCCACCGCACAGCGCAGTGAAGCGGGCCACTGCGCAACGGCCCCAAGGGCTGTCGCCGACCAGTCGTGATGACGGACACGCTCGGCCGCAGCGCCTGCAGCACGGGGGAATACGGGAAAATGGGGCTGCATTTCAATTCCTGGAGAAAAGCGGGAGTCGCAGCACCCCAGGGGCATCCGGCCCGCTGCAGAAAGTGAGACTGTCGACACCAATGTACGGCATCGGGGCGCACGCCGCCGTCAACGGATCCCCCGCGCAGCGCTTGCCCGCAGAACGCGTGAGCAAAGCCTCACGCCTCCCCGAAGGCGGCTCCGTATAGTGACGCGCGTCACATACGAACCCCTTCCATGCTCCGTGCATTTGCGTACTCCAGCCACATGTCGGCTGGCCTTTCCGATGACAAGATCCGCGGCATCATCTCCCAATCGGCCTCGTTCAATCGCGTTGCAGGCGTCACTGGGGCATTGCTCATCAGTGGGCAGCAGTTCTTCCAATACCTCGAGGGCCCCCCGGACGGGCTGACGACCGTCATGCATCGCATTCACGAAAGCCGCTCGCACCACGGCCTGGTGCAGGTGCTGGATGCCCCGATCGAAACGCGTGCGGTGCCCTACTGGGCAATGACCCGGGTCGAAACCGGCCAGACCATCGTCTCCGGCCTGGTCAACGCGCAGTGGGACGAGTTCGGGCGCCGCGCCACCGTGGCCAGCCCCGGCATGGAGCTGCTTGCCTCGCTGCTGCGCCCGCACTTCCCTGCCTTGGGCGGTGCAGCAGCGTAAGCAAGGTTGAGCGCGGCGTCAGGCGGCCTCGCGCCGCCCCAGCGAACCCATCGTGAAGATATAGCCCGCCTCCAGCAGGAAGCCACGCATGCGCTGCTCGGCAGTCCGTGGGCAGGAGATCAGCTCTGGGCCGTACAGGGCGTAGACCCAGTGGTCTTCGCCCAGCTGCTCGCGGCGCACACCCGAACGCGGCGACTGGCAGGCCCAGGTCCACGCCTCGCGCAACCGTTCCGGGCCGATCGATTGCCCATTGCGCAGCCGGAAACTCAGCCAGCGCACCATACCGCCGTTCGATTCTTCCATGCTTCCCCCTCGTGTGAGCAGCCACCCTAGCCGCTCACCCCGTCATGCCGGAGTGAGCACGCTCACGCGTGCGGCAGCTCCCAGAAGTCCACCAGTGGCGCCAGCCCCGGCACCGCACGGCGGTCCTCGCGCACCGTGGGGAAATGCCGCTTCCATTTGCCCGCGGCGATGGCGTGCAGGGCCGACACGTCCACGCTGCGGCAGACCATCGACCAGGTGCGGAAGTAGCGCTCGCTGACCGCTTCATCAAACTGCACCACGACATTGCCATGGCGCGTGGCGGCCTCGATCCGGCTGAAAACCTGGTAGATGGCCTCTTCCGGGCCTTCCAGATACTGGAAGAACCGATGCCCATCGAACAGCAGCACGCCGGTCACCGACAGCGCCTGGTTACGCGCCATGGCATCGATGAGCAGTTCGTCTATCGAATCGGCGGCCAACGGACACGACACGGTGCTCTGGTAGGCCAGCGCACGCAAAGGCAGGGCAGACATGGGGACTTCCGGAAAGGAGAATGACGCGACGTAGAAAGTCGTGCCGGAGGTGGAAACGCGTGCGTCACGTTAACCAGCCGCCTGTGCGGGTCTTGTGACTATCAGCCGACACGCGCGTCCGGTCAGTCCTCAATGCGACGACACATACACCGCATCCACCGGCGCCGGCGGCAGTGCGAAGCTGCGCCGCATCCGCGCCACCTCCGCTGCGGGCGGCAGCGCGAACAATCGCTTGAACTCCCGATTGAACTGCGAGGCACTGGCGTAGCCCACTCCCAGCGCGGCCGCCTCGGCCGTCATGCCCTGGCGCAGCATCAGCAGGCGCGCCTGGTGCAGCCGGGTCGACTTCACGTATTGCATCGGCGAGGTACCGGTGATCGCACGGAAGTGATCGTGGAAGGTCGGCACGCTCATCTCCGCCTCGGCCGCCAACGCGTCCACATCCAGCGCCGTCGCGTAGGCCGCATGGATATGCCGCAGCACCTTGCCGATGCGGCCAAAGCGCCCGCGCATCGCCAGTGCCTCGCGCATCGCGCCACCCTGTGCACCGGTCAGCACGCGGAAATACAGCTCGCGCACCAGCGCCGGGCCGAGCACCGCCGCCTCCAGCGGATCACCCAGCGCCTCCAGCAGACGCAGCACGGTGGCCTGCATCGCCGGCTCCATCGGGCTGGCCATCATGCTCTGCGCCGGTGCTGGCACAGCATCCGCGTGCGCCTCCAGCTCCAGCATCAGCTCCGCGGCCAGCTGCAGGTCCAGGTGCAGGTAGATCGCCAGCAGCGGCGCGTCGGCGCTCGCCTCGGTTTCCATGGTGAACGGCACCGGCACCGACACCGCCAGGTAATGCTGCGCGTCGTACTGGTAGACCTTTGCGCCCATGTAGCCGCGCTTCACGCCCTGGCAGACGATCACGATGCCCGGGTCATACAGCACCGGCGTCCGCGCCAGCGGCCGGTCCGAGCGCAGCAGGCGCACGCCCGGCAGGGCCGTCAGCGTGTAGCCCTCCTGCGTGGCCTGCGCCTGCAGCAGGCCGACCATGCGCGCCTGCAGCGACGGTTCAACAGCGGGCACGGGCACCTCAGAGGAATAGGCAAGAATGACCGAATCCTAGGCCTGGGCCGCCTTCCAGGCAAGCACTAACGTGCAAGTCCCGCAACCGAGACCCATGACCATGGCGACCTCCCGCCTCTTCCTCATCACCGGCGTCAGCAGTGGCTTCGGCCGTGCCCTGGCCGAGCAGGCCCTGCAGGCCGGCCATCGCGTGGTCGGCACCGTGCGCAGCGAAACCGCCCGCAGCGACTTCGAAGCCCTCGCCCCCGGCAAGGCATTCGCGCGCCTCTTGGACGTCACCGATGCCGACGCCATCGATGCCCTCGTCCGCCATATCGAAACCGACATCGGCGCCATCGACGTGCTGGTCAACAACGCCGGTTACGGCCACGAAGGCGTGCTCGAGGAATCGACACTCGCAGATCTGCGCAAGCAGTTCGAGGTGAACGTGTTCGGCCCGGCCGCCCTCATCAAGGCCGTACTGCCGCACATGCGCGCGCGCCGCCGCGGCCACATCCTCAACATCACCTCCATGGGCGGCTTCATCACGATGCCGGGCATCGCCTGGTACTGCGGCAGCAAGTTCGCGCTGGAAGGCATCAGCGAAGTGCTGGCCAAGGAAGTGGCCGGCTTCGGCATCCACGTCACCGCCGTCGCGCCCGGTTCGTTCCGCACCGATTGGGCCGGCCGTTCGATGGTGCGCTCGCCACGCGCGATCGGGGATTACGACGCCCTGTTCGACCCCATCCGCAGCGCGCGCGAGGCCAAGAGCGGGCAGCAGCTGGGCGACCCGTTGAAGGCCGCGCAGGCCATGCTGCAGCTGATCGACAGCTCCGCCCCGCCCGCCCACCTGCTGCTGGGCAGCGATGCGGTGCAGCTGGTGCGCGGCAAGCTGCAGGATCTGGCTGCCGGTATCGAGGCGTGGGAGGGCCTGAGCCGTTCCACCGACGGCTGAGCCGGCTTGGCCGCTGCGCTCGCCGGGCATGGCCCGGCGCTACCGGGGCACGACCCTGTTGGTGGGTGCCGACCGTTGGTCGGCACGCTGCCAGGCCCTTGGTCCACGTGAAGGCCGCGCGCACGGTTCGCCCTCCCCCCGGTTGTAGCCTGAGCGCCTACCAGCAGCCAGGGAGGCGCGAGGGTGAATGCATCGATCCGGCAGGTGAACCTGCAGCGGCTGATCCTCGCGCTCGCCACGCTGTCGGCACTCGTCATGCTGGCCAATACGCTGTGGGCCAGCTACCAGGTGCAGCACCAGCAGCTCGTCGAAAAGAGCCTGGAAGCCAACCGTGTGTACGCCCACTCGCTGGCCCAATCCACCCAGCACTTCGTATTGAACGCGCAGCAGCAGCTCGCGCTTGGAGCCGAGCGGCTCAGTCGTGGCCTCGGCCAACCGACCGCCCATGACGATGAAGTCGAGCGCATCAAGCTGCAGACCGATGCCTTCAACAGCGTCATCGCGGTGAACGCGCAGGGCGTGGTGGTCGGCACTTCGCCCGCGCTGCCGGAACTGCAGGGCAAGGCGCTCACCAGCGCCGCCAACCGCAAGGCCCTGCAGCAACGGCTGCCGATGGTCAGCGATCCGTTCATGGCCCACACGGGGAACCTGGTCGTCACCCTCTCGCACCCGGTGTTCGATGCCGACGGCGAGTACGCCGGCTACATCACCGCCTCCATCCACCTGCGCGACCCGAACGTCCTGCATTCCCTGCTCGGCACGCACCCCTACGAGGATGGTTCGTACCTGTACGTGGTCAGCCGCGATGGCACCGTGCTCTACCACCCCGAGCCGGACCGGGTCGGACAGGCCGCCACCCGCAACGCCGCCGTCGATGCACTCAGCCAAGGCCGCGCCGGCGCACTGCATTCGCACAACAGCCACGGCGTACACATGCTGGCTGGCTTCGCACCGGTGCCCGCTGCCGGCTGGGGCATCGTCGCCCAGCGTCCCATCGAAGCCGCCACCGCGCCCATGGGCAGCCTGTTCGGCACCGTGCTGCGCAATGCCGCGCCGCTCGGCCTGCTGTCGCTGGTCCTCATCTGGCTGTGCTCGCGACGCATCGCCGCGCCGCTGCAGCAGCTGGCCCGGCACGCACAGGAAGGCGATGTCGGCGCCGCCATGTCGCGGGTCAAGGCGGTCAATTCCTGGTATTTCGAAGCCGCCCAGCTGAAGCAGGCGGTGCTGGTCAGCTTCCGCAATCTCAGCGACCGCATCGGCAAGCTCGACCTGGCCGCGCTCACCGATCCCCTCACCCAGCTGCTCAACCGGCGCGGGCTGGAACGCGCGCTCAGCGCGCTCACCGCCTCCGGCGTGCCGTTCGGGGTCATCACCCTCGATGTGGACCACTTCAAGGAGGTGAACGACCGCCACGGCCACGACGCCGGTGACCAGGTCATCGCCGGCGTTGCCCAGAGCATGCGCGCCAACGCCCGCCCGCAGGACGTGCTGTGCCGCCTCGGTGGCGAGGAGTTCCTGGTGCTGCTGCCGGAGGTCACTGCCGAAACCGCGCTGCAGGTGGCCGAGCGCCTGCGCGCCGCCATTGAAGCGCAGGCCTTCCCCAAGGTCGGGCACGTCACCATTTCCGCCGGGGTCAGCCATTACCCGGAAACCCAGGCCAACCCCGATCTGGCCATCCGCCAGGCCGACAAGGCGCTGTACCGGGCCAAGCACGGCGGCCGCAACCGTGCCGTGCTCTACCGCAGTCGCAACCCTCGGCCTGCAGCGCCCTCTTGACGTGGTGCTTGCTGCGTCTACACGGCACCACCGCAATACACCTGCAACTCTGGCTTTGCTCACAGTTCAAGGCATTGCGACGATCTGGCTCCCGCGCTCCCGTTCAACCGGTTAAAGCACATGGCCCCTACCCGCTCTGAAGAACGCATGTCGACATTGGGCAGCCTGGATGCCCTGGATGAGGTTGTCAGCAGTTCACTGGACCGCCTCACCGAGCTGGCCACGCGCCTGTTCCAGACCGAAGTGGCCTTCGTTTCCCTCGTTGAGACTGAACGGCAGCGGATGATCGCGCGGCAGGGCCTGGATGCTGCCGAAATGCAGATCGAGCATTCCATCTGCGCTCACACGATCCGCTCGGCCGACGGCATGGTGGTCGCCGACCTGCGCGCCGACCCTCGCTTCGCGGGCAACCCGCTTGTGGTGAAGCCGCCACATCTTCGGTTCTACGCTGGCGCACCGCTGCTGGCCAAGAATGGCGTAGCCATTGGCGCCCTCTGCGTAATGGACCCGGCAGCCCGAACGTTTTCCGAAGACGACCGCAGGCAGCTTCAGACACTGGCCATTGCGGTCATGAATGAGCTTGAGCTGCGGGTCCTCACGGGCCGCCGCGACCCTGTCAGCGGACTGCCCAACCGTCATCAGTTCGCCCTCGACTACGCCGCCTGGTCGGCACGCGCCCCACAGCGCGTGTGTGTGGCCGTACTGGTAGACGTGCTGGATCTGCCAAGGGCAAATGAAGCTGGGCAGGTGCTGGGCATGGCCCCGCTGGAAGCGCTCATCCGCCGCGCGGGTGCGCGCATCAAGTCTGCCCTGGAAGGCGTCGCCGAGGTCTACCACGTGGGGGTAACCCGGTTTGCATTCGTGTTGAGGAAATCTGACGGTGAGGCTGCCGAGCGGATGGTGAACGAGCTGCAGGGCCGCCTGACCCGCCCCATGCTTGCTGCCGCCGTACCGATGTCCCCGATGTTCCATGCAGGCCTGTGCGAAATCGAACTGGACCGCCACAGCGCCGACGATGTCCTCCGGCGCATGCTGATCGGCCTGCACTGCGCGCACAGCACCGGCGCACCGTTCTGCTGGTACTCAGCCAGCCGGGATGCCGGCTTGAAGCGCGGCTATCGTCTGGCGACCGACGCCGAGCGCGGACTTCTGAATGATGAGTTCTATCTGGTGTACCAGCCGCGCTATCGCGCGCGGGATCTGGTGCCGGTGGCCGCTGAGGTGCTCCTGCGCTGGAACCATCCCGACCTGGGCGCAGTGAGCCCGGCCGAATTCATTCCCGTGTTCGAACGCACTGCACTGATGGAGGTGGTGACCGACTGGGTACTGGACCGTGCATTGACGCAATTGGCCCAGTGGCGTCGGGAAGGGATTTCGATGGTGCTGTCCATCAACCTGTCGCCACGTGATGTTGCACGTGTTGGCATGGCCACCCGCCTACTTGCGCATATCGAGAGGCACGGCCTGCGCTGCCAGGATGTGGAGATCGAAATTACCGAAGGCGAGTGGCTTCGCGCGGATTCCCCGCCCGGCGAGCAACTGAAAGAGCTGGCTGCTGCGGGAGTTCGCCTGGCCGTGGATGATTTCGGCAGTGGCTACAGCAACTTTGGCTACCTCACCGAATTGCCCATCCACACGATCAAGCTGGACAAGTCGATGATCGACGACCTTTCCACGGATACCCGCGCGCAACTGAAGGTGCAGGCAGTCATCAGACTGGCCCAAGGCCTGGGTTACAACACGGTGGGCGAAGGTGCAGAGACCCCTGGGCAGGTGGCCCTGCTGCAGGCGTACGGCTGCGACGAGATCCAGGGCTTTGCGTTGTCACGCCCGGTAAGCGCCACGGACCTGGCCGAACTGCAGACGGTGCCGTACGTTCTGGCATGAGTCATACGCCGGGCTGAACGGGGCTGAGTGCGTTCATCTTCTTCGCACACTGTTGTCGAGGCGAAGCGGGCATGATGGCGGCGTAGCAGCAATGCCCCTTCCACTGGATTCCTTTTGCAGCCGTCTTCCTCTTCGGCCGGATCACCGGCCTCGCCGTCGCGTTCTTTCTTTGAATACCTGGCCGTACGGGCCGGTGAGCAGTGGTTTGCGGTGGATGTCCAGGCCGCCGTCGAGATCCGCGGCCAGGAGACCTTCGACCGCCCTGTGGGCGAAGGCGGGCCCAGGCTGACCGTCCGCGGGGACGCCCTGCGCGTGGCCGATCTGCGCCGCCTCAGCGGGCTGACACCGTTTACCTATACCTGCCCGGCGATGACGCTGGTGCGGGCCGGCGTGGATGTGATCGGCCTGGCCGTGGATGAAGTGGGCGATATCGAAAGCGTGCCACGCAAGCAGCTGCGCGCCGCCAATCCGCTGGGGTATGTGTTCTGCAGCCAGAGCATTGCCATGGCCGACAACGGCGAGATCCCGCTGATCGACCCCGCCCTGCTGATCGCAGCACCGTAGCGCCGAGCCCACCCGGTAGCGCCGGGCCATGCCCGGCGAGCACAGCGGCCCGGCACCGCCGGCAGCCCACGAGCAACCAACGACATCACCACACCCACCATCGGCATGCCCCACACCGGCCGTACCGATGACCGCGTTTCCCCCGGCCAGCACCCGGAACGCATCACCGCCATCGTTTCGCAGAATGGCAACGCCTATGAAGAAGGCCTGGGCGAACTGTGGGAACCGATCAATCGCTACTGGAGCGCGCCGACCGCAGCCAACCGCGATGCACTGCGCGGCATGTTCACCCCGGAAAGCATCCAGTGGCAGTACACCCACGGCGCGCCGGATGCGATGCGCATCGCGCCGGAAACCTACACGCTGGACAACGAGCGCCTGGCGCGCCCGGGCAATCTGGATATCCAGCTGGACCTGATGCTGGATTACCGCACCAATGTCGTGATGTACCCGCAGCTGCAGAAGTACTTCCGCGACCGCAAGCCGCCGCTGCTGGCGGTGTGGGGGCGGAACGATGCGATCTTCATTCCGGCCGGTGCCGAAGCGGTCAAGCGCGATCTGCCGAAGGCGGAGGTGCGTTTCTATGACACCGGGCATTTCGCGTTGGAAAGCCATGTGCAGGAGATTGGGCCGGTGATCCGCGCGTTCCTGGATGCGAATCCGTAAGGGCCGTTTGCGCGGGCCACGTTCGCGCCTGCGTGCGCCAACTTCGCGCTTCGCCCGACCAACCCTCTGCTAGCGCCGGGCCATGCCCGGCGAGCGCAGCGGCCGCATGACGCATCCGGCACGACAAATCGGCCGGATGCGTCACGTCGTTCTACGCATCGGGTCGCCCACACGTTCGGCCGGAATGCTTCATACAACGACTGGTAAGCGAGAAGCGTCACGCGCCTCACTCCAATGCGGGCCGTTTGCGGCATTGCATGTCGTCTGCACGAGTGCCTGGTCGCGCCCGCGTCATCCCTTGTCGCTTCCGCCATTGCCGGTGCGTGCGACACTCTTTCCCGCTCTCTCGATTCATCCGCACGTTTCGGATTTTTCTCATTGAAGCGAACGTGCATGCGTAAACATCATGGCGCGCCACCGACAACGGGTGGCCGGGTCTGCAAACCCGTGTGGCAAAAGCGACTGCTGTTTGCGCTTGCCCGTCGGCACCGACCGGAAACCGGTGCCGGCGGGCAATCCGTCGGCCTGTATGGCGGGCGGTGCGTGGGGGTCCACGGACCCACCGGTCTATTTCGCTTAGCTACCCGGTTTGCAGCCACGCACCGTCCGCCACCCGCTTCCGCGCGGTGGCGCTGTTAAGTACAGCCACGGAAGCCGACGCCATGAGCACCCGCAAGAACCCGCCCTTCTCCGTCGATGACTCGATCAACGACGACAACAACCCCTCCTCCGACCTCAGCACCTTCCAGGGCTGCCTCAAGCGCATCCGCGATGGCGAAGGCTCCGATGGAATGTTGTGGCCGGAAGAGAACCTCTCCGAAGGGCGGCGGCAGTCGCTGGCCCGGATTGATCGCGCGGCCGTGGCGATCCTCACAGCCGTCGAAATGCTGCACGCAGCAAGCCGCTGCGAGTCAGTAGCCACGCCCAACCGTCACCTGGACGAAGGCGTGGTTGAGGGACTGTTCTTTGCCTGCCGGGAGCTGGCCGAACTGGTTTGCAGGGAAGTCAGGCCCGCCTGACGCCGCCGCGCTGCGCGCTCGCGGGGCATGGCCCCGCGCTACCACCCTGCCCCGGTAGCGCCGGGCCATGCCCGGCGGGGAATCAAACATCCCGCGCAGCCACGCTTAGCGTGCGGTCCAACCACCATCCATCGGAAGCGCCGTGCCCGTCATCTGCGCCGCGGCGTCCGACGCCAGAAACACCACCATCTCCCCAAGCTGCTCCGGCGTAACAAATTGCAAGGACGGCTGCACTTTGGCTGCCCAAACGTTGACGCTACCTGTTTGCATCTACTTGTACATCACCATCCTCGTGGAGACTTGTACCAAGCGGGCGATGCAGGTGATTCAGAAAACGGGAGCTGCCGGTCCACTAGGTGCGCGTGCTCTCGCTCGATGCGTAGCAAATGACGCTCAGCATGCGGGAAAGAGACCTCAATCCTTCAGAGCCATCACCGATCACCTGTTGGTGGACATTGCAAGTACGTGGAATTTCCGCTAAATCATCCTAGTAAGAAAGCTTACGAGTCTTTTCCCTTGTTTGCCGATGGAGTGTCTTGCGCTGCAGGACGCTGGCCAGCAGGCAGCTGTTTCTAGGATGAGCAAACCATGTGCGACCTACCCATTGCCGACGCAATATTCTCTGCCATCCTGAACAATGACATGGCCGCGATCGGCGCCATCGAAGAGCGCCGCTCCGGGGAATGTGCGTACATTCGCACCGTACTCTGCACCGACGCTCCGGGTGCGGTTGACTTGGATCTCGGACTGGGCGCTTCTTCAAGCCAGTACGTGACCCCGTTCTTCAAGGGACCGCGTGCACTTTTCCTATCAGCAGGAACCGCCATCGACGCCCGACTAAACGGCGGCAGCTCCAGTGTCCAAATCGATTTCTCGCTCAGCTTTGATTCCAATTTCGCGGAGAAGCTTCGGGCGGTTGTTGCTGGCGAGAACATCCAGCAAGTCGAACGCGACAGGGTCGTCGAAATTCTCATGCTGAAGGCTCAAAACAACCGTGTCCAATTCGATGTAATGCCCTTTCTTATAGAGAACACGCGACTAGTCCGGGAGGATCCTTCCAATGGGCGCCCATTGAATACACTGATCGCATTCCGCATGCTCGACCACCTCGATTGGGACGCCTTGCGACGTGATGCCAGCCAGCTCGTCTTCGACACCCCGCCGCAGAATCTGAGGGACCGGCTCAGATCCGAAGCCGATGCGTTCCTGCTCGAACTGCAGAGCAGTGAGGAGATAGCGCGTCTTGAAGCCAACAGCATTCGAACGCGTGCGTTGCTACTACGTTTCGCTCGACTCTGGCACGGGCCCGGCACAAGAGACAAGGGCCGAATACTGGGCGAGCTTCTCCATTTTTGCATTGACACCCTAGGGTCGATATCACTAACCGAGCTGCATCTGATCTGGAGTGGCATGATCACCAATCAGGGCTCCCCATTCTTCGGGCCAATCATTGGGAAATCTGCTGGAATGCTGCAGAAGATTCGCGGCATGGCCTGGGACATGACGTTGCTACGCGCAATGGAGAAGACCGCTACTAAGAATGAGGGAGATACATTTTTTATCCCCTATTTCGTGTCGCTCGATCGGCGTTGGCGCGATCTGCTTCGTCTAACTCCCGTAAGTATGATGGTGATGGATGATGAAAATCGTCGTGTACTCTTCGCCAGAATTGACGAACTGGATTTTCAACGTGCTCTCGGAAATTGCGCCCCAGCCGCACTGCAATCAGAGATGGCACCCGAAAAGGTCGAGGCGCGCCGCACATCTGCGCGAAACGTCGATCTCGGAACAGTACAACGGCTCGCCGAAGAAGAAGAGCGCCACTGTGTGGCACTGGGATTGACTTGATTGCGCGCAGAAAGGATCCGGGCCCTGAAAGAGCGCCTGGATACGCCGCCCTAGGCTGGCTGAACCGATAGCCGGTTCAGCCAGGCGCAACGCTGCGTCGTGTGAAATCACGCCGCGACAGGTCAAAGGCAGCGGCCTACTAGCGCACCCGTTATCGCGCTGTCCAACCACCATCCATCGGAAGCGCCGTGCCCGTCATCTGAGCCGCAGCATCCGACGCTAGAAACACCACCATTTCCCCAAGCTGATCCGGCGTCACGAACTGCAGCGAAGGCTGCTTTTCAGCCAGCAGCTCACGGGCGGCCGACTCCTGGTCGGTTCCCTCCCGCTTCGCCAGCGCAGTGATCTGCTTCTCAACCAGCGGGGTCCGCACCCACCCCGGGCAGATGGCATTGGCCGTGATGCCCGTGCCCGCGTTCTCCAACCCGGTCACCTTGGTAAACCCAACCACGCCATGCTTGGCCGCCACATACGCCGACTTGTTCACTGAGCCCACCAGGCCGTGCGCCGACGCGATGTTGATGATGCGGCCCCATCCCTGCTGCTTCATGTGCGGCAAGGCCGCCGCCGTTGCATGGAACACCGCCGACAGATTCAGCGCCAGGATCGCATCCCACTTCTCGACGGGGAATTCCTCGATCGAGGCGGTGTGCTGAATGCCCGCGTTGTTCACCAGGATGTCGATGCGGCCCATCGTAGCAACGGTGTGGGCGATCATCTCCCGCACAGCCTCGCCAAGCGAAAGATCGGCGCCGTCATGCGCCACCCGTACACCGAACTCGGTCTCCAGGCTGGAGCGGATGCGTTCGATGTCCTGCGCATCGCCGAAGCCATTCAGCACGATGTCGGCACCTTGCCTCGCCAAAGCGGTCGCGATGCCAAGACCGATACCGCTGGTGGAGCCAGTAACTACCGCGACCTTTCCAGAGAACATGGGGGAGATTCCTTAGGACGGAGGCCCAAGTGTAGATCCACGCCACGCGTGGATGGTCCTGCTCAGCGCCCCATCACTTCAGCCGCTCAACCAACCGCTGCCCCACTTCCTGCGCCGAAGCCGGGTTCTGCCCAGTGATCAACTCGCGATCCACCACCACGTGGCCGGTCCACGGCGTGGTGTTGCTGCTGAAGCGCGCACCCGCCCGCTCCAACCCCGTCTGCGGGTAGAACTTCATCTCACCGCCGCCCAGCATCGGCTTGGCCTGCTCTTCTTCCTGGTTGCTGATCACCGTCATCTGATAACCGCTGTAGATCCACTTCGGTGTAGTGGGCTTGGCTCCCGCTTCCAGCTTCGCTACGATCGAGCGACACCAGCAGCCAAGTCACATGCGCGTCCGGGGTGAATAGGCGCGCCACGGGCAGCGGGTCGAGCCGCTGTCTAGCGGCGAGCGCCGCGCCGTGAGCCAGCAGCCGGGCGCGTTCATCAGCGGTGACAAGCGGCAGGGTCATAGGCAGCTTCTCCGCTTAACCGAGGATGCACGGATGCGCTTTGGTGTCGAAGCGCAGAACCGCCGAAACGCATCCGTGCATTTGTGTGGAAGCACGGATGCGCAAACCATCGCATCCGCAGAAGAACAGAAGCGCCGAGGCGGAATTGCCAGAAGCCGGAAAGACACGGATGCGATTCCCCGGTTCTGTCGGAATCCGTAGATGCGGATCTCCGTAAAAGCACGAAAGCGGCCTTTCAGCCACGAATGAACACTATAGATTGAAGCTCTATAGGGCGCAACGAGCTGTCATCTTGGTTTTTATGGGGAAACCAAGTTAGTGACAGCAAAGCACTCATTGGCAACGGCAATACGGACAGTCAGGAAGGCGCGAGGCTTGAGCCAGGAAGCGTTCTCCGACGTGTCCAGTCGCACCTATATGAGTACGCTGGAACGCGACTTGAAAAGTCCGACTCTGCACAAGCTGACCGAGCTGTGCGAGGTCATGGAAGTGCATCCGCTGACGCTGTTGACGCTGGCCTACGCCGGCGACGACGCGCATAAGTTCGATGAACTGCTGGCGCAGGTGCGCCAGGAGTTCGAGGCTGTTTTGAAGGAACGCGACGCTCCCTAGTGCGTTTGGATTCCGCGGGTGGTGCGCACAGGCCGACAGGCACTAAGGCTTGAAGGATTGACGCCAAGCGGACGTGACGCCACGGCACGGCTCATAAGCATGGCGAGGTATCGCGCCAACATGAGGCTAGATAAACGCTCCCCTTATTTTGGTTCCATTTCAACAAGCGATTTTATCTTTGTGAGCGAATCATGAATTTTCTCAAAAAGACTATCATAAATTATTTCGTGAGACGCATTCGATGCGTCGATGAAAAGTCTTTCGTTTATTGTCTTGGTTTTTGTCATTACTGTTTCTTGAGACTGCAAGTGACAAACATTTATTCTGTAGTCATAAAGCACAAAGAATGGCGACATTATTGCTCGTGCTTCAGTTTGGTTAGATAGATTCTCAATAACACCCTGAAGTAACTTCAGCCCGCGTGCTCCAGGCGCAATTTTGACATCACGAGAAACTAGAAACTCTTTTAGGAAATCTTCGTTTAGTGATTCAATAAATATTCGATTAAGTGATTCGACAACTGGCGCCACATGTCGATCTTTCCAAAAAATCGGTTTCTGCAACCCTGCAATAGTTACTCCAATCTCATTCGGAAGTTTATAAAGGCTATTGCCATAAAGGATTTTTACTTTATCGGAGATTTCCCGCCTTAAATTCAGGCAGATATTCTCGATGGCGCCCTCTGACCAATGATTTTCAATTTGCGCATCAAAAAAGTCAGAGTGAATATCAAATGCAGAAGGAATATTCTCCGAAAGCAAATATTGCTGCTCTTTGATTGGCAGTTTATCAATGTCGCCAAGCCACATAATTACCTGTTTGCTGGCATTGACGCCAAATGATATTTGCCATTCATCGCCCTGGGCTATGCTGCCGTATGTTCCCGAAAATATATCAATTGTGTATTTGGGATTTTGAGTGTACTTGTTTAAGACTTCATTATTGAAATACACAGGAGCAAGAAATCCGTCGTGGCTGAAGTCACTCCCCAGCCCCGGTATGGAAAGATACTCAAGGTTAGAGTATTCAAATTGAACAGAATGGCAAAAATTGTCGAATCGCTTGTTTTGTATGTGAGGTGGCGGCGCGATTCCGTCAATAGATGACTTCCCGTCCTTCTTGGCTATTTCAACAAGCTTTTCTAGTACGACATCGGTAAATGGAGTTTTATAAAGTTTGCTGTCGCGGCCATCACGCAAATACGGCATCCCCTTTGTTCTAACAACAACACCATTAAAGCTGTCCTCTACCTCGTCAAATGTCAATTCCAAATTTTGTCCATCGTCAGTTTTATAAGAATCAATTCGTTCTATCATAAGTTGCAATCCGTTTAATATGCTGTTGAAGATGGATAACTTGCCGCCCAGTACCTTGGTGCATCATTTGAGGGGGTTCGAGACGATCACTTTACAGCCAGTTATCACACCTAGCAGCAAGAATAGGAAGCGGCAGGGGCTGCTCCTGCCGCCTTGAAGTTCAGGCCTTCAACTGGCGCAGGCCATCGGCCAGCATCCAGAGAGCACGGTTGAGGCGCACATCGGAATCAATGCCCTGCACGGGGCGGGTCTGCTGGCGGCGTCCGTTGGCACTGCGGCCATGCAATCCGCCTTTGGTCAGGTTTTCCTGCGTGCGATTGAACACGCTCCACAAGTCCGGGCGGCGGTCATCGAACCGGCGCGGCATCAGGACTTGCGATTCGGTGATGGGCGCGGGGGCCCTGTTGCCACCGTCTTTCCTGAGTTCATCACCCGCGGCCAAAGGAGCACGCGGACGGGGCCGTCAAGGAAAGGAAACAAGCGCAGGGTTGGTGCGGCCCGCAGGCGCAGCCGAGGACACGACCCTGCGCGCCTTGAAGGCACACAGACGCGGGCTACAGGCGCGGACAAGGTGATGAAGTCAGGAGAGACGGCTGGACATGGCAACGGCCGCCTCGATGTGCAGACCGCACGCAAGCGAAGCGCGCAGGCCCGGAGCTGGAACCCGGGCCGGAGGCGTCAGCGATGAGGAAGGCTGGCGAATGCCAGTCCCGTCAGGGATAAGCGGATAGCGAACCTGGAGCAGCGCGATCCGCGAAGCGGAGACGCACAATTTATTCGTTTATTCTCTACGCTTGATATGCGCAACTTGCACTCGATGAAGGGGAAAAAATGAAGATGATGCTGGCCAGTGAACTTCATGCAGGCGATGTTCTGCTTTGCTACAAAGATGCAAAAATCGACCCAATTGGTAAAGGCATCAACCGAGTAACAAACAGCGAATACACGCACGCTGCGATTTGCATTAGCTCCGGCACTGCGGCAGAGGCAACGGTTCGAGGTGGGGTGTCCAAGGTTGAGATTGAAGACCTCATCAAACGGTACGATCATGTCGCGGTATTCCGTCAACCTGATGCGTGGCAACCTCCAGAGCGCGTGCAAGCCGCAAATGCATTTATAGATTCCATCGTGGCCTCTGGAGCTAAATACAACTTGCGCGACGTAGTAACTTTCAAAAAAAGAAATGAGATTCACCAGCTATCGCTTACCGACCAGCTCCATGCGTACTTCAACGGAACCTACGCTCCAGCGCCAGTCGAGAAAGGTAGTTATTTCTGCTCTGAGCTTGTGGCAAGCTGCTTTGTCGTCACCGGCTTCTTAGATCCTAGCGCAGCCGTCGTCTACAAATCAGATCTCACTTCGCCTGGTGCATTAGGGAGAGATCCAACTTTCGGAACGTTCTGCGGTTATGTTTCGACCGTGCCAAATTACTCGGTTCCGGCTACGGATGAGTTTATCAACCACTCGACATTCAATGAGATATTCGGCAGTGGCGCATAACAGCGAGGTTCGGCCTTGGCAATTGAAAGCGTGATATTGAAGCCCACTGTTTGTCGTGGTACGGACGCAGCATAAAACGCGCGCCGCCCGAAGGGCGGCGCGCTTGCTCTGATCACACGATGATCTGCCCGGCGTGCCGCGCATTGCGCGCATAGGCACTCAAGCGTTTCTCCGCACGGATGTGCAAATCGCGCTCGATCGGCAAGCTTAGTCGCCCGCGCAAGATCGCCAGCTCCTGCAAGCTGACCCCGCCAAGTTCGGGCATCCCCAGGCCCAAGTCGCACAAACCAAAGGCGTGGTCGTGATCGTCCGGGCCAATCTCGATCAGCAGCCAGGACGCGCCGGCGTCCGGCGTGAACAGCTTGACCACGGGAGCCGGATCGAAGTCAGGGTTATCCAAGGATTCGCGGCCATTGGCCAGCAACAGAAAGCGTTGTTCGTCGGTAATGCATGCTCTCATGGCGATCCCCGGTTGCACTGGCAGAGTTACCCGGAACCGTCGCCAGCTTGGCGCAGCACAGCAGTCAGGGGGCAAACCAGGTCGCGAGGACGCCAGCGCCATGGGCGCGCCGCCGTTGACGGCGAGAAAGCCGTGGTACGGTGAAGGAAACAGCAAGAGCGCCCTCCCCTCGCAGCTATCCGCAGGCAGGTAGGCGAGGCGCACAGGCCTGCAGTGGCCGATGGCGTCGGGGGCCCGCGACTCGGCCCGAGGCGCGGGGCGTAGCCCGCGAACCTAACGCTGGAACGCCAGGGCGCTCACTGAACCTTCCTTAGCCCAAGCACAGCCGGCCTCACTTTCACTGCGCAGTAAAAATTGCAATTTCGCTGAATATTCGGCATAGTGTCGATATTTACTGAACAGTGAACAAACCATCCGTGCCTTATGCCTGAGTCCTCATCCCTGACCGAACAACAGCTGATCGCGCGCTTCATCGAGGCTTTGCGCGAGCTTCCAGAGGTACGGGCAGACCTCGACCATAGGGAGCCCACCGGGAAGTATGGCGACCGTGGGTACGATGCTCAGGTGGATTTGCACGTCGCCGGCAAGTCCTTCGTCTTACTGCTCGAAGCCAAGAAAGCCGTCTTTCCGCGAGATGTCCGCCAAGTGATCTGGCAGCTTCGGGCGTCAAGCCACAGCAGCCCAACAGCGCACGGGGACGAACCCCTGGCGCTTCTCGTAGCAGAGTCCATTTCCCCCGGCGCGAAGGAGCTGCTCAGAAGCGAGCGCGTGGCCTATTACGACAGCGGCGGCAGCCTGTATCTACCCGCGCCCGGCGCCTACCTCTACGTCGATAAACCTCCGCCCAAGGCGCTGACGAAGTCGGTGCGGACGCTGTTTACCGGGCGGCGCGCCCAAGTGCTTCATGCCCTGTTGGTTCAGCATCAGAACTGGTTTGGCGTCACAGAGCTGGCACAGCAGGCGATGGTGTCGCCTGCCACCACATCACAGGTGCTGACCGAGCTGGAGCGCTTCGACTGGCTGGAGTCGCGTGGGCAAGGCCCGAGCAAGGAGCGCCACCTTCGCGAGCCGGCAGCATTGCTGAACGCCTGGGCTAAGCAACTCGCCACCATTCGTCCGCTAGCCCTGCGCCGGTACTACGTGCCAGACACAAAGGCCGACACGCTGGCGGCGCGGATCGGCCGTGCCTTCGACGCGCACGACGTCCAGTACGAGGTCAGCCACGAGGCCGCCGCGCAACGCTATGCACCGTTTCTTTCCAACGTCTCCCAGGTGCGCGTGAGGGTACTGATCGGGGCGAACGCCGATGCCGCGATCGGCGACTTGGATGCACGTGTCGTCAACGAAGGCGCTAACTTGGGCGTCATCGAAGCCAAGTCTCCGGGTGAGCTGTTGTTTCGCGAGCAGATGGGTGGCCTATGGCTGGCTAGCCCAATCCAAATCTATCTCGACCTGTTGCGTGGCGAAGGCCGTTCCAAGGAAATGGCCGAGCACTTCCGCAAAGAAAGGATCGGCTTCTGATGGCCAAGCCCGCAACGCTCGACGGTTATAGCGACCAGTACACGGTGGACTGCGAACGTGTCCTCGTGACGCTGCTGCGCGGTCTCGGGCCGTGGAAGGATTCGGTCTACCTGGTTGGTGGGCTCACACCACGGTATCTCGTCGCCGCGCGACCGCCTGTGGTTCCGGCGCACGCAGGCACCCTGGACGTGGACATCGTGATCGACCTGCAAATCCTGGCCGATACCGAGGCGTATCACACGCTGGAGGACAATCTCAAAAGAATGGGCTTCGAGCGTGCCGAGAACGAAGCTAGGAAAAAACTCTCGTGGCGTTGGCAGACTCGCACCGAACATGGTGCACTGATGGTCTTGGAACTACTGGCGGACGCCCCAGATCTCGCCGGCGGCAAGGTACAGCCCCTGCCGACCGAGGGAACGATCTCGGCCCTGAACATCCCGCATTCATCGATTGTCTTCGACCTGCATCAGGTTACCGAAATCCAGGCGGAGCTGCTGGGTGGCAACGGCGTCGCCACCGAGAAGATCAAGCATGCCAATCTCGTCAGCTTCACCTGTCTGAAGTCCTTCGCGTTCGACCAGCGATTCGAGCGTAAAGACGCACACGATCTGATCTATTGCATCGAGCACGCGCCCGAAGGCATGGACGCCGTGGCCGAACACTTCCGCAAACAGAGAGCTGGCAAGCATGGCGCCGTCATCGAGGCCTCGTTGGCAATCCTGCGTAGCCGTTTCACCAACGACGAGAAGACAGAGGGGTATCGCAAGGATGGCCCCGTGTCGGTTGCCAAGTTCGAGCTGGGCGAAGGCGATGATCCCGAGCAACGCGAGGCGCGGGCGTTGCGGCAGCGTCAAGTCAACGACCTGATTGAACAACTTCTTGCACGGCTCGCCGATGGGAGCGCCGAATGAGTTTTCCCGCAGACATTCAGGGCTGCATGAAGGACTGCATCCTGTCGCTGTTCTGGCCACGAAAAGACATCGTCGGCTTCTTCGAGAAGCATGGCTGTACGAAGGCAGAGATCGCTTCCGTGCAGATTGAAGGTGACAGCGCCCTCAAGCGGCACGAAGTCATTGAAACGCTGTTCGCGGCGCTGGCTGCTCGGTCAGACAGCGGTCTCGGGCCTTTCCGCGCAATGCTCCAGTCGCTGTTGAACTGGTCGCACTTCGATCAATACTACTTCGAGAAACTGCGTAAGCTAGATAGAGCAACCGCGACCCGGAATTTGGAGCACCTGCGTCAACTCCAGGAAATTCGGGACGCTAAGATCAAAACAGATCGTGAGCGCCGCGCGGCGCAAGAAGCGGCGCGTCAGCAACCGACCGCGTCGCTTGATGAATTACGCACCGAATACCTCGATCTGCTTGCCAACAAGACCTCGCGGCAGCAACGAGGCTACGCGCTGGAACGCATCTTGGCCGACCTGGCTCGCCTTTCACGGTTGGAGGCCACTGAAGCCTTTCGCGTCAACGGCGAGCAAGTAGATGGAGCCGTGAAGTTCGATGGCGAACACTACCTCATTGAAGCCAAGTGGCAAGAGCGGACCGCCAGCAATGAGCCGGTATACCAATTCGCAGGCAAGGTGTCCGGGAAGCTTTACGGCCGAGGCCTCTTTATCTCTGTGAATGGTTTCAGTCCGGACGTCATCAGGAGTCTCGTCATGGGCAAGGAGATCCAGACGCTCTTCATCGACGGGGAAGACCTGATTCTGGTGCTAGAGGGACACCTCACGTTGCGAGATATGATCGACCGTAAGGTAAAGGCGGCCCAGACAAAGGGGCTGATCTACGTGCATCCGATTTCAGGTTCCGAGAAGAAATCGTAGGCGAATCACCGATAGGGAATTCAAGGGGGAAAATTTATGGATCGTGAGGCTATCGGCCGGCGGGCGCAAGATGTACAGTCTGGCCTGCGTGACGTCTCGGATTTGCGCGTGTCGGCCACAATACCGATCACGCGACAGATCGGCATGGCAGCGCAACTCGCTGTCCACATCCGTGGCCTGGACATCATCGAGAACATCGTTGGGTTCCACGGTTTTTGCAGTAATCTAGGTATCTCATCGGATTCGCTGCCTACTGTGCTGGGCACGCTGGAACAGATCGGTTGGATACGCGTAGTTCCAAATGTCTATGCACCAACGCGCATTGAGGAATCCATCCCGTATTTTCAAGAGGTCTACGGGGCGCTCGGCGAGCAGTGGTCGCTGCGCAGGCCTGGCGAACTTGAGCAGGCGACGATGGCAATCATTGATCGGCTCACCGTCGCGCCGGTACCTCTTGAAACTTTGGCGTCTGAGCTCGGACTGAAGGCAACTGACATTCAAACGGTTGTGGATATCGGTGACCTGGGTGGCTACCTCCGGCAATACGACTCACCGAGGGACCGCGTTCCGATTCTCTACGCGCCGCTCTTCTCCGAAGAGAATCCCGAGACGTTGCTGAATTTCATTGCAAAGAATCCAGGTGCGCACGGCGAAATCGAAGCCGTCTTCCGCGCGGCGAAATCACATCCTGGCGCACCAATCAGCACTCTTGAGCAGAGCACCCCATTGGTTGTGGAGCTGGTCAACGAGAACATCCTGCGTGCACCCGCCATTGTGTCATCTGGTGGCACACAGTCGTTTGCATTCGCGCCCTTCAAGACCACCCAACCCCGCGCCATAGTTGAGAAGGCTCGTATCATCTTGGCGTGTGTTCGCTATGGCGAGGGTTATTCCTCCATCACCAAAATTTCGGACCCTAGCTCTATCTTGAGAGGGCTTAGGGACCGGAAGATGATTGGACGTACGCCACATTCCAATATCCAGTCGCAATACGCCGCTGCGGCAAATATGGGAGTGGGATGGATCGAGCCCGAGAACGGGCGTTTCCGATTCCGCCTGTATGACACCGAGGACAACCTAGCCGCAGTAGACCTAGCTATTGCCATGTGCTCCGGTCAGAGCGAGGACGTGGCGTCATCGCTGCTCTTGCCAGCCGAGGTCAAGGGCTATTTCACGAGGGCTGAACCAGGCGGCCTACTTCTTCCAGAGGCAAACCGGAAGCGTGCGCGCGATCTTATCGCCACGCGCAAACTGGACCCCAATACGCGCACCGCCGCACGACTTGGGCGCGCGCTGCTCGACGACTTGCGAGGGATTCATCGTGTCATCAAGTGATCAAGACCATTCCTACAAGTTGCAGGGCAAACGCATGGCCTGGGCACTAGGCTATGTGCCACTGATCAACGTACCCGTAACTCTGCCTGCAGATACCAACTCTCGCGCAGGTACCGACTTAACCGATGCCGACGTGCTCGGCTTTCGCTTCAGCCCAAGCGGGGGCGTCTCGCGGCTTCTGATCGATTGCAAGACCACCACTGGCAGAGCTGTCGATCGGGTCCTATGGGTTAGAGGACTGCAGGACGTTCTTCACCTCGAGGAGCTATATCTTTTCAAGAAGAAGGTTCCCGAAAACGCACGTTGGCTAGCCCACGAACTGAAGGTTAATTGCCTTGATGAAGGCGAGTTACATGAGCTCGATACTCGACTCGGATTAAATCGTCTAAAGGGACCATACTTTGACGGCAGTGGATACGAGAACATCGAAACGCTGCTTGCGTTCCCGAAGGGAAGCGAATACCGCGCCGTGGCCCAGTTTCTTCGGACGACACTTTGGACGCTAAAGCCTGCACATAGGGTTCTTACGCTACTAAATCTCGGCCAGCAAAAGGATCTACATAGAAAACTACGTTTGGATGATCGGGCTCATATGTGCCTAGTTCTTCTTGCCACACGAGCCCTCGCAATAAGTCTTGGGCTGCTGATAAGTGAGTTGAATGTCGTGGACGTTCTCAATGTAGAGTCGCGGCTACGCGAGGAGCTTCACGGCGGGGCAGAGTCGCTCGCTCAGAAGGTGCGTTTTGCAGACGCAATCCGTCGACTGACGGGGGACGCCGATTCCCAACAGGCTATTGATCACGAGGAGTTTCCCCGCCTGCTTGAGGAGGTCAACCGATTGCTGATCAGACGTTATGCTTTAAACGACGCCATCCGGATCACGGATCTGGCGTTGCACTACTTCGCGGCCGGTACGGGCACACTGCCTCGACACTTGAGCGGCAGCGATTCCAATCTTTCGGCAAAAATGGCCTCCGACATCCTTGCTCTCTTTGTAAAGAGCAACTCTCTCGATACCGGTTTTTCGCGCGCGATCATAAGTTTGCTTGCCACGACGCCCGAAGTCGTTTCCGAGCAGAGCGATGATCAGCGTCAAGAGGTCTCAGGCAAAGGGGAACAAATTTCGCTGCTAGCGCCACTCCCCCCTTTAGAAGAGAGATAAGGCGCGCGTTGTGTGTCCATGCAGGTGAGCAGACCTTTCTAGGAACTGTCGGGTGAGGAATTGGCGTGACGATAAAAGCGATTTTCGTTGGCATCAACAAGCATCTCGATAACTCTATCCCCGAATTGAGCGGAGCGCGACGCGACGCGACAGCGTTGTGGGCGTTGTTCACCGATACGATCGAAGGCCTGAGTGCACGTCTGCTGGTAGACGAAGCCGCGACACACACGGAAGTTTCAAGCGTCATGCTCGGTACCTTGGCTGCCGCGAGCGCGGACGACGTGGTGGTCATCGCGTTCGCCGGGCATGGCTCGCCAGATGGCAGCTTGGTGCTGTTCGACACGAACGCGAGTGACCTTGCAGGAACGGCCCTGTCGATGGCCGGTTTGGCGGATGCCTTCAAAGCAACGAAGGCCCGTGCAGTCCTGTGTATCCTTGACTGCTGCTTTAGCGGTCAAGCGCCGGCGCGCGTGCTGGAGACGGCAGCTCGCCCGCGCAGCGGGTTCGCACTCACCAGCATTTACGGTGAGGGACGCATCCTCCTGGCCGCCTGCGCAAGCAATGAATCTGCATGGGAGCAACCGGGCACGGGGCACGGGCTACTCACACATGCGGTGATCGAGGCCCTGACCGGCGACGCCGGCGAATCGGTCAGCTTCCCCGAGATCGCGGGCGAGATCATCCGATTGGCACGGGTGGAGGCCGAGCGCATCAGCGTCACGCAAACTCCCGTGTTCCTAGGCAACGTTCAGGGCGGCCTGACGTTCCCGGTTCTCAAGCGCGGCGACAACTACGCCGCGGTCTTTCCCGCCAAAGCCGTGCAGCAGATGTCCGGATCGTTCGCGGAGTTTTCCGCACACGGCTTTCCGCCCGAGATCGTCGAGCGATGGTCAGCAGACTTTCCTCAAGGCCTCAACACACTGCAGCTCAAGGCCGTCAACGAGTTCGGCGTACTCAGCGGCAATTCCTTGTTGGTGGTTGCCCCGACGAGTTCAGGCAAGACGATGGTCGGCGAGGTGGCGGCGATCCAGGCGGTCACCGCTGGTAAGAAGGCAGCGTTCCTCTTGCCCTATCGCGCACTGGTCAACGAGAAGTTCGAGGAGTTCACCGAGCGATATACGTCGGTAGGGCTGCGCGTCGCACGTTGCAGCGGCGATGCCACTGACGGCATTGGGCCCGTGCTGGCTGGGCGTTATGACCTGGGCTTCTTCACTTACGAGACTTTTCTCAACCTCGCCCTGGGCTCGCCACGGCTTCTGACACAGCTCGGCCTGGTCGTGCTGGACGAGGGGCAGTTCATCACCGACCCGCAGCGTGGCATCACCGTCGAACTGATCTTCTCGCTGCTCCTCCGGGCCCGCCAGCGAGGTATCGAGCCGCAGCTCGTCATCCTGTCGGCGGTCATCGGCAATCTGAACAGCTTCGACCGATGGCTTGGCGTTCCGCTCCTTCTGTCGCGCGAGCGGCCCGTGCCGCTGATCGAAGGCGTGCTCGACCGACGCGGAACATTCCAGTACGTCGATGCCGATGGGAGCACGAAGACCGAGGCCTTACTGCCTTCAAACCGCATCGTGCAGCGCCGGGACAAGCCCAGTTCCCAGGACGTGATCGTGCCCCTGGCACAGCAGCTGGCGGGACAAGGCGAGAAGCTGCTGATCTTTCGCAACATGCGAGGCCCCGCCCAAGGTTGCGCGAAGTATCTCGCCAAGGAACTGGGTCTTCGGCCAGCAACCGCCGTCCTCGACGTTCTGCCGACACAGGATCTGACCGGTGCCTCACAGGACTTGCGGGAATGCCTAAGTGGGGGCACCGCGTTTCACAACACCAACTTGCTGCGGGCGGAGCGCGAGGCCGTGGAGCGAGGGTATCGCAGCGCCTCGGGTGGCATTCACGCGCTGGTCGCCACAACAACACTGGCGGCCGGCATCAACACGCCGGCGTCGACGGTCGTGCTCGCGGAAAGCGAGTTCGTCGGTGAAGACGGCCGGCAATTCACGGTGGCCGAATACAAGAATATGGCGGGTCGTGCCGGACGGTTGGGCTTCAACGAGATTGGCAAGGCCATCATCCTGGCGGAAACGCCGACGGAACGTGCGCAGCTCTTTCAGCGCTACGTGCTGGGCGTGCCCGAGGACGTGAAGTCTTCCTTCCAGCAGCGCGATCTGCCGACATGGACGTTGCGCTTGCTTAGCCAGGTGCGCGGCGTTCGCGCCGATGAAATTCCGGGCTTGCTGGTCAACACGTTCGGAGGATATTCGGCGTCGCGCGCGAATCCGCAATGGATCGCGATAGTGGAGCGGGACGTAACCACGCTTGTTGATCGCCTCCTGCAGGCGGGACTGGCCGAGCGCGAAGGCGATCTCATTCACTTGACGCTGCTCGGGCGCGCCTGCGGCTCCTCATCATTATCGTTCGAGTCGAGCTTGCGTCTGGTCGAGTTGATGGGACACCTTAACGTAGCGCAGACGCCGCCCGCCCACATCCTCGCGATGGTGCAGGTATTGGATGAATTGGATGCCATCTACACGCCAGTCATGAAGAAGGGCCAATCGGAGAGCGTGCGCGCCGGCGAGGCATCGCAGCGCTTCGGGCATCAGATGCCTCAGATGCTGCAGCGGTATTGTCGCGACCAGATCGAGTTCTGGGCTCGCTGCAAGCGCGCGGCGCTGCTTCATGACTGGATCGAGGGAACGCCCGTTGACGTGCTGGAGAAGCGCTACTCCACCACTCCATTTGGCGGGGCCATCGGCTACGGAAACATCATCGGCATTGCCGATGCGACGCGCTTTCACTTGCGCTCCGCGCATCAGATTCTCGCAACGCTATTCCCTGATCAACCTGATTTCCTCAAGGGCTTGGACGAGATTCTTCAGCGGCTCGAATTCGGGCTGCCCTCCACCGCCCTACCCCTCACGAAGGTTTCGGTGCGGCTGACACGCGGCCAATGCCTGGAATTGTTGTCCATCGGTGTTCGCAACGAGGATGACCTGAAGAATCTGGACGACGACCGACTTCGCCACTGCGTGGGGGCAGGCACAGCCACACTATTGCGCCCGCGGAGTGATGCGGCTGGCGTTGGCGTATGAACGGGAAAGAGACTAATGATCCTGACCGATAACGAAACCAAAGTTGATCTGCTGAACAACGAGGCCATTGCCACCACGATCATCGGGCTGCTTCGCGCGAAGCCCGACCATCCGGTGACGATCGGCGTGCACGGCGACTGGGGTGCGGGAAAGTCCAGCGTACTCGAAATGATCGAGGCTGGCTTCGCCGATCAGGAAGATGTCCTGTGCCTCAAGTTCAATGGATGGCGCTTCCAAGGCTTCGAGGACGCCAAAATCGCCTTGATCGAGGGAATCGTCACAGGCTTGGTCGAAAAACGTCCAGCACTAAAAAAGGCGGCAGTGGCCGTCAAGGATGTTTTCAGTCGCATCGACTGGCTGAAGGTCGCCAAGCGGACCGGGGGCCTGGCCCTAACCGCATTCACCGGCATCCCGACGCCCGAGCAAATCGGAGCCATCGTCGGCTCACTCGAAGCACTCGTGGCAGACCCCGCCAAGCTCCTCACGAAAGAAAACCTTTCGACAGCTATTGACGAGGCGAAGGCCGTCCTGAAACCGGGTGAGTCCAAGAACGTGCCTGAGGAAGTGGAGGCCTTCCGCAAGGCATTCGACCAGCTCCTGAAAGATGCAGGCATCAAACAGCTTGTCGTCCTGATCGACGACCTTGACCGATGCCTGCCCGACACCGCCATTGAAACGCTTGAAGCCATTCGGCTGTTCGTGTTCACCGCGCGAACGGCCTTCGTCGTCGCGGCCGACGAGGCAATGATCGAATACGCTGTGCGTAAGCACTTTCCCGATCTGCCCGATAGTACCGGGCCGCGAGACTATGCCCGCAATTACCTCGAAAAACTCATACAAGTTCCGTTCCGCATCCCGGCCCTGGGTGAAACCGAAACGCGGATCTACGTGACGTTGTTGCTCGCTGGCGCCGAAGTTGGCGAGAACGACGAGAACTACGGGAAGCTGATCGCTGTAGCGCGAGAGAAGCTGAAACGGCCGTGGACCAGTGGCGGTCTGGATGCCGCGACGGTTAAGACAGCGCTCGGCCAACAAGCCGAGAAGGCAAACAATGCGCTGGCGCTCAGCGACCAGATCGGACCCATCCTCGCAAGCGGCGCAAAGGGCAACCCGCGCCAAATCAAACGCTTCCTCAATACGCTTTTGTTGCGCGAGCGCACTGCGACTGCACGCGGTTTTGGCGACGACATCAAGCTCCCCGTACTCGCGAAGCTCATGCTCGCAGAACGATTCATCCCAAGGTTGTTCGAGCAAATCGCGTTCGTCGCAGCGATCCATCCACAAGGGCTGTGTGAAGACCTCGAAACGCTGGAGAAGAGCCTGGTGTCGGCTGACGGCAAGGATAGCGAGTCGAAGGGGCAAAAGGCCGCCGAAGCGGTGCCCGCCTCCGACAACGCCGTGTTGAACGAGTGGAAGTCGTCGGAGACGGTGCGCGACTGGGCGCGCCTCTCCCCGAAGCTATCAGGAATCGATCTGCGCCCCTACTTGTTCGTCACAAAGGACAAGAAGGACTACTTCGGTCCGGTGTCGGTACTCGGCCACCTAGCTGGCGTGGTCGAGAAACTGTTCGGCGGCAAGATGACCGTCCAGGGCTACGAAGCCGAGTTGAAGCAGCTCGTGCAGCCCGAAGCCGAAAAGGTGTTCGAGGCAGTGCGCAGCAAGATCATGAGCACGGGCACCTTCGATACCAGGCCTGCAGGCATCGATGGTCTCGCCGTCCTTGTGAAGGCGCAGCCTGGACTCCAGAGCCGGTTGATGGATTTCCTGGAGGCACTGCCTAGTGGCAAGTGTGGGCCTTGGGCTGTCAGCGGCTGGCAAGGCGTCATCAAGGACAGCGAATGCGCTGCTCGCCTGACGAAGCTGCTGGGAGACTGGAGCAAGGTCACCAATAACCCCGGCCTCAAGGCCAGCGCCGAAGCGGCGCTCAAAGATTTGAAGGGAGGACGTTGATGGGAACCTCGACGGCTTACGGCGGCCCTGGCGGCGGAACACCGCTTGTTCCGTCATGGTTGGGTGACGCCGATGGCGCGGGCGCCCCTGCAGCCCCTCCTGGCGACGGCGCAGTCCCTGACGGCCAGCCGCCAGTGGACGGCACCGCGCCGCCGGTGCCGCCGAACCGCGCCCCCATCCCCAAAACGGCAGACCCGCAGCGTTTCTCCGGTGCTCGCAACAGCTTCACGCGATTTGCCGGTTCTGGCGGCAGCGACCGTGCCAACCTGGGCCGCGCAGTCTCAAGATACGTCTCAACATCAGCCGGCGGCGCGCGCCAGGCTGCCCGACGTATGGGTGCCTCGCGCGGAGCGGGTGCACGGCTGCTTGGTTTTCTGGCCGATGCACAAGCAAGGGGTGTGCGCGAGGCACTGCGGGCGCTGGACCTGGAATCACTGGCCGGACGACCGCTCACGGAAATCTTCGTCGGCCTAGCCGACTACGTCTGCCCAGGCGCGGGCACCGTCGATGAAGGCATCGCCCGCGAGGCGTACATTGAAACCATCGTTGAACTGGCAAGTGAAGGGCTTACCGATTTGACCACCTTCACGCCGGATCAGATGCAGACAGTCTTCGAGCTGTATGCCACACACGCGATAGAAGCCCGCATCTGCAACGACATTGGCACAAAGGCCGTGACCATGCCAGCGGACACGCAAGCTGCGCACCGCGTCGAACAGCAGTTGCGCGACTTCATCCGGGGCGGGGTGAGCGATGCGCTGACGCGGGCCCGTGCGGACACGCCGAATCTCACGCCCGAGCGAATTCAGGGTTTCGTCGATGCGTTGTACGAGTCTGCATTTGCAATCTTGCAAACCCTGGGCGATGCGGAGGCGGACCAATGAAGCGACAACTCCTGGCGGGCCGCTTCGGTCCTGACGACAGCTTCGATGTGACGGCGGGCGCCGATGAACAAAGAACCTACCTGCAACTCGTTGCCGGCGAGAAGTCTTTGGATCATGGCATCGGTGGCGCGCTGACTAGCTTGAAGAAAATCGGTTTGTTTCCCTCGGAGATCGGCATTGACCTGCTGGTCTTGGCCGCCCATGTCCATGCGGCGGACACACGCATCTCTCGCACCGAGCAATCGCAGGACTCATGGACGCGCGAGATACGACTGGTTGTGCCGGTAAGCGATCCATCTCGCTGGACCGCTGCGGCACCGACTCTCAAGAAGTCTCTGGATTTTCTGACGGGCGATCGCTGGACGATCGGGTTCAGGGCACGTCCAGATCGGTTCGCGACGATCACCCAAGCAGCGCCTCCGAGTCTGATCGCTCCTCCCTTTGATGCCGTCAGCCTGTTCTCGGGTGGATTGGACAGCTTGATCGGGGCCATCGATCTGCTAGAAGACGGCGCCACTCCCCTACTGGTCAGCCACTTCGGCGAGGGCGCGACGAGCGATGCTCAAGGCAAGCTGTTCGCAGGTTTGAAGAAGCACTACGTCAAGTCATCTTTCGAGCGTTTGCGGGTCGGCATGACCTTCGTGGATGGTCTTGTGGAAGGCGTCGGCGGCGAGAACAGCACACGAGGCAGGTCGTTCCTGTTCTTCGCTCTCGGAGTGTTCGCGGGTACTGGGCTTGGGCGGCGTTTCATCCTGCGTGTCCCCGAGAATGGGTTGATCGCGCTAAATGTGCCTTTGGACCCCCTGCGGTTGGGATCAAACAGCACCCGCACCACGCATCCGTATTACATGGCGAGGTGGAACGATCTGCTCGTCGCACTTGGCATCGACGGCGAGATCCGGAACCCATACTGGGATAAGACGAAGGGCGAGATGGCCGCAGCCTGCCGCAACCCAGACCTCTTGAAAAAACTGGCGACAGATTCGTTGTCGTGCTCGTCGCCCGCCAAGGCCAGATGGCTAGGACATGGTATCGAACAATGTGGCTATTGCCTGCCATGCCTCATCCGTCGCGCAGCGTTGACAGCAGCATGGGGGACCGGGAACGACCCGACGACGTACACGGTACCCGATCTTCATGCAAAGCCGTTGGACACACGCCAGGCGACAGGAGTGCAGGTCAGGTCGTTCCAGTACGCTATCGAGCGCTTGAAGGGCAAGCCCCAGCTCGCGAACCTCTTGATCCACAAGCCCGGCTCGCTTGCCGATGAAGCCGCACACTTGGACCAGCTTGCCGACGTCTACCGTCGCGGCCTGGGCGAAGTCGCACGACTCATCGACGGTGCAGAGGCGAAACCAAGATGAGGGTACGGGCATGATCGCCACTGCGGGCCTCGTGGACTTCCACTGCCATCTTGACCTCTACCCGGACCATGCAGCGGCGGTCCTGGATGCGGAGGCGTCCGGCGTGTTCACGCTGACCGTAACGACGACACCTCGCGCGTGGCCCCGCAATCACGAACTCGCGCAGCGCACAAAGCATGTTCGAGCAGCGCTGGGGCTGCACCCCCAACTGGTCGCGGAGCGTGAAAGCGAGATCGAGCTGTGGGATCGGCACCTTTCGGAGACGCGCTATGTTGGCGAAGTCGGATTGGACGCCGGTCCCCGATTCTTCAAGTCGCTCGATGCGCAGAAGCGCGTCTTCCAACATGTGTTGCAGCGTTGCGCGCAGGCCGGCGACAAGATCATTACGGTCCACAGCATCAGATCGGCCAAGGCGGTACTCGATCTCGTCGAAGCGAATCTACCGCCCGAGCGCGGAAAAATCGTTCTCCACTGGTTCACGGGAACCAAGAGAGAGGCGAAGCGCGCGTTGGAGCTGGGCTGCTACTTCTCCATCAACGCGGGAATGCTTGCCAATGAGAGGCATGCACCGATGGTGCAGGCTATTCCCTTGGATCGGATGCTGACGGAAACCGATGGTCCATTCACAAAAACGGATGATCGCCCATCTAAACCTGCCGATGTTGCTGTAGCGATCGAAGCGCTTAGTCGGCTACACGGGATGCCAACTTCAATGGTTGTCGCTACGATACGGGCGAATCTGCGTACCCTACTCGAACCGAATGATGGAGCGAAGAACAGTCCACCCCCTCCGTCTGGGGTTGCCGACTCTTAATGGAGGCTGCCGAAGTGCCCAAAAAATTTCATGTTGCCTTGTCCTTTGCCGGCGAAGATCGTGTGTATGTCGACGCCGTGGCCAAGGCGTTGCGAGCCGAAGGCGTCGATGTCTTCTACGACAAGTTCGAGGAAGTCGATTTGTGGGGCAAGGATCTGTACACACATTTGAGCGATGTCTACCAGAACCGAGCCATCTTCACTGTCATGTTCGTTTCCGACGCATACCGGAAGAAATTGTGGACGAACCACGAGCGCAAGAGTGCCCAAGCCCGTGCATTCACCGAAAGCCACGAATACATCTTGCCGGCCTTTTTTGATGAGACTGTCGAAGTGCCTGGTCTCTTGAAGACGACAGGACACATTGCTCTTAAAGATCGTTCGCCCGCTGCCCTGGCCGAACTCATCATCAAGAAACTGCGAAAGGCCGGTGTACGCCTGAAGCAGGCCTTTTCATACTCGGACGAGGCCAAGGCGGATGTGGACTTCCCGCTAAAGAACGGAAACAAAATCGCCGGTCTCATTAAGGCGATGAAGACCTACAACTGGTACCAGCAGAACCCGGCCGTCGTGGCCGTACTTGAACTCGATTGGGGCAAGATCAGCGCTAACGAAGCCTTTGTGCTGGGCCGTAATCTATATCAATGCGCTTGTGGAAATGAGAATCGGGCGGTCGCGTTCTTGGACAAGCTGCGCCAGGAGTTGGCGTCCATTCCAATCGAGCGGGCGCTTGACCTGTTGAACGGGATGTTCTTCGAGGTCTACTTCAATGCTGCTGGTGAGTTTCGTTCCGGCAAAATCAAGGGACGGTGTTTAGAGAAGCTCCTGGCTATCCAAACGGTGAAGAAGTACGAGTCCGCAATGCTATTCATCCAGCGGACGCTTGAACCATATCGCGACGAGCTTCCGTTTGTGCCTTCCACTGCGCCACAGGAAGTGGTTGTGGAGTTGAGCGTTAAGCGAAGTGCTCCACCGCTCATCAAGGCGCTGAAGATTGGGGGACGCAGTCTGCTCAGCGAAGATAAGGACAGCGATAGCCCAGATGGGCGGGTGTGGCGGTTGTCATTCCGTGGCTTCACAGTCAAGGAACTGAAGGCGCAACTTGCCGATGAATGGAGCATTCCCCTCGCCTTACTAAAAATTGAGTCCGACCGGGAGATGGACTCGAAACTTGAACTTGAACTCCCGGACGGGGTGAGCATTCGATGGCCAGCGCGCACATGATGTTGATGCGTGTTTTTTGCGCGTGCCGATGAGCAGGCGGTCCACCGCGTCGCGAGAGATCGTCCGAAGTCCAGTTCTGGAGACAGTCCAAGAGCGCACCGAGTTCGCTGCGCTACGCCCCAACAAGTTGTCCCGATAGGTACCGAACGTCATCATGTCTCCATGCAGTGTGTGCTCATGGAGTCCGAGGTGGAACAGCTATCGAAAACATCCAACGCGCTCCCATTACCGGGGACGGAAGCCTACGAGGCGCTGCCGCAGTTTCCGCATCGCAGCCCCCTTCCTTTCCGGCGCACCATTCGCCGTGAAGAACTGCGGCAGATCGTCCCCTTGGCCGAAACGACGATCTACGAAATGGAGCGACGCGGCGAGTTCCCGCGTCGCTTCAACCTGACGCCGCGCTGCCTCGTGTGGGACTTGGCCGAAGTGGAAGCTTGGGTCGAGCACCGCAAACAAGCCCCTCGCGGCGGCGTCTCGAAGCCGGATGTCCACCTAAGAAAAACCCGCCCTGTCCGGGTAGGTTCGAGCGAGGAATGAATCTGGGCAGCGGCTCTCATCCAATCAAGCCATCGCACTCAACGCCGGCACTACCGCGTTCTCCGGCATCAGCTTCGGCACGTTGGTCTGCCCGTCGACCCAGGCATCGACCATGTTGGCCCACTCCTGCAGCATGTGGCGCCGCTGCTCGGCATACTCGGCCTTGTTGTAGATCGAGCGTGAGGAACGCCCGTCCTCGTGCGCCAAGCATTTCTCGATCCAGTCGCGGTTGAAGCCGATCTCGTTGAGCAGCGTCGAGCTGGTACGGCGCAGGTCATGGACGGTGAACGGCTCTAGCGGCAGGCCAGCGGCTTTGGCCCGTTCCGCCACGATCTGCGTGACCCGGTTGAGGGTCGCGTTCGACATGCAGCGGTCGGCGTCATAGCGCGACGGCAGCACGAACTTAGAACCGGCCGCGCACGTGTGCAGCGCCACGAAGATGTCGAGCGCCTGGCGCGAGAGGTAGACCACGTGGGGGTTGCGCCCTTTCATCCGTTGCTTCGGGATGGTCCAGGTCGCGTTCTCGAAATCAACCTCATCCCAGGTGGCTTGGATCAGCTCGCTCTTGCGCACCAACGTCAGCAGGATCATGCGTAATGCCAGCCGGATGGTCGGATAGGTCGCCACAGATTCCATCTGTCGTGCCATCAGGCGGATCTCAAGCGGCGACAAGGCGCGATCCTTCGGCACGAAGGTCGCGATCGACGCAGCTCCCACATCGGCAGCGGGGTTCTCCACTTTCTCGCCATGCAAGATGGCAAAGGCATAGATCTGCTTCACGATGTCGCGGATGTGCACCGCAGTGGCGGGCGCTCCGCGCTCCTTCACCTTGTTGCACAAGGCTCGCAGATCGTCGGAAGCAATTTCGTTGAGCTGCCTGTTCTCGAAGGCCGGCAGGATGTCCCGATCAACGATGCTCCTACGCATCGCTTTGGTGCTGTCGGCCATCCGGGCGCCCACCAGCCACTTCGCGGTCATCTCGCCGAAAGTCTTGGCGGCGGTCAGGCGGCGCTTCTCGCGCTGCTTCTCCAGCGCAGGGGACTTGCCCTGAGCGACGGCCTTTTTGGCGTCGATCAGCTTTTCACGGGCAAGAGCCAGCGAAATACCGGCAGGTCCGTAGCGGCCAATGGTGAGGGTTTCGCGGCGTCCATTGAGACGGTAGTCGTAGCGGAAGGTGACGGTACCGGTTGGCGATACCGTTACGTACATCCCGTCGCGGTCTGAAGCCTTATAAATCTTGGACTTAGGCTTGAGATTGCGCAGTGCGGTGTCGGTAAGCATCGAGGTTTTCTCCTGTTTCGTGACGGCTCTTACCGTCAGGGGCCAGGAGACCTGCTGATGCCGGGAAAGCCGCATAAAACAAGCTTTCCCGAGGAGACCTTTACCGTCAAAGACGGGTTTGGTCTAAATAGTGAACGGGACGGTCTTAATCCGGCCCTCAGTTCTTACCGCCAGTTCAACCGCCAACCAGATTTGCTGGCCGGCGATAGCCACCGATAGCAATCGTGACGTATTTTCTTTTAACTCAATACGTTACGTAAGTTTTACGATAGTCAGCGACAGTCTCCGAAGGACCTGATTTCACTCCCACTCAATAGTAGCCGGCGGCTTCCCCGAGATGTCATAGACAACCCTCGACACCCCCCGCAACTCATTGATGATCCGGTTGCTCACCGTACCCAGGAACTCATACGGCAGATGTGCCCAATGCGCCGTCATGAAATCAATCGTCTCCACCGCACGCAGCGCAATCACCCACTCATAAGCGCGCGCATCGCCCACCACGCCCACTGACTTCACCGGCAGGAACACGGCAAACGCCTGGCTGGTCTTGTCGTACAGGTCCGCCTTGCGCAGCTCATCAATGAAGATGGCATCGGCCTTGGCCAACAGCTCGGCGTACTCACGCTTCACTTCGCCCAGGATACGCACGCCCAGGCCCGGGCCCGGGAACGGATGGCGGTAGACCATGGTGCGCGGCAGGCCAAGTTCGACGCCCAGGCGGCGCACTTCGTCCTTGAACAGCTCGCGCAGCGGCTCCACCAGGCCCAGCTTCATGTGCTCCGGCAGGCCGCCCACGTTGTGGTGGCTCTTGATCACGTGCGCCTTGCCGGTCTTGCTGCCGGCCGACTCGATCACGTCCGGGTAGATGGTGCCCTGCGCCAGCCACTTGGCGTTCTTCAGCTTGTTCGACTCTTCGTCGAAGATTTCAACGAACAGGTTACCGATGATCTTGCGCTTGGCTTCCGGGTCGCTCACGCCTTCCAGCGCGCTGAAGTAACGGTCGGCGGCATTCACGCGCACGACCTTCACGCCCATGTGCTCGGCAAACATCGCCATCACCTGGTCGCCTTCCTGCCAGCGCAGCAGGCCGGTATCCACGAACACGCAGGTCAGCTTCTCGCCGATGGCCTTGTGCAGCAGCGCGGCCACGACGGACGAATCGACGCCGCCGGACAGGCCCAGGATCACTTCGTCATCGCCCACCTGTTCGCGCACGCGGGCGATCTGGTCGTCGATGATGTTGGCGGCGGTCCACAGGGTCTGGCAGCCGCACACATCCACCACGAAGCGGCGCAGCAGCGCCTGGCCCTGCAGGGTGTGGGTCACTTCCGGGTGGAACTGCACGCCGTACCAGCGCTTTTCTTCGTTGGCCATGGCGGCCACCGGAATGCGGTCGGTGGTGGCGGTGATGGTGAAGCCCGGCGGCGCGACGGAGACGTGGTCGCCGTGGCTCATCCAGACATTCAGCTTCGGCTCGCCGCCGTGGTCGCTCAGGCCCTTGAACAGTGCATCGGGGTTGATGACGTTCACTTCGGCGTGGCCGAACTCGCGCTGGTCAGCCGCTTCGGTGGCGCCGCCCAGCTGGGCAGCCAGGGTCTGCATGCCGTAGCAGATGCCGAAGATCGGCAGGCCGCTGTCGAACACTTCCTGCGGTGCGGCCGGGGCGCCCGGCAGCGTGGTCGATTCCGGGCCGCCGGACAGGATGATGCCCTTGGCGCCAAACGCCGCGATCTCGGCCGGGTTGTGGTCCCAGGCCCAGATTTCGCAGTAGACGCCCAGCTCGCGGATGCGGCGGGCGATCAGCTGCGTGTACTGCGCGCCGAAATCGAGGATCAGGATCTTGTCGTTATGGATATTGGTCATGGCGCCCTGGCAATGCAGTAGGGAAAACGAAACTTCAAATAATTTGCTGCGGCAGATGGAAAAAGAGGAACGGGAATCAGCTTCCTCGTTCCTCTTTCTCCGGCCCGCGTCAGGCGCGGTAGTTCGGCGGTTCCTTGGTGATCGTCACGTCGTGGACGTGACTCTCACGCTGGCCGGCGCCGCTGATCTTGACGAACTTGGGCTTGGTGCGCATGTCGTCGATGGTGGCGCAACCCACGTAGCCCATGGTGGCGCGCAGGCCGCCCATCAGCTGGTGGATGATGCCGCCCACCGGGCCGCGGTACGGCACGCGGCCTTCGATGCCTTCCGGCACCAGCTTGTCGGCGGTGGCGGCGTCCTGGAAGTAGCGGTCCTTGGACCCCTTCTCCATGGCAGCCAGCGAACCCATGCCGCGGTAGCTCTTGTACGAACGGCCCTGGTACAGCTCGGTCTCGCCCGGCGATTCCTCGGTACCGGCCAGCAGGCCGCCGACCATGATGGTCGAGGCACCGGCGGCCAGCGCCTTGCCGATGTCACCCGAGTAACGGATGCCACCGTCGGCGATGAGCGGGATGCGGTCCTGCAGGGCTTCGGCCACCAGATCGATGGCGGTGACCTGCGGCACGCCGACGCCGGCGACGACGCGGGTGGTGCAGATCGAGCCCGGGCCGATGCCGACCTTGACTGCGTCCGCGCCGCTGTCCAGCAGCGCCAGTGCGGCTTCGCCGGTGCAGATGTTGCCACCGATAACCTGCACGTGCGGGAAGTTCTTCTTGACCCAGGCAACGCGGTCCAGCACGCCCTGCGAGTGGCCGTGCGCGGTATCGACCACGATCACGTCCACGCCGGCGGCAACCAGCGCTTCCACGCGGCGGTCGGTGTCACCACCCACGCCGACGGCAGCGCCGACCAGCAGGCGGGTCGACAGATCCTTGGCGGCGTTGGGGAAGTCGGTGTTCTTCTGGATGTCCTTGACGGTGATCAGGCCACGCAGGGCGAAATCATCGTTGACCACCAGCACCTTTTCGATGCGGTTGCGGTGCAGCAGCTGCAGCACTTCATCGCTGGCGGCGCCTTCCTTGACCGTGACCAGGCGATCCTTCTTGGTCATGATGTGGCGGACCGGATCGTCCAGCTCGGTCTCGAAGCGCATGTCGCGATGGGTGACGATACCGGCCAGCAGGCCGTCGCTGCCCACCACCGGCACGCCGGAGATGTTGTGCGCCTGGGTCAGGGCCAGCACGTCGCGGATGGTGGTTTCCGGGCCGACGGTGATCGGGTCGCGGATGACACCGGCCTCGAACTTCTTGACCTTGGCCACTTCCGCGGCCTGCTGTTCCAGGCTGAGATTCTTGTGGATGATGCCCATGCCGCCGAGCTGGGCCATGGCGATGGCCAGGCGGGCTTCGGTGACGGTATCCATGGCCGCAGACAGGATCGGAAGCTTCAGCTTCAGGTCGCGAGTCAACCGCGTTTCGAGGTTGACGTCCTTGGGCAGGATGGTCGAGTGGGCGGGGACGAGCGAGACGTCGTCGTAAGTGAGTGCTTCAGCCTGGATGCGCAGCATCGGCATACCCGAGATGTGGGGAAGCGCGACATTTTACCCCTTTTTCACGCCCCGTGGGAGGGGGTGGATGCGACGCAGTGTCGCGCGGGCGGGGCCTTTGGAATGTGCCGACCAACGGTCGGCACCCACCAGAAGCCAGCCCGGCCTGTTTTTGGTAGGTGCGGACCGTTGGTCCGCACTACCCGGCAATGTGCCGACCAACGGTCGGCACCCACCAAGAGCCGGTCTTCGGCCTGCTTTTGGTAGGTGCGGACCGTTGGTCCGCACTGTCCGGCAATGTGCCGACCAACGGCCGGCACCCACCAGAAGCCAGCCCGGCCTGTTTTTGGTAGGTGCGGACCGTTGGTCCGCACTGTCCGGCAATGTGCCGACCAACGGTCGGCACCCACCAGAAACCAGCCCGGCCTGTTTTTGGTAGGTGCGGACCGTTGGTCCGCACTACCCGGCAATGTGCCGACCAACGGTCGGCACCCACCAGAAGCCAGCCCGGCCTGTTTTTGGTAGGTGCGGACCGTTGGTCCGCACTGTCCGGCAATGTGCCGACCAACGGTCGGCACCCACCAACCCACCAGGAGCCGGCAATCAGCTCAGCGCTTCCGCAGCTTCCAGCGTGTTCTGCATCAGCGTGGCCACGGTCATCGGGCCGACACCACCCGGCACCGGGGTGATCCAGCTCGCCCGCTCCGCCGCAGCCTCGAAGCCGACATCGCCCACCAGGCGGCCGTCTTCCAGCCGGTTGATGCCGACGTCGATCACCACCGCGCCCGGCTTCACCCACTCGCCCGGCACGATGCCCGGGCGGCCCACGGCCACCACCAGGATGTCGGCATTGCGCACGGCCTGTTCCAGCACGTCCTTGGGGGTGAACTTGTGGCAGCTGGTGACGGTGCAGCCGGCAATCAGCAGCTCCAGGCCCATCGGCCGGCCGACGTGGTTGCTGACACCCACGATGGTGGCGTTGCGGCCGCGCACCGGCTGGTCGGTGTGGCCCAGCAGCGTGGTGATGCCGCGCGGGGTGCACGGGCGCAGGCCGAATTCACGCAGGGCCAGGTGGCCGACGTTTTCCGGGTGGAAGCCGTCCACGTCCTTGCGCGGGTCGATGCGCTGGATCAGGCGGCGCGCGTCGGGAATGCCCGGCAGCGGCAGCTGGATCAGGATGCCGTTGATCTTCGGATCGGCGTTCAGCTGGTCGATCAGGGCCAGCAGTTCGGCCTCGCTTGTGCCGGCCGGCAGATCGTAGTCATGCGCTTCGATGCCGACCTTTTCGGCCGCACGGCGCTTGTTGCGCACGTACACGGTCGACGCCGGGTCGCCACCCACCAGCACCACGGCCAGGCCGGGGCGGCTGCCACCGGCAGCCACCCGGGCGTCGACGCGCACCTTCAGGCTGTCGAGCAGGTCCTCGGCAATACGGCGGCCATCGAGGATGCGGGCAGGAAGCTGGGCGGCGGAGTCAGTCATCGAATGCGGGGGCAGGCGGCGGCGGGGACGCTATTGTCCCTGATTCAGGCCCCCTCGCCCACCGGGATGTGGCAGCGGGGTCGGATCCCTTTGCCTCAGGCAAAGGGCTCTGACCCCACCGACCAAGCTCAGGTACCGGTAGTGCCGGCCGCTGGCCGGCAACCTCATGAGCGCAGCAATGCCGGCCAGCGGCCGGCACTACCACCGTCACGCAACCAGCACGGGGTCAGAGCCCTTTCCGTTGGAAAGGGATCCGACCCCTGCCCTCAATCCTCTTCTTCTTCCGGCACCTGGTCCGCATTCAACGTGCGGGCCTTGCGCTTGGGCGCGGTGAACGGGGTCGGGGTCGGCACGCCCGGCAGCGCGCTGCCGAACACCATGTGCGCGCCAGCACGCAGGCTGCCGCCGGCCATTTCCAACTCGAAGCGCTCGGCATCGCGCTCGCGGATCTGCTCGGCGATCTCCTGCGCGTCGTCCTCGTCCGCACCCAGCTCCATCAGCGCGGCCTGGCCGAACATCAGCGCCGATTCAAACGTCTCGCGGATCTGGAAATCGACGCCGGCATGAATCAGCCGCAGCGAGTGCTCGCGGTCGAACGAGCGCACCAGCAGCTTGGCCTGCGGGAATTCATGCGCGACCAGTTCAACGATGCGGTCGGCATCCTCGGCATTGTTCACGCACACCGCGATCGCCCGTGCGGTACCGGCGCCGGAGGCATGCAGCACGTCAAGACGCGTGCCATCGCCGTAATAGATCTTGAAACCGAAGCGCTCGGCGTTATGGATCATCTCCACGTCGTTGTCGATGATGGTCACGTCCACGTCGCGGGCCAGCAGCGACTGGCTGGCCACCTGGCCGAAGCGGCCGAAGCCGATCATCAGCACGCTGCCGGACAGGCCGTCGGCGGTGTCCACGCCTTCCAGGCTCACTTCCGGCTTCGGCGCCACGCGCTTGTAGACCAGCACCACCAGCGGGGTCAGCGCCATCGACAGCACCACCACGGCGGTGAAGTTGGCATTGATATCCATGTCGATGACGCCGGCACTGGCCGCGGCGGAGAACAGCACGAAGGCGAATTCGCCGCCCTGCGCCATCAGCACGCCGCGGTCCATCGCCTGCGCGTGGTCGCTGCCCATCAGCCGCGCCACCACGTAGATGCACAGCGCCTTGGCCGCCATCAGCGCCAGCACCAGGCCGACGATCATCGGCCAGTTGCCAGCCACCACGCCCAGGTCCAGCGCCATGCCCACGCTGAGGAAGAACAGCCCCAGCAGGATGCCGCGGAACGGCTCGATGTCCGCTTCGATCTGGTGACGGAAGGTGGATTCGCTCAGCAGCACACCGGCAAGGAACGCGCCCATCGCCATCGACAGGCCGGACAGCTGCATCAGCAGCGCCGCACCCAGCACCACCAGCAGCGCGGCGGCGGTCATCACTTCGCGTGCTTTCGATTCGGCAAGCAGGCGGAACAGCGGATTGAGCAGGAAGCGGCCGACCAGCACCAGGCCGACGATGGCGCCGACGCCGATCGCCACCGACAACCAGCGCGAGCCCTCGCCATCGGCACTGCCGGCGCTCGGTGCCATCCACGCCACCAGGGCCAGCAGCGGCACGATCAGCAGGTCTTCGAACAGCAGGATGGAGACGATCTTCTGCCCCGACGGCAGCGCGATGTCACCACGCTCGGCCAGCAGCTGCATCACCACCGCGGTGGAGGTGAGCACGAAGCCGGTGGCGCCGATGAAGGCGACCTGCCACGGCAGGCCGAACAGTTTGGCGATGCTGGTCAGCACCAGCGCGCAGGTGACGATCTGCAGCGTGCCCAGCCCGAAGATTTCCTTGCGCAGGCTCCACAGATGCGAGGGGCGCATTTCCAGGCCGATGACGAACAGGAACATCACCACGCCCAGCTCGGCCGTATGCAGGATCGCCTGCGGGTCGGAGAACCAGCCCAGGCCGAACGGTCCGATCGCCAGGCCCGCGGCGAAGTAACCCAGCACCGAACCCAGGCCGAGCCTGCGGAACAGGGGCACCATCACCACTGCCGCGCCCAACAGGGCCACGACCTTGACCAGTTCGCTGGTCGCTGCTTCTACCGCCATGCGGTGTATCCCCGAAAACCGAAATCGGCCTCAACGATAGAGCAAGTTTTCTGACGGCAATAGCATCGACGTTGCGTTTAGTTGTGCCGGAAATGGAACGATGGCGGGATTGATACCCAGCATCGTTCCGGAATAGCCGACATTCATCCACGCATGGCGTGGATCTACTGGATTATCGCGGCGTGTCATCGACGCATCGCGTGGATCAACGCCGCAGTAGATCCACGCCATGCGTGGATGAGGGTGCGCAGCGATCACCCGCCCCGGCAGAACGCGGCGTAATCGATGTACCCCGGGAACGGCACCCCGGGCGCGCACACCGGACATTGGGGATCAGGCTGGATACGGGTTTCGCGGAAGCGCATGCCCAGCGCATCGAAGCGCAGCAGCCGGCCAACCAGCGGCTCGCCGATGCCCAGCAGCAGCTTCAATACCTCGGTAGCCTGCAGCACCCCGGCCAGCCCGGGCAGCACGCCGAGCACGCCCGCCTCGGAACAGTTGGGCGCGAACTCCGGCGGCGGCGGTTCAGGGAACAGGCAGCGGTAGCACGGGGCCACGCCACGCTGGCGGCCGGCGTCAAACACGCTTACCTGCCCGTCAAAGCGCTCGATGGCGGCATAGACCATGGGCGTCGCGTGCTTGATGCAGGCGTCGTTGAGCAGGTAGCGCAGCGGGAAGTTGTCCGAGCCGTCCAGCACCACGTCGACGCCGTCCAGCAGGCGATCGACGTTCTCCGAGGTCACCCGCTCGGGCACGGCTTCGACCTCGATGGACGGGTTCAAGGCCAGCAGGCGTTCGCGCGCCGAATCGACCTTCAGCTGGCCGACGCTGGCCTCGGTATGCACGATCTGCCGGTGCAGGTTGCTGCGCTCGACCCGGTCATGATCGGCAAAGCGCAGATGCCCTACCCCGGCCGCGGCCAGATAGAAGCCGGCTGGCGCGCCCAGGCCACCCGCGCCCAGCACCAGCACGCGCGACTGCTGCAGGCGGCGCTGGCCAGCCTCGCCCACCTGCGGCAAGAGCAGATGGCGTGAGTAGCGGTCGTAGAAGTCGCGGTCAGCGGCATCCAGCATCGGTTGCACCAATGGCAGCCCCTGCTCGCGCCAGGCCACGGTGCCGCCAGCCACGGAGGCCACGTTTGAATAGCCTGCGGCCAGCAGCGCCTGTACCGCGTCGGCCGATCGCTTGCCGCTCTGGCAGATCAGCAGGATGTCCTGGCCCTGGACCGGCAGGTGCGCGGCCGGGTCGGCCAGCAGGTCACCCTTGGCCACGCCACGCGCGCCCTCGGCCATGCCACCGGCACGCTCATGCGCCTGGCGCACGTCGATCAGCACTGCACCGTGGGCCACGCGCGCCTGCGCCTGCTGTGGGGAAAGCTCTGGAATGCTCATGCGCCCATTGTAGGCCGCAGCCGCCGGGCACGGCCCAGCGCGGTAGAGTCGACCGTTGGTCGACTGCGCTTCGCCCAATGCCAGAACCCCGCGCTGCGCGCGGTAGTCGACTGACAGTCGACTCTACCCCGTCGATTTCCCCCGTTGGTTTCCCCCGGTCGGTTTTCCCGCCGGGTTCCAACGAAAAAGGCGGCCCTGCGGCCGCCTTCTCTTGGATCACTTGCCCTTGACGTGCTTCATCAAGCGCCGCTTGGCCTTGACCTGCCGCTCGGTGAGGACGTTCTTCTTGCCCTCGTACGGGTTGGTACCCTCGCGGAAGATGAAGCTCACCGGCGTGCCGATCAGCTTGAAGCGCTTGCGGAAGAAGTTCTCCAGGTAGCGCTTGTACGATTCCTGCAGCTCCTTCAGGCGCGTACCGTGCACGATGAAGGTCGGCGGGTTGGCGCCGGCCGGGTGCACGTAACGCAGCTTGGAGACGTGGCCGCGGATGGTCGGCGGCGGGTTGGTCTCGTAAGCCATCTCCAGCGCCTTGTTCACTTCGCTGGTGGTGAAGGTCTTGTTCGCCGATTCGTGCGCACGGTGCACCGCACGGAACAGCTCACGCAGGCCCGAACCATGCTTGGCCGAAATGCGCACCGACTCGGCCCACGGCACGAAGCCCAAACGCAGCGACAGCATCGTTTCCGCCTGCTCGCGCTGGTATTCGGTCAGGCCATCCCACTTGTTGATGGCGATGACCAGCGCACGGCCGGCGTCCAGCACCGCGCCCAGCACGGTGGCGTCCTGGTCGGTCACGCCTTCGGTGGCGTCCAGCATCAGCACGGCCACCTGGCACTGCTCGATGGACTGCATGGTCTTGACCACCGAGAACTTCTCGACGACCTCGTCCACGCGCGAACGACGGCGCAGGCCGGCGGTATCGATCAGGCGGTATTCGCGACCGTCTCGCTCCAGGTCCACGGCGATCGAGTCTCGCGTGGTGCCCGGCACGTCCGAGGCGATCATGCGTTCTTCGCCAAGGATGCGGTTGACCAGCGTCGACTTGCCCACGTTGGGGCGGCCGACGAAGGCGATGCGGATGCGGTTCGGATCGTTGTCCAGCTCTTCGCCGCTGCCTTCTTCGGGCAGGCGCTGGATCACTTCGTCCATCAGGTCATCCAGACCCTGGCGATGGGCGGCCGACACGGTCAGCATTTCGCTGAAGCCATACCGGGCGAATTCCGAGCGGACGGTGTCCTCGTCGGTGCCGTCGATCTTGTTGATCAGCAGCAGCGTCGGGCGCGACAGCTTGCGCAGCCAGGCCAGGATCTCGTCATCCATCGCCGAGGTGCCCTCGCGGGCATCGACGACGAACAGGATCAGATCGGCTTCGGCCGCAGCGGCGCGAGCCTGGCGCGTGGTAGCGCCGGCCAGGCCTTCCTCTTCCTCGGCAATACCGCCGGTGTCCACGACGAGGAAGTGGTTGTCCTCGTCCAGACGGCAGACGCCGTAGTTGCGGTCGCGGGTGACGCCGGGCTGGTCATGGACCAGGGCGTCACGCGTGCGGGTCAAAGCATTGAAAATAGTCGACTTGCCGACATTCGGCCGTCCAACCAGGGCGACCAAAGGCAGCATCGCGATTACTCCGTATTAATTTGCCAACCGGAATGCGGTCAGCTTGCCATCAACATTCTGCACCAGCAGCACCCCGTCGACGACGATTGGCTGGGCCAGCAGGGCGTCACCGCCGCTCTTGGCCCGCGCCGCCATCGCGCCGTCGGAGGCCTGCAGCCAATGCAGGTATCCCTTGTAGTCACCGACGACCACATAATCACCCTGCAGCGCAGGGCCGGTCAGCGAACGTCGCGCCAGACCGGTCTGCGACCACATCGCGGTGCCGCTGGTCTTGTCCAGGCCGAACACGCCGCCCTTGGGGTCGGTAACGAACACATTGCCCGAAGACACCGCCACGCCGCCGGCACCGCCGTGGTCGCGCGCCCACAGCGGGCGACCGGTCGGGCCTTCGATGGCCATGGTCTGGTTCTTGAAGCTGCTCACGAACAGCGTATTGCCTTCCAGCACCGGAGCGCCGTCGACGTCGGCCATGCGGTCCAGCTCGGTACGGCCTTCGGGGCTGCCCACGGTCTGGTCCCACAGGGTGCGGCCATCCTGCATGGCCAGGGCGGCGACAGCGCCGTCATCCTTGCCGATGAACAGCACGCCCGGACCGGTGACCACCGGCGCGTTGCCACGCACGGTCAGCGCCGGCAGCTCGCTGGGATTGAACCACTTCTGGGTGCCGTTGGAGGCTTCGAACGCGGTGACGCGGCCATCATTGCTGCGCACGAACACCAGGCCCTGCGACACGGCCGGGGCCGAGATCACTTCGCCCGGCACGCGGGCGCGCCACTTCTCGCTGCCATCGTTGATGTCCAGCGCGATCACCTGGCCATCGAGGGTACCGATGACCACCAGGTTCTCGCCGACACCCGGGCCGCCGGACAGGCGCAGCTTGGCCTTCTTCTTTTCCTTCTGCGGCTCCCAGGTCCAGACCTTCTTGCCGGTCTCCAGGTCGATGGCGTGCACGCCACCGGTGATCGCCGCAGCGAACACATGGCCATTGGCCACGGCCGGGCCCTGGCGCACGCCGATGCGGCGCTCGCCCTTGCCCAGGTTGACCGACCAGGCCTTGTTGACCTTCAGGGTCGGCTCGAACTTGACCAGTTCGGCCGGCTCCTGCGCCTTCTTGGCGGCGGCATCCTTACCGGCGAACCAGCCCTTCATGGTGCTGCAGCCGGCCAGTGCCATGCCCAGCAGCAGGACGGAGGCGACGCGCGTAATCATGACCTTCTGACTCATCAAACCGACTCCGCAGGGGCGGCGACGGTGCCGCCAGCGTCCATAACCTTGGTTTCCAGCACACGCCGCTGCGGTGCTGCCACGTCCAGCGTCTTAAGCGCCTTCTCATACTGCTCACGGGCCGCGTCACGCTTGCCCTGCGCCAGCAGCGCATCGCCCTGGATTTCCAGGCTGCCGCTGTCGGTGGCGCTGCCAAGCAGCTTGATCGCTTCGTCGCTCTTGCCGGTGGCCACCAGCAGGCGGGCCACGCGCTGGTCAACCACGCGCTGCAGGTCGCCTTCGACCTTCACGCCGCGCAGGGTGGCCAGTGCTTCTTCGTTCTTGCCGGCATCGACCTGCGCCTTGGCCAGCTGCAGGGCCGCCAGGTCGCCATAGATGCTGTTCGGGCCAGCCTCCAGCGCCTTGACCGCCTTTGCCGCGTCATCCAGCTTGTTCCCCTGCAGGCCAACCAGCGCCTTCTGGTACTCGACATTGGCCGAGGCCAGCTTGCCGCCCTGGTTGGTCTGGTACCACTGCCAGCCGGCAATGGCGCCGATGGCGATCGCTACGCCACCGAGGATGCTGGCGCCATTCTTCCGCAGCCAGCTGCGGACACGTTCACTTTGTTCGTGCTCGTCGAGCAGATCGTCGATCGCCATGCGTACTCTCGCCCCGCCCGTAGGGAGGGACCATTGGGATTATCGAAGGTGGTGAAACCGCGTCTCAGTGTGAAACCGGGACAACGGAGCCTTCAGAGGATACCTGAAAGCGGGCCACGTTGGCTCGCTGGTAGGGAGTCAGATCGACGATAGCGCCGTTCTGCTGAACCTGGACCGCCGAAGCGTTGCCCAGGGTCACGCGGCTCACCTGGCCGGGCGTGAAGCTGCGGGTCTCGCCGGCCTTGATCAGCGCCTTCTCGACCGAGCCGCCATCGGGGCCAGCGATATCGACCCAGCTGTCGCCACTGAACTGCATGTCCAGGTTGGCGGTAGCCGGGGCGGCCGGGGCCGGGCGCGGCACCGGGGCCAGCGAGGCCACGTAGGGGGTGGCTGCCGGCTTGGCGGCGGCAACCGCCGGCTCGGCACTGGCGGCCGCAGGTTCATTGCCGACCGAGGACGGGGCCACCGGCACGGCGGCCGGCACCACGTCCAGCGAGGCCGTGTTCGGGGTCGCCGGGGTGTTGTCGAAGTGGCCGCGGGTGGCGAACCACACCGGCACCGCCAGCACCGCGGTGATACCGACATACAGCATGCGCCGGCCGAGGTTCTCGGCGATGCGGCGGGCACGCGGGGTATGGGTATGGCTGACCAGGGTGGGCGGAACGACCGCACCGACCTGGGCCTGCTCCAGCAGCTGGCTGATATCCACGTTCAGCAGGCGCGCATAGCTGCGCAGCTGGCCACGGACGAATACCGGGGCGCCGAGCTTCTGCCACTGCTCTTCTTCAAGCGACTTGACCACCTGGACCGGCATGCGCAGGCGCTGGCCGACATCATCAAGGGTCAGTCCGGCCGCCTCGCGGGCCTGGCGCAGGCGGGTGCCGCAGCCGGCCGCAGTATCGAGAGCGCTCACAGTCTGGTCATCAATCACAATGCATCAACCCTGGAGGTTAGGAGCCCGCGTCCTGCGGAAATTCCTGTCGAATCCGCTGCAGATAACGATCGGATGCCGCCTGATCGCCCAGTCGCGCCTCGATTTCAGACGCAAGTTGTAACACGGAACGTGTGGCCGGTGCAGCCGCAATCCTACGTTCGGCGAAGGCGCGCGCCTCGAAGAACTGGCCACGGCGGACGTTGAGCTGGGCCATCGCCTCGAGTGCGACCGGGTTGGCCGGCACCATCACCAGCGCCGCGCGCAGGTCGCGTTCGGCGCGCTCGACCTGCCCGGCATCGAGCGCACAGCGACCGGCATTGGCCAAAATGCCGCCTGCCGAAGCGCTGCCAGGAAGCTGCAGCGCACGGTCGAACCACACCAGCGATTCGGCGGGATTGCCGTTCTGGCACAGCCAGGCGCCGTAGTTGTTGAGCACGTCAGGGCGCTGCGGTGCCAGTTCGGCGGCGCGGCGGAAGCCCTCGCCAGCCTGCTGGGTACGGCCGCGACGGTCGTCGATGCCGGCCATCAGCATCACCCCGTCCACGCCCTTGGGCTTGAGTTTGATGGCCTGTCGCACCTTGCGCTCGGCCTCGTCCAGGTTGCCCACCTGCATGTCGCGGGCTGCCAGCGCCAGCTGGTCCTGGTAACGGAATTCCTCACGGACGCCCGGCGCATCGCGCACATGGCGTTCCGGGGCGATTTCACCGCCGCGGGTGTATTCCTCGGGGAGGTGCGATTTGGTGGTCTTGCTGCAGCCACTGGCCGAAACGGCCAGCACCCCTGCAATCAGGACTGGCCAGAGGCGGTCATGCGGCCGCATCGCTCCCCTTCCCTGCCTGCAACGTCTTGTTGAACTCCGCCTGGCGGCGGGTGCGGTCCATCACCTGGCCCTTGAGCTGGCCACAGGCGGCGTCGATGTCGTCGCCACGGGTGCGGCGGACCATCGTCAGCACGTTGCTGTCGAGCAGGATCTTCTGGAAGGCGCGGATGTGCGCTTCTTCCGAACGCTCGTAGCGGGTGCCCGGGAACGGGTTGAACGGGATCAGGTTGACCTTGCCCGAATCCTTGGCCTGCACCGCGTTGTCGAACTGGCGCATCAGGCGGGCCAGCTCACGGGCATGCTCGGGCTTGTCGTTGATGCCCTTCATCAGGGTGTATTCGAAGGTGACCGATTCGCGGCGCTTGTTGGCGCGCAGGTAGCGTGCGCACGAAGCCATCAGCTCGGCGATCGGGTACTTCTTGTTGAGCGGCACCAGCGTCTCGCGCAGCGCATCGTTCGGCGCGTGCAGCGACACCGCCAGCGACACGTCGCTTTCGGTGGACAGGCGGTCGATCTGCGGCACCAGGCCGGAGGTCGACAGGGTCACGCGCTTGTTGGCCAGGCCGTAGCCCAGATCGTCGCGCATCACGCTCATGGCGCGCACGACGTTGTCGAAATTCATCAGCGGCTCGCCCATGCCCATCATCACCACGTTGGTGAGGCGGCGCATCTGGTGCGGCACGTTGCCCAGGTGGCGTGCAGCAACCCACACCTGGCCGATGATCTCGGCGGTGGTCAGGTTGCGGTTGAAGCCCTGGGTGGCGGTGGAGCAGAACGTGCAGTTCAGGCCGCAACCGACCTGCGAGGACACGCACAGCGTGCCGCGGGTCTTGTCGGGGATGTACACGGTCTCGATGGCGTTCTTGCCATCCACGCCCATCGCCAGCAGCCACTTGTGGGTGCCGTCGGCGGAGGGCTTGTCGAACACGATGTTCGGAACCAGCACCTCGGCATGGGCCTGCAGCTTGGCGCGCAGGACCTTGCCGAGGTCGGTCATTTCATCGAAATCGGTGACGTAGCGATGGTGGATCCACTTCATCACCTGATGGGCACGGAACTTCTTCTCGCCGAGAACCTCGACGAAGAACTTCTCCAGGCCCGCGCGATCGAGGTCGAGCAGGTTCTGCTTGCCAGCCGTGGGTGCCGACTTCGGCAGCGGCTGGATGGCGGGGGACTGTACGACCTCATTCACGGCATTACTCTCAGCGCGAGACGACTTCGGTGGCGGCGAAGAAGTACGCGATTTCAATCGCGGCATTCTCGACCGAGTCCGAGCCGTGGGCGGCATTGGCATCGATGGATTCGGCGAAGTCGGCGCGGATGGTGCCCGCAGCGGCTTCCTTCGGGTTGGTGGCGCCCAGCAGGTCGCGGTGGGCCAGGACGGCGTTCTCGCCTTCCAGGGCCTGGATCATCACCGGGCCGGAGATCATGAACTCGACCAGCGCGTTGAAGAACGGACGCTCGCGGTGCACGGCGTAGAAGCCTTCGGCTTCACGACGCGACAGCTGCTTGTACTTGGCGGCCACGACCTTCAGGCCGGCCTTCTCGAAGCGGGCGTAGATTTCGCCGATGACGTTCTTGGCAACGGCGTCCGGCTTGATGATCGAAAGGGTGCGCTCCAGCGCCATGGGATGTCTCCAATGGAATCGGGCCGCTGATGGCCCGAAGGGTAACATGAAAAAAACCCGCGTCGGGACGCGGGCTTAGCCTGATAAACGTAGGCGAATTGTAAGAGATCCTGCCCAGTAGTGCCAGCCCATGGCTGGCAGGCCTGATGCCCGGCATTTTCGGCCCGCGGGCTCCCATTCAGGATCGCCGGCTGCCAGCCACGGGCTGGCACTACTGAATCCCTTGTAACCGTCCCGGCCATTTTGCTGCACTGCAAAATGCCATACGCCCCCGTCTGGTCCTAGTATCAAACAATCGTTTGATTAAGGTCCGCCGCCCCATGGCCAAGCCCGCCCACTTCTCGACCAAGGACCGGATCCTCGGGGCCGCCGAGGAGCTGTTCGCCCTGCATGGCTTCGCCGGCACCTCCCTGCGCCAGGTCACCAGCCAGGCCGACGTCAACATCGCGGCGGTCAACTACCACTTCGGTTCCAAGGAAAATCTGGTCAACGAGGTGTTCCGCCGCCGCATGGACGAGATGACCAGCGTGCGCCTGGCCCAGCTGGAGCGCGCCCGCAGCGAACACCCCGGCGAACTGCGCCCGGTGTTGGCCGCCTTCGTCGAGCCCGCCCTGGCCATGGCCCAGGACCGGCAGAGCGGCGGCGCCTTCGTGCGGGTGATCGCCCGCGCCTACGCCGAGAAGAACGACAACCTGCGCAAGTTCCTGTCCGACCACTACGGCCACGTGCTGCGCGCGTTCGGCAAGGCCATCGCCGAGTGCGTGCCGGGCCTGAGCAAGGAAGAGCTGTACTGGCGCCTGGATTTCCTGGCCGGTTCGCTCACCTACGCCATGGCAGATTTCGGCCTGATCAAGCGACCCGCAGGTGTCACCGAAGCGGCGCATCGTGCCAATGCCGCCCATGAACTGATCCATTTCGCCGAAGCCGGGTTCCGCGCCGCCGCACGCGGCAGTGCCCTGCCCGCTTCCCCGTGATTCCACCGGGTGTGACCCACCCAGTAACTGCTGACCAACAAAGGCCCTACACCATGTCCAATTCCCTGCTAGTCCGCCGCGCCGCCGTGCTGGGTGCCGGCGTCATGGGTGCCCAGATCGCCGCCCACCTCACCAACGCTGGCGTCGACACCGTGCTGTTCGACCTGCCCGCCAAGGAAGGTCCGGCCGACGGCATCGTGCTGAAGGCGATCGCCAACCTGGGCAAGCTGAGCCCGGCACCGCTGGCCAGCAAGTCGCTGGCTGAAGCCATCACCCCGGCGAACTACGAGTCGGGCCTGGACCAGCTGAAGGACTGCGACCTGATCATCGAGGCCATCGCCGAGCGCATGGACTGGAAGCAGGACCTGTACAAGAAGATCGCCCCGTTCGTGGCAGACCACGCGGTGCTGGCCTCCAACACCTCGGGCCTGGGCATCAACAAGCTGGCCGACGTGCTGCCGGAGCAGCTGCGCCACCGCTTCTGCGGCGTGCACTTCTTCAACCCGCCGCGCTACATGCACCTGGCCGAGCTGATTCCGGCCACCACCACCGATGTCGCCGTGCTGGAAGGCCTGGAAGCATTCCTGGTCACCACCCTGGGCAAGGGCGTGGTGTACGCCAAGGACACCCCGAACTTCATCGGCAACCGCATCGGCGTGTTCTCGATCCTGTCCACCATCCACCACACCCAGGAATTCGGCCTGGGCTTCGATGAAGTGGACGGCCTGACCGGCCCGCTGGTCGGCCGCCCGAAGTCGGCCACCTACCGCACCTCCGATGTGGTCGGCCTGGACACCATGGCCCACGTCATCAAGACCATGGGCGACACCCTGCCGAATGACCCGTGGCATGAATTCTTCAAGTCGCCGAAGTGGCTGGACGCGCTGATTTCCAAGGGCGCGCTGGGCCAGAAGACCGGCGCTGGCATCTTCCGCAAGGTCGGCAAGGACATCGTCGTCCTCGACCTGGAAAAGCAGGACTACCGCCCGGCCGACCGCACCGCCGCGCCGGAAGTGGTCGAGATCCTGAAGATCAAGAACCCGGCCGAGAAGTTCGCCAAGCTGCGCGAAAGCCAGCACCCGCAGGCGCAGTTCCTGTGGGCGACCTTCCGCGACCTGTTCCACTACAGCGCCTACCACCTGGCCGACATTGCCGAGACCGCGCGCGACGTGGACCTGGCCATCCGCTGGGGCTACGGCTGGTCGCTGGGCCCGTTCGAAACCTGGCAGGCCGCCGGCTGGAAGCAGGTCGCGCAGTGGATCGCCGATGACATCGTGGCCGGCAAGAGCATGAGCAGCGCGCCGCTGCCGGACTGGGTGTTCGATGGCCGCGACGGCGTGCACGCCGCCGAAGGCAGCTACAGCCCGTCGCGCAACGCCAAGCTGCCGCGTTCGGCGCTGCCGGTGTACCAGCGCCAGCGCTTCCCGGATCCGCTGCTGGGCGAGAAGTTCGCGCCGGGCGAGACCGTGTTCGAGAACGACGGCCTGCGCATGTGGCACGACGGCGACGGCATCGCCGTGGTCAGCTTCAAGACCAAGATGAACACCGTCTCCGACCAGGTGCTTGATGGCCTGCAGGAATGCGTCAGCCGCGCCGAGAAGGATTTCCAGGGCCTGGTGATCTGGCAGCAGAAGGAACCCTTCTCCGCCGGTGCCGACCTGGCCGGTGCCCTCGGCCTGCTGCAGGCCGGCAAGGTCGACCAGTTCGAAGAAATGGTGGCCAACTTCCAGCGTACCAGCCAGCGCATCAAGTACTCGCTGGTGCCGGTGGTTGCCGCCGTGCGCGGCCTGGCCCTGGGTGGCGGCTGCGAATTCCAGATGCACAGCGCCAAGACCGTGGCCTTCCTGGAAAGCTACATCGGCCTGGTCGAGGCCGGCGTCGGCCTGCTGCCGGCCGGTGGTGGCCTGAAGGAACTGGCCGTGCGTGCCTCGCAGGCGGCCGGCCCGGGCGGTGACGTGTTCGCCGAACTGAAGAAGACCTTCGAGACCGTGGCGATGGCCAAGGTGTCCAACTCGGCGGTCAACGCCCAGGAACTGGGCCTGCTGCGCAGCACCGACAAGGTGGTGTTCAACAGCTACGAGGCGCTGTACATCGCCAAGGCCGAAGCACGTGCACTGGCCGAAGCCGGTTACCGCCCGCCGCTGCCGGCACGCCGCATCCAGGTGGCCGGTGACGTGGGCATCGCCACCTTCAAGATGATGCTGGTCAACATGCTGGAAGGCCGTTTCATCAGCCCGTACGACTACGAGATTGCCGAGCGCATCGCCACCGTGCTGTGCGGCGGCAAGGTCGACCGCGGCACCCTGGTGGACGAAGAGTGGCTGCTGACCCTGGAGCGCAAGCACTTCGTCGAACTGGCCCAGCAGGAAAAGACCCAGGCCCGCATCGCGCACATGCTGAAGACCGGCAAGCCGCTGCGCAACTGATTGATGGCGGGTGCCGGCTGCGGCCGGCACTCCTCCGCCCTGGTAGGTGCCGACCGCTGGTCGGCACTCCTCTGCCCTGGTAGGTGCCGACCGTTGGTCGGCACTCCGGCTGTAGCAGTCGAGCATGGCTCGACTCTACAAAACCCATTCGAGAGATCACCGCAATGACCAAGCAAATCCAGGACGCCTACATCGTCGCCGCCACCCGCACCCCGGTTGGCAAGGCGCCCAAGGGCATGTTCCGCAACACCCGCCCCGACGACATGCTTGCGCACGTGCTGCGCAGCGTCGTTGCCCAGGCCCCGGGCGTGGACGTCAACCGCATCGATGACGCGATCATCGGCTGCGCGATGCCGGAAGCCGAGCAGGGCATGAACGTGGCGCGCATCGGCGTGCTGCTGGCCGGCCTGCCGAACACGATTGCCGCGCAGACCGTGAACCGATTCTGCTCCTCCGGCCTGCAGGCCGTGGCGCAGGCCGCCGACGCGATCCGCCTGGGCAACGCCGACCTGATGCTGGCCGGCGGCACCGAGTCGATGTCGATGGTGCCGATGATGGGCAACAAGATCGCGATGGCCCCGAGCGTGTTCGACAACGACCACGTGGCCATTGCCTACGGCATGGGCATCACCGCCGAGAAGGTGGCCGAAGAGTGGAAGGTCTCGCGCGAAGAGCAGGACGCCTTCGCCCTGGCCTCGCACCAGAAGGCCATGGCCGCCATCCAGAACGGCGAGTTCAAGGACGAGATCAGCCCGTACGAGATCGTCTCGCACCTGCCGGACCTGGCCGACGGCCAGCGCATCCTCACCCGCAACAAGATCGCCGACACCGACGAAGGCCCGCGCCCGGATTCCTCGGCTGAAGGCCTGGCCAAGCTGCGCCCGGTGTTCCGCAACGGCCAGTTCGGCGGCACGGTCACCGCCGGCAACTCCTCGCAGATGAGCGACGGCGCCGGCGCGGTGCTGCTGGCCTCGGAACAGGCGATCAAGGACTACGGCCTGACCCCGCTGGCGCGTTTTGTCAGCTTCTCGGTGGCCGGCGTGCGCCCGGAAGTGATGGGCATCGGCCCGATCGCCGCGATCCCGAAGGCCCTGAAGCAGGCCGGCCTGACCCAGGACCAGCTGGACTGGATCGAGCTCAACGAAGCCTTCGCCGCGCAGTCGCTGGCGGTGATCCGCGATTGCGGCCTGGACCCGAGCAAGGTCAACCCGCTGGGCGGCGCGATCGCCCTGGGCCACCCGCTGGGTGCGACCGGCGCGATCCGTACCGCGACGCTTCTGCACGGCCTGCGTCGTCGCCAGCAGAAGTACGGCATGGTGACGATGTGCATCGGCACGGGCATGGGCGCGGCGGGTATTTTCGAGGCGCTGTAAGGTTCAGAGCGTTGCCTCGTTGGGCTTCATGGCGTGGGCCGGGTCGGCAGGACTGCCAACCCGTCCCTCCCAGCCTCCCCGCGGCGGAAGGATGAGCAAAGGCAGAAGCAGTAGATCCACGCCATGCGTGGATGCTCTTGCTGTAAAGCCGGGGTCAGAGCCCTTTGCTGCGCAAAGGGATCTGACCCCAACAAGCAAAAAAGGCAGCCATGGGCTGCCTTTTTTTGCTTTTGCCTTTTCCCTTGATTCCGCCCTTCCCGTCCGCGACGCACGGAAACTGTCGAGAGGGGGCGGATGGCCCTCTCCAAGACCGTTGGCGCCATGGATGGCGCCATCGAGCACCATGGAGGGGCTTTGGCGTGTCTTGGAGAGGGCCATCCGCCCCCTCCCCCACGTATCAATCAAGGCGCAGAACGGAGCGCTCGAAAAACCCTCACTCTTCCGCCAGCATCTCCGTCAGCTTCGCGCGCGCCGGCTTCGCCAGCTTCTTGTTCTCCAGCGCGAAACGGATCGTCGCTTCAACCAGGCCCAGATGGGTGCCGCAGTCGAAACGGGTGCCCTCGAAGCGGTAAGCATCCACTTCCTCGGTCGCCAGCAGCGAAGCGATCGCATCGGTCAGCTGGATCTCGCCGCCGGCACCGGTGCCGGTGGATTCCAGCAGCTCGAAGATCTTCGGGCTCAGCACGTAACGGCCGACCACCGCCAGGTCGCTCGGTGCGTCCTCCGGCTTCGGCTTCTCCACGATCTGCGAGATGCGGCCCTTGCGGCCGTCGAACGCCTCGGTCGCCACGATGCCGTAGCTCGCGGTGTTCTCGTGCGGCACGTCTTCCACCGCGATCACGCTGGCACCGCTGGCCTCGTTGAGGTCGGCCATCTGCTTCAGCGCGCCGTCGCCGCGGTTCCAGATCAGGTCGTCGGGGAGCAGCACGGCGAACGGTTCGTCACCGATCACCGCCTTCGCACACAGCACCGCATGGCCCAGGCCCAGCGCTTCGGCCTGGGTCACGAAGACCGCACGTACACCCTCGGGCAGCACGTGGCGGATCATCTCCAGCTGCTCGTGCTTGCCCGCACGCTCCAGCTTCTGCTCAAGCTCGTAGGCCTTGTCGAAGTAATCGGCAACGGCGTGCTTGTAGCGGTTGGTGATGAAGATCAGGGTGTCACACCCTGCCTCGATGGCCTCATCGACGGCATATTGGATAAGCGGACGATCGATGATCGGCAGCATTTCCTTCGGAACCGTCTTGGTTGCCGGCAAAAAGCGCGTCCCGAGCCCTGCCACTGGAAAAACAGCCTTACGAATTCGCTTGCTCATTTAATGCCTGTTGGCCTCACGTGCCGGAAAGGGAACCACTTTAGCGGAAGAGATGTATGCGTCCTGTTCAATTGGAGAGAATTCCGGCATGGTCGCGAACAGTACTTCCCGAATCGTATCCGTGTCGTACTCGGCGATAGCGTCACGCAGTCTCGGCACGTTGCCCAGAACGATGTCGCGCGAGAACGTGCGCACGCCGGCTTCCAGCACCTTGGGGTGCGAGGTCGGCCGGTAATCCTCGTCCGAATAGAACAGGGTCTCGTGCAGCTTCTCGCCCGGGCGCAGCCCGGTATAGATGATCGGAATGTCCTTGTACGGCTGCTTGCCGGCCAGACGGATCAGCTGCTCGGCGAGCACGCGGATCGGCACCGGCTCACCCATGTCCAAGGTGTAGATGGCACCGTGCGACGCCGACGCCGCCGCCTGCAGGATCAGCTGGCAGGCTTCGGGGATCGTCATGAAGTAGCGGGTCACTTCCGGGTCGGTCACCGTGATCGGGCCGCCGCGCAGGATCTGCTCGCGGAACAGCGGCACCACGCTGCCGGCCGAGTCGAGCACGTTGCCGAAGCGCACGGTCACGAAACGGGTGTGCGTGGACTTCTGGTCCAGGCTCTGGCAGATCATCTCGGCGTAGCGCTTGCTGGCGCCCAGCGCGTTGACCGGGTCGACCGCCTTGTCGGTGGAGATGAACACGAAATGCTCGACGCGCGCTTCCATGCACGCACGCGCCACGTTCTCGGTGGCGAGGATGTTGTTGCGCACGGCTTCGCGCAGCTGGCGCTCCAGCACTGGCACATGCTTGTAGGCGGCCGCATGGAAGGCGGTATCGACCGGGTGCAGTGACAGCGCGTGACGCATCACCGCCGGGTCGCCGACGTCGCCGAGCACGGCTTCGATCTGCACGTCGGGGAAACTGCGGCGCAGCTCGGCCTCGATGGTCAGCAGCAGCAGCTCGCTCATTTCCAGCATGACGATGCGCCCGGCACCGTGGCGCGCGCACTGGCGGCACAGCTCCGAGCCGATCGAGCCGCCGGCACCGGTCACCATCACCGTGCGCCCGCCCAGCCAACCGCGGATCAGGTTCCAGTCCGGCATGATCGGCTTGCGGCCGAGCAGGTCCTCGATGGCGACTTCCTTCAGCTGGCCCGGCAGCGACTGGCCCTGCAGGATGTCGCTGAGCTTGGGCACGGTGCGGAACGGGATGCCGGTGCTCTCGCAGATGGCCACCACGCGCTGCATGCCCACAGAATCCAGCGACGGGATGGCGATGACCAGCAGCTTGGCCGCGGTTTCGCGGGCCACGGCAGGGGCATCGTCAAGGGTGCCCAGGACCGGCAGGCTCTGCAGCTTGGCACCACGCAGGTGCGGGGCGTCGTCCAGCAGGCCGACCGGCTCGAAGTTGCCCGAGCGGCGCAGGTCGCGCACGAGGGTCTCGGCAGCCTGGCCGGCGCCCAGGATCAGCACGCGACGCGCGGTCGAATCGGACTGCAGCGCCTGATAGTCCTTCCACGCGCGATACAGCAGGCGCGGCGCGCCCAGCAGTGCCGACAGCGCGAACGGATAGATCACCAGCACCGACAGCGGCACGCCGTTGAAGCGCTTCCAGGCCAGTACCAGGACGATGGCGACCAGGCCGACGAAACTGGCCTTGAAGATGTTCAGCAGGTCGCTGACGCTGGCGAACCGCCACAGGCCGCGGTACAGGCCGACCCGCCAGAACACGATGCCCTGCAGCGCCAGCACCAGCGTCGTATCGACGTTCCACAGGGGCAGCGACGGGGCGTCAGGCAGGATGGAGTAACGGCCGGCATGCAGCAGCTGCCAACAGGCCCAGACCATGAACAGGTCATGGCAGACGATGGCCGTGCGAGGCAACAGGCCAAGAATTCTGTCCCGCCAGGGTGAAGACATATTTCGCGTAATTCCTTATCGGTGGCGCAATCCATTGCGCAGGAGGAGCCAAAGCAGGGTCAGCGCGGAAATCCACGCGACCGCTACGGCAGCCTCCCACCTCGGCTGCAATCTGGTGCAAACATAGAACACTGTAATGCTGAACAGGCCTACAACAAAGTACATCGCTGTGACCTGGGCGTGGCTGGCTCCTGCCTGCACCGCGCGTTGGTAAACGTGCTGGGTGTGGGGTTCCATCCAGCGCTGTCCTGAAAGGATGCGCGCCAACAGCGTGAAGCCCGCGTCCACAAGGAACGGGGAAATGGGCACCAGCAGCAGCAACCAGTTGATTTCCGTACGCAGCGCGGCCACGGCCAGCACCACCGAGACCGCATAGCCCAGCGCGCCACTTCCGACATCGCCCATGAAAATGCGCGCGTTCGGGAAGTTGAATGGCAGGAACCCTAGGCAGGCCAGTCCCAGCGCGATGGCCACCAGCGAATACGGCCACGGCAACACCAGCGCGAAGCCCAGCGCCGCCACGACTGCCTGGCTGCTGGCGATGCCGTTGATCCCATCCATGAAATTCCAGATGTTGATCAGCGAGGCGGTGAACGCCAGCACCAGCAGGGCCAGCAGCCAGCTGCCGCCATGCACCTTGACCAGCGCGGCCAGCAGGCCGGCGGCGATGAAATGGACCAGCAGGCGGCGCAGGGCCGGCAGCGGCCGGTGGTCGTCCCACCAGCCGATGCCTGCCACCAGCACCAGGCCGAGGCTGGCCACCAGCAGACTGGGAATGGCTACCGGCCACGCCCACATGGCGGCGACGGCGGCCACCAGCAGGCTGATGACGATGGCGATGCCACCGCCGCGCGGGGTCGCCACGCTATGGCTGCGGCGTTCGCCGGGCTGATCCATCAGCTGCCGGCGCAGCGCGTAGCCACGCGCCGCCCAGGTCAGTGCGGCGCTGAGCAGGGCCAGCCCCAGCAGCGCAGCCATCACCAGCCAGGCCATGGCTCAGAGCACCGCGTAGTTCAGCAGCGGCTTGACCGTGCCCCATTCCTTGCAGCTCGGGCACTGCCAGTGGTGGGTACGCGCGCCGAAGCCGCAGCGCGTGCAGCGGTAGGCCGGGTTACGCACCAGCAGCTGGTCGGTGATGTGCTTGAGGTCGTGCAGGGTGGCGGTGGAATCGGCGCCTTCGGCCAGGGTCAGGTCGATCAGCGCCGATTCGCCGCGCACGGACGGGCGATCCTTCAGCTGGCGGCCCAGGTAGGCACGCGCCGGAGCCACACCTTCCTGCTCTTCCATCAGGCGGGTCAGTGCCAGCACCGGGGCGATGCCGCGGTAGTGCTCGGTCATTTCCGACAGAAACGCACGCGCACCGCCGAGGTCGCCTACCTTGCGGTAGTTCTCCATCAGCGCCGGCAGCAGCTCGGGCAGGTACTCGGGATCGTTGCGCGCGGCGCGCTCGAAGGCGCGCACGGCAGCCTCGGCATTGCCGGCATCGGTTTCCAGGCGGCCTTCGATGATGCCGGCACGCACCGACATCGCATCGGCCTGGTACGCGCGGGCAATGGCCGCCCTCGCCTCTTCCAGCTTGCCGGCGCCACGGAAGCGCTCTGCCAGCTCGCATTCGAACTGCCCGATCAGCTTGCCCATCGGCTCGCCGGTCACATCTTCGAAGCGGGTGGCGTTGTCGATGGCCTTCTCCCAGTCGCGCTCGGCCTGGTAGATGCCGATCAGGTGCTTGAGCGCCTGCGGTGCGCGCTGGTCCAGCTGGGCCAGTTCGGTGAACACGGTTTCGGCGCGGTCCAGCAGGCCGGACTTCATGTAGTCCTCGCCCAGCGCCAGCAGCGCCTGCACGCGCTGCGCGTCGCTCAGGTCGTTGCGGTTGACCAGGCCCTGGTGCAGGCGGATCGCGCGATCCACTTCACCACGACGGCGGAACAGGTGGCCCAGCGCGACCTGGGTCTCGAAGGTTTCCTTGTCCAGCTCGGCGATGTGCAGGAACAGCTCGATGGCCTTGTCCGGCTGCTCGTTGAGCAGGTAGTTCAGGCCACGGAAATAGGTGCTGGACAGGTGGCTGACCTGGTTGTCGCCGTGGCGTTGCCCGCCGCGCCGTCCAATGACCCAGCCGGCCAGCGCCGCCAGGGGAAGGAACAGGAAGAACCAGAACCACTCGGTGACGAAATCCATCTTCGATCAGCGTCCATCAAAAGATTGGGAGGGGGAAACCGGCGCCACCGGGGCGGCAACCGACTTGTTGGCGCGGCGCAGCTGGGCGTAGAGCGGAATGACCACGCTCACCAGCACCAGGCCGGCACCGACGATGACGCCGATCAGCAGCGAAGCGATGATCGCCACGCCGATCGAGGTCTTGAATTGGGTAAACAGCAGGTTGATGGTCATCTCGTCCATGTTCATGGCACCGATGATCAACCCGAGAAGCAGCACCGCCAGCAGGACCAGCAGACGAAAAACCTTCATGCGACAGCTCCAGTGGCAGGAGGTCGTAGCTTATCCGACTCGCCGCGGTATTCGCACGCGGTGACGCGACGGGACACTCAGGCCGGATCGGCGTCCAGCGGCAGCACGCTGCTGACCCGCTCACGCAGTTCCTTGCCCGGCTTGAAATGGGGAACGTGCTTGCCCGGCAGGGCGACCGATTCGCCGGTCTTGGGGTTGCGGCCCAGGCGCGGCGGACGGTAGTGCAGCGAGAAGCTGCCAAAGCCACGGATTTCGATGCGATCCCCCGCAGAAAGGGAACCGCCCATCATTTCCAGCAACGACTTCACCGCCAGATCGACATCATCGGCCTTCAGGTGCGCCTGGCGGCGCGCGAGGATTTCGATCAGTTCGGATTTGGTCATTGCCGGCTCACATCAGGGGTCACTCACCCTGAAACGGCCCGGGCAGGATGCCCGGGCCGTCCAGGAAACAACGTACAGCGTAAGGCCGATTACTCGGACTTGTTGCCGCTCAGCTGTGCACGCAGCAGCGCGCCCAGCTGGGTGGTGCCGCTGGCAGCCGAGGAGGACTGGTATTCCTCCAGCACTTCGCGCATTTCCGCGTCGTCCTTGGCCTTGATCGACAGCTGCAGGGTACGGCCCTTGCGGTCCATGCCAACGAACTTGGCTTCGACCTTGTCGCCGACCTTCAGGTGCTGGGTGGCGTCGTCAACGCGCTCGTTGGCGATGTCGCGTGCCGAGACGTAACCTTCGATGCCGTCAGCCAGCTCGATGATCGCGCCCTTGGCGTCGACTTCCTTCACCACGCCTTCGACCTTGGAGCCCTTCGGATTGGCAGCCATGTACTGGCCGAACGGATCCTGCTCCAGCTGCTTCACGCCCAGGGAGATGCGCTCGCGCTCCGGATCGACAGCCAGGACGACGGCGTCCAGGGTATCGCCCTTCTTGAAGTTGCGAACGATGTCTTCGCCAGTGGTCGCCCAGCTGATGTCGGACAGGTGAACCAGGCCGTCGATGCCGCCGTCCAGGCCGATGAAGATGCCGAAGTCGGTGATCGACTTGATCTGGCCCGACACCTTGTCACCCTTCTTGTGGGTGGCAGCGAAGGTTTCCCACGGATTGGCGGCAACCTGCTTCATGCCCAGCGAGATACGGCGACGCTCTTCATCGACGTCCAGCACCATCACTTCGACTTCGTCACCAACCTGCACAACCTTGGACGGGTTGACGTTCTTGTTGGTCCAATCCATCTCGGAGACGTGCACCAGGCCTTCGACGCCCGGCTCGATCTCAACGAACGCGCCGTAATCGGTGACGTTGGAGACCTTGCCGAAGACGCGGCTGTTGGCCGGGTAACGACGGGCGATGTTATCCCACGGATCTTCGCCCAGCTGCTTCAGGCCCAGCGAAACGCGGTTGCGCTCGCGGTCGAACTTCAGCACGCGCACGTCCAGCTCGTCGCCGACGTTCACGACTTCGGACGGATGGCGCACGCGCTTCCATGCCATGTCGGTGATGTGCAGCAGGCCGTCGATACCGCCCAGGTCCACGAACGCGCCGTAGTCGGTCAGGTTCTTGACGACACCCTTCAGGATCGCGCCTTCCTGCAGCTTGTCCATCAGCTGCTCGCGCTCTTCCGAGTGCTCGCTTTCGACGACAGCGCGGCGCGAAACCACGACGTTGTTGCGCTTGCGGTCCAGCTTGATGAGCTTGAACTCGAGTTCCTTGCCTTCCAGGTAGGCCGGATCGCGCACCGGGCGCACATCGACCAGGGAACCCGGCAGGAAGGCGCGGACATCCTTGATGTCCACGGTGAAACCACCCTTGACCTTGCCGCTGATGCGGCCGGTGATGGTTTCGTTCTTTTCCAACGCTTCTTCCAGCTCGTCCCACACCATCGCGCGCTTGGCCTTCTCGCGCGACAGGACGGTTTCGCCGAAGCCGTTCTCGATGGAGTCGAGGGCGACCTTGACGATGTCGCCTTCGGCGACGTCGATTTCGCCAGCGTCGTTACGGAACTGTTCGATCGGCACGATGCCTTCGGACTTCAGGCCAGCGTTGATCACCACGACGTCGCCGCGGACTTCAACAACGGTACCGCTGACGATGGCGCCCGGCTTCAGCTTGGCCAGGTTGGCCTGGCTGGCTTCAAACAGTTCGGCAAATGATTCGGTCATTAGATTTACTCTGTTGGACACATGGGTCGGTTGGCTTCCTAATCGGGGACATGCCCCACTGAAGACCGTTACCGCCCGCCTGTTGGTCGACCCCGGAAAAGCAGGTCGTGTGTAGTAGGAAAACCGCCACGCATCATTGCGCGACGGAGCTGGTACAGCACTGCTATGCGCGACCACCACCGATGATGCTGGTGGCACTCCCGCGCGAACGGATCAGGCAGCCGGAACCGGAAGCAGATCCATCACTCGGGCAACGACATCATCGATGCCGATGCCTGTGGTGTCGATGAGGACAGCATCGTCTGCCGGCTTCAGGGGCGCCACGGTACGCTGAGCATCACGGGCGTCGCGGGCCATGATCTCGCGCAGGAGGTCATCAAAGTTAACAGAAACCCCCTTGTCTTTCAACTGCTTATGCCGGCGCTCGGCGCGCTCCTCGGCACTGGCGGTCAGGAAGACCTTGTAGGGGGCGTCCTTGAAGATCACCGTGCCCATGTCGCGGCCATCGGCGACCAGCCCCGGCAGCTCCCTGAATGCCCGCTGGCGCTCCTTCAGGGCCGCACGGACCTCGGGAATGGCGGCAATGGCCGAGGCCAGCGCGCCGGTGGTCTCCAGGCGCAGCTCGTCGGTGGCATCGGTGCCGTTGACCATGACCCGCATCGACTCACCCTGTTCAACAAACTGAACATGGGTGTCGAAGGTGCAGCGAACCAATGCCGAGGCATCGGAGGTATCGATGTCGGCCCAGCTCGCGGCCACGCCCACCGCCCGGTACAGGGCGCCTGAATCCAGGTAATGCCAGCCCAGGCGGCGCGCCACGATGCGGCTGATGGTACCCTTGCCGGCCCCCGAAGGGCCGTCGATGGTCAGGACGGGAGCGAGTGGATTCATGGGGGTCCTAGCGCGTGTGAAGGGGCCATTCTAGCCCCTGCCCAAGCCCCCGCGCAGAGACTTTCGCGCAACCACTTGAAACGACGACAAAAAGCCCGGTAGAATGGCGGGCTTGAACGAGCGCCAACTGCCGATTGTCTTGCGCATATCGCGGCCACGCTCCACCCGAACAACTACTGTTTACGCCGAGGTATGCCATGAAAATCCTGTCCTCCCTGAAGTCGGCGAAGGCCCGTCACCGCGACTGCAAGGTCGTCCGTCGTCGTGGCAAGATCTTCGTCATCTGCAAGTCGAACCCGCGTTTCAAGGCGCGTCAGCGCTAAGCCTCACGGCCTCCGGGCCGCGGCTGGTCCCACGCGGGACCGACCCGATGCAAAGAACCGCCTTCGGGCGGTTTTTTGTTGCGTGCAGCTTTTTTTCCTGCCGTTTTTTGCTGTAATCGCCTTTCTTGACCACTGGGGAGTAGATCGAGATGAAGCATTACCTGAGCACGCTGGCCGTCCTGGCCACCCTGGCCGCCGCCACACCGGCGCTGGCCGATACCCTGCTGGTCGACCGCGCCGCTGAAAAGCCGGCCGGTGCCCTGCCCGTCCGTGGCCAGAGCATGCAACAGGTGCAGTCGCAGTTCGGCGCGCCGAGCGAGCAGCTGCAGCCGCGCGGCGGGCAGAAGCGCCAGTGGCCGACCATCAACCGCTGGGTCTACCCGCAGTTCACCGTCTACTTCGAGAAGCAGAAGGTGATTGACGTGGTGGCCAACAAGGCGGATCCGAACGAGATCGGCCCGAAGCCGCCGATCCGCTGAACCCCCTACCCGCCACTGGCGGGCCTGTGTAGCGAGACCATGAACCAGACCCTTCGTTTTCCTGCCGAATGGGAAGCCCAGAGCGGCGTCCTGATTGCCTGGCCCACCGCCGACACCGACTGGGCCGACCGCCTGGGCCAGGTGGAGGAGACCTACATCGCGCTGGTCGCGGCCATCACCCGCTTCCAGCCGGTGCTGATCTGCGTGGCCGACGACGATGTGGAGACCTATGCCGAAATGCGGCTGCGCTCCAACCGCATCGACATGGAGCGGGTCCGCTTCACTACGGCGGCCTACGACGATACCTGGCTGCGCGACTCCGGCCCGATCACCCTGCGCGGCGCCGACGGCAGCTTCCAGCTGCTGGACTTCCGCTTCACCGGCTGGGGCGGCAAGTTCGACGCCACCCTGGACGACCAGCTGGTGGGCGCGCTCGACCAGGCCGGCGTGTTCAACAACGCACCGGTGCGCAGCATTCCGTTCGCGCTGGAAGGCGGCGGCATCGAGACCGACGGTGAAGGCACCCTGCTGACCACCTGGAAGTGCCTGCACGAGCGCCACCCGGACCGCGACCGCGCCAGCCTGACCGCCGACCTGGCCGACTGGCTGCAGCAGGACCGCGTGCTGTGGCTGGACCACGGCTACCTGGAAGGCGACGACACCGACGCCCACATCGATACCCTCGCCCGTTTCGCCTCGCCTGACAGCATCGTCTACCAGGCCTGCGACGACGAGAGCGACTCGCACTACGCCGAACTGCAGGCGATGGGCAACGAGCTGGCCGCGCTGCGCACCAAGGATGGGCAGCCGTACCGCCTGTTCCCGCTGCCGTGGGCACAGCCGGTGATCGACGAAGGCCGCCGCCTGGCTGCGTCGTACGCCAATTACCTGATCGTCAACGGCGCGGTGCTGATGCCGGCCTACGGCGACCCGGCCGACGACCTGGCCCGCGACGTGCTGGCCCAGGCCCACCCGGGCCGCGAGATCGTGCAGGTGCCCTGCCGCTCGCTGATCTGGCAGAACGGCAGCCTGCACTGCATCACCATGCAGCTGCCGGAAGGGCTGCTGAAGGCATGATGGTAGTGCCGGCCGCTGGCCGGCAACCATGCAATGCCTGATGGATCCACGGGATTGCCGGCCAGCGGCCGGCACTACCCGCCGCGCCATTCAGCGCGCGACACGCCGTCGCCGTCCATCCGCGCTAACATGCTGGTTTTCCCCCGCAGGAACGCCCCGCATGAACTCGCGCAGCCCCCTTACCGTCGCCCTGATCCAGGAGCGCAACCACGGTGATGCCGCCGCCAACCTGGCGGTGATCGAAGCACGCGTGGCCGAGGCGGCTGCGCAGGGCGCGAAACTGGTGCTGCTGCAGGAACTGCACAACGGCCCGTACTTCTGCCAGCACGAGTCGGTGGACGAGTTCGACCTCGCCGAGCCGATCCCCGGCCCGAGCACCGAGCGCCTGGGCGCCCTGGCGAAGAAGCATGGCGTGGTGCTGGTCGGCTCGCTGTTCGAGCGCCGCGCCGCCGGCCTGTACCACAACACCGCCGTGGTCTTCGAGAAGGACGGCACCCTGCTGGGCAAGTACCGCAAGATGCACATCCCGGATGATCCGGGCTTCTACGAAAAGTTCTACTTCACCCCGGGCGACATCGGCTTCACCCCGATCGACACCTCGGTGGGCCGCCTTGGCGTGCTGGTGTGCTGGGACCAGTGGTACCCGGAAGCGGCGCGCCTGATGGCGCTGGCCGGCGCCGAGCTGCTGCTCTACCCCACCGCCATCGGCTGGGACCCGGACGACGTGCAGGACGAGAAGACCCGCCAGCGCGACGCCTGGGTGCTGAGCCACCGCGGCCACGCCGTGGCCAACGGCCTGCCGGTGCTGAGCTGCAACCGCGTGGGCCACGAAGCCTCGCCGCTGGGCGCATCGGGCATCCAGTTCTGGGGCAACAGCCACGTGCTGGGCCCGCAGGGCGAATTCATCGCCGAAGCCGGCACCGATGCCACCGTGCTGGTCTGCGACGTGGACCTGCAGCGCAGCGAGCACGTGCGCCGCATCTGGCCGTTCCTGCGAGACCGTCGCATCGATGCGTACGGTGACCTGCTCAAGCGCTACATCGACTGAGCCGGAGACCTGCCATGGCCGTCCTCATCCGTGATGCCGGCCCGGCCGACATCGCTGCGATCACCGCGATCTACGCGGTGGAAGTCACCGACTTCGTCAACACCTACGAGTACGACGTGCCCGACCAGGCCGAGATGCTGCGCCGCATGCGCGACATGCTCGACCGGGGCTTCCCCTACCTGGTCGCCGAGATCGACGGCCAGGTCGCGGGCTACGCCTACGCCAACACCTACCGCACCCGCGTCGCCTACCAGTGGACCGTGGAGAACTCGGTCTACGTCGATGCCGCTTTCCAGGGCAAGGGCGTCGGCACCGGCCTGCTGCAGGCGCTGATCGACGCCTGCGTGGCGCGCGGCTACCGGCAGATGGTGGCGGTGATCGGCGAGCCGACCAACACCGCTTCCATCAAGCTGCACGAACGCTTCGGCTTCCACCTGGTGGGCGTGTTCAAGGGCCTGGGCCGCAAGCACGGCCGCTGGCTGGACACCGTGCAGATGCAGCGCGCGCTCGGCGATGGCGCCGACACCGCACCTTCCAATGAATGAATCCATGACTGAAACCCTTCCCGAAACCGGCGACGATCTGTTCGCCGGCCAGCCGGTGCGCGTTGTTGAACGCGACGGCGTGCGTTACACCCTGCTGGGCACCGCCCATGTGTCCCACGCCAGCGTCGAGGCGGTGGAAAAGGCCATCGACAGCGGCCGCTTCGATGCCGTGGCGGTCGAGCTGGACCCGCAGCGTCTGCAGGCGCTGAGCGACCCGGATACGCTGGCCAAGCTGGACCTGGTGGAGGTGATCCGCAAGGGCCGCGTGGCGCTGTTTGCCGCCAACCTGGCGCTGTCGGCCTACCAGCGCCGCCTGGCCGAACAGCTGGGCATCGAGCCCGGTGCGGAGCTGAAGCGCGCGGTGGACCTGGCGCGCGAGCGCGGCCTGCCGGTGCAGCTGATCGACCGCGAAGTCGGCCTGACCTTCCGCCGCGCCTCGCAGCGTCTTGGCTTCTTCGGCAAGCTGAAGCTGGTGGCCGGTCTCGGCGCGGGCCTGTTCTCCTCGGAGGAAGTGGGCGAGAACGAGATCGAGAAGCTCAAGCAGGGCGACATGCTGGAATCGAGCTTTGGCGAATTTGCCAGCGAAAGCCCGGCGCTGTACGAGACCATCATCGGCGAGCGCGACCGCTACATGGCCACGCGCCTGCGTGAGGAACACAACCCGCAGCTGCGCGAGGTACTGGCCGTGGTCGGCGCCGGCCATCTGGCCGGCCTGGCCCGTTACCTGGAAACCGACACCGCCGAACCGGCGCCGCTGCGCGCGGAACTGGAAGCGGTGCCGAAGAAGCGCAACATTCCGTGGTTCACCCTGGGCATCCTGGCCATCGTGATCACCGGTGTGGGCGTGGGCTTCTACCGTGGCGGCCTGGGCGTGGGCACCGAACTGCTGGCGACGTGGGCGATGTACACCGGCGGTCTGGCCGGTATCGGCTGCCTGCTGGCCGGCAGCCACCCGCTGAGCATCCTGACCGCGATCGCAGTGGCACCATTCAAGCCGTTCCGCCTGAGCATTCCGACCGGTGCGTTCTCGGCGCTGGTGGAAGCGCGCCTGCGCAAGCCGGCCTATGAGGATTTCCTCAAGCTGCGCGACGATGCGCAGAGCTTGAAGGGCTGGTACCGCAACCGCGTCACCCGCGTGGTGCTGACCTTCATGCTGACCAACCTGGGCAGCATGCTCGGCCTGTGGCTGACCGCCGGCAAGGTGTGGGGCCAGGTCGCGGGCTGATTGCCGCGCCCCGCCGGGCATGGCCCGGCGCTACCGGTAGCTGCCAACCTTGGTTGGCACCGCCATGCCCAGCGACAAAAAAACGGGGGAGACCGCCCCACTACGACCGGTCTCCCCCCACCACAAACACGTTGTCACGCGTTACACCCGGGCAGCGCCTGGTTCCGCGATGTCCAGCCCGCGCGCGCGCCGGATCAGGCGTGTGACCGCACTGCGCAGGTCATCCAGCACCGCGTAGATGGTCGGCAGGAACAGCAGGCTGACCACGGTCGAGAACGCCAGGCCGCCGGCAATCGCGCGCGCCATCGGCGCGTACTCCGGGCCATCGCCGAACATCTGCGTGTTGGTCAGCGAGATCGGCACCATCGCCAGGATCGCCGTGCCCATCGTCATCATGATCGGCCGCAGGCGCTCGCGTGAGCCTTCCACCAGCGCCTGGGTGCGGCCCATGCCGCCGCGGCGCAGGTTGTTGATGTGCTCGATCATCACGATGCCGTTGTTCACCACCACGCCCATCAGCACCAGGATGCCGATGAAGGACATGATCCCGAACGAGGTACCGGTGATCCAGAACAGCCAGAACACGCCGAAGATCGAGAACAGCACGCCGCTCATGATCGCCGCCGGGAACAGCAGCGACTCGAACACCGCCGCCATCACCACGTAGATCATCACCAGCGCGATGAGCAGGTTGAACACCATCTGCTGCATCGCTTCGTTGTCGTTGCCGTAGTCACCGCCATCGAAGGTGAAGCCATAGCCGGCCGGGAAGCTCATCGGTGTGAGCACCGCTTCCATGGCCTTGCGGCCATCGGGCGCCGTGACCTTCTCGGCCAGGTTGGCCTTGATGGTCAGGGTGGTCTGGCGGTTGGTGCGACCGATCTGGGTGGCCGAGGAACCCACGTCCACGCTGACCAGGCTGAGCAGCGGCACGCTGCGGCCATCGCCGGTACGCACGCTGTAGCTGGCCAGGTCTTCCGGGCTGCTCTGCTCGGCGCCGGCAAAGCGCACCCACACCGGCACTTCGTTGTCGCCGCGACGGAACTCGCGCAGCGGCGCACCCCGCAGGGCAAGGCCGACGAAGCTGGCCACCTGCTCGGCATTGAAGCCGAACGCAGCGGCGCGCTCGCGGTCGACGTGCACCTTCAGCTCGCCGCCCTTCTCGCCATTGTCGATGCGCACGTCGCGCAGCTCGGGGCGCTGGGCCAGCAGCGGCAGCACTTCCTGGCCGATCTCCTGCAGCATGCTGCTGGAATCACCCACCAGCTGCACCTGCACGCCCTGGTTGCCGTTGCCCCCATCGCCACCCTGGTTGCCGACGAAGTAGTCGGTACGCGCCGACTTCGGCAGGCCCTTGCGGATCTCCTCCTGCAGCGCCTTGATGTCCTTGGCGTACTTCTCGTCGATGGTCACCGTGGTCGAGCTGCCTTCCTGCTCGCTGTACCAGGAATAGACCTGCTGCACGTGCAGGCGCTCGCGGTTCTGTTCCACCCAGGCTTCGACGCGGGCCACTTCCTCTGACATCTGCCGGTAGGTGTAGGCGCCCTTCCACATGTAGCCGATGAAGATGTCCTTGCCACCGCCGCCGCCGAACATATCGACCTTGGTCAGCTTCATCGGCACCAGGCTGACCAGCACCACCAGCAGGATGCCGAGCAGGCTCCAGCCGCGATGGCGGAGCGACCAGTCCAGCAGGCGCGCATAACGGCGCTGCAGGCGGGCGATGACGCCGGTCTGCGAGTGCAGCAGCTTGGGCGTGGCCATGCGCGCGGACAGCATCGGGATCAGGCTGACCGCCACCAGCCACGAGGCCAGCAGCGAGACCGAGATGGTGATCGCGATCTGCGCCATGAAGATGCTGATGTTGTTGGTCTCGCCGAACAGGTTGGGCACGAACACGATGCAGTGGCACAGCGTGCCGGCGCTGAGTGCGATGGCCACGTTGCGGGTGCCGATGATCGAGGCCAGCCGCGGCTGCCCCGGCATGCGCTCGCGTTCCTGGTAGATGCTTTCCACCACGACCACGGCGTTGTCCACCAGCATGCCGACCGCCAGCAGCAGGCCCATCATGGTCAGGATGTTCAGCGTCACCCCGGCGAAGTACATGAAGCCCAGGGTGATGGTGAAGCAGATCGGGATCGCCAGGGTCACCATCAGGGTGGACGGCCAGTGGCGCAGGAAGAAGAACAGCACGGTGACCGACAGGATCAGGCCGACCGCGCCGGCCTCGGCCAGTTCCAGCAGCGAGGAGGTGACCGCCTTGCCCTGGTTGTCGATGACCTTGATCTGCACGTCGCGCATTGAATCCTGCGCGCGGATCGCCTCGACCTCGGCCAATGCAGCGCGCGAGACATCCACCAGGTTGGCGCTGCGTTCCTTGAAGATGTCCAGGCCGATGGCCGGGTTGCCGTCGAGGCGACGCCCGTAGTTCATCCGCGCCGGCTTCAGCCGCACCTCGGCGATGTCGCCCAGGCGCAGGCCCTTGGCGTTGATCACCAGGTCGCGCATTTCCTGCAGGTCGGTGATTTCGCCCACCGGCTGCACGCGCACGCGCTGGCCGTTGTCGTTGATCTGCCCGGCCGAGATCGAGAAGTTCAGCGTGCGCAGGCGGTCGCTGAGTTCGTTGATGCTCAGGCCGTGCGCGCTGAGCCGGTCGGGATCGATGGCGATCTCGACCTCGTTCGGCGGTGCGCCGGTGATGTCCACGCGGGCCACGCCCGGGATGCGCTCGATGCGCCGCTTGAATTCGCGGTCGAGCATGTCATAGGCGGAGGTCAGGTCGGTGGCACTGGCCAGGCGCACCTTCAGCACCGGCTGGTCGCTGCTGGACCACTTGAACACGTTGTAGCGCTGCAGGTCGTCGGGCAGGTCGCTGCGGATCGCATCGATGCGTTCGCGGGCATCGGAGGCGGCGATGGCGATGTCACGGTCCCAGTCGCTGAACTCGATGAAGATCGAGGCCGCTTCCGAAGTGGCCTGCGAGCGCATGCGCTTGATGCCGGTCATCGTCGCCAGTGATTCCTCCACCGGGCGGATGATGGTCCGCTCGACCTCTTCCGGGGTCGAGCCGGTGTACGGGATCTGCACGAACAGGAACGGCGCGGAGATGTCCGGCAGCGCTTCCAGCGGCAGCCGGAACGAGGCGATCAGGCCGACCACCACCAGCGACACAAAACACATGATGGTGGTGACCGGGCGGCGGATGGAGAACTCGGCGACGCTCATGCCGGTTCCTCCGCGCCGCCACTGTGGCCACCCTCGGCCGCGTGCAGGCCTTCACCGGCATGCTTGCGGCCGCGCTCGCGGTAGTAGGCATCGCCGCGGCGATCCATCAGGTCGTAGACCACCGGGATGACCAGCAGGGTCAGCAGGGTCGACACCAGCAGGCCACCAATGACCGTGATCGCCATCGGCGCGCGCACTTCGGCGCCCTCGCCCATCGCCACCGCCAGCGGCAGGAAGCCGAACAGCGTGCACAGCGTGGTCATGATGATCGGCCGCAGGCGCGAACGTGCACCTTCCACCAGCGCCTCGTGCTTGGCCACGCCGGCCTCGCGCAACTGGTTGACCTTGTCGATCAGGATGATCGCGTTCTTGGTGACCAGGCCGACCAGCAGGATCAGGCCGATGAACACCACCACCGAGATCGGCTTGCCGGTCAGCATCAGCGCCAGGATCGCGCCGACCAGGGCCAGCGGAATGGTGAACAGGATGACGAACGGATGCAGCAGCGATTCGAACTGCGAGGCCATCACCAGGTAGACCAGGAAGATGGCCAGGCCGAAGGCGAAGATCAGCGACTTGGCGGCCTGTGCCAGCTCCTCGCCCTGGCCACCGATGTGCAGGCCGACGCCCGCACCCAGCGGCTGCTCGGCCACCATCTGCTGTACTTCGCGCATGGCCGCGCCCAGGTCGATGTCGCGCAGGTTGGCCGAAACCACTGCCACGCGGGTCTGGTCGGCGCGATGGATCTCGCTGGGGCCGGTGGTGGCGACCACGTCGGCCACCGCATCCAGGGTGACCGGGCGACTGCTGCCCGGGTTCACGATCAGCCGGCGGATGCTCTCCACGCTGGCACGGTCGCCTTCCTGCGCACGCACCAGCACATCGATCTTGCGGTCGCGGAAGCTGTAGCGGGTGGCCACGTCGCCACGCACCTTCTTCACCACCACATCGGCGATCTGGCGGGTGGTCAGGCCCAGCGCACCGGCACGCTCCTGGTCGAAGCGGATCTGGATTTCCGGGAAGCCCTCTTCCACCGTCGACTTCACGTCGGCGTAGTGGGCATTGCCGCGCAGCAGTGCGGCCAGGCGCTGGCCAGCCTGCTCAAGGGTGGCCATGTCCTGCCCGCGCAGCTCGATTTCCAGCGGCGTGGAGAAGCTGAACAGTGCCGGCCGCGCGAAGTCGACCTGCGCACCGGGGTGCTGGCCCATGGTGTCGCGCAGGCGCTCGGTGATGTCCGCCTCGGTGCGTGCGTTGCCGCCGCCTTCCATCACCACGGTCAGCTTGCCGATGTTCTCGCCGCTTTCGGTCGGGCTGGCATCCAGCCGCGTGCCGCTGCCGCTGACGCCGTACAGCGAGGCCACGCCTTCGCCATTGCCGTGGGCCAGCTGCAGCTCGCGCACCAGTGCGTCGGTCTGCTTCAACGGGGTCCCGGCCGGCAGCTTCACCGTCATTTCGAAACGGTCCTGGGCCAGCTGTGGGATCAGGTCGGCACCGAGCATCGGCACCAGCGCCATGGTGCCGACAAAGGCCAGCGCAGCCATCGACAGCACCTTGCCCGGATGCGCCAGCGCATTGGGCAGCAGGCGCAGGTAGCCGCGTTCGGCACCGGCATAGGGCTTCATCGCGATGTCGCTGGCCTTGCGCATGACCGGCCCGACCACGGCGACCACGCCGCGCCACACGCGCACCACCAGCCAGGCCAGGGCGAAGAAGCTCCAGCGCACGCCGGCCACGAAGCCACGACGGCCCAGCGCGACCGGCTTCTGCCAGCGGCTTTGCGGACGCCACGCTTCGGCGGCGGCTTCTTCCGGGAAGGCCAGCGGCGGCCGGCCCTTCAGCGAACTCAGCATCGGGATCAGGGTCATCGACACCAGCAGCGAGATCGCGATGGCGATGGCCACGGTCAGTGCCTGGTCGCGGAACAGCTGGCCGGCGATGCCATCGACGAACACCAGCGGCAGGAACACCGCGATGGTGGTCAGGGTGGAGGCGACCACCGCCATGCTCACTTCGCGGGTGCCGACAATGGCCGCCTGCAGGATGCCCAGGCCGCGTTCGCGCGCCTTGGCGATGCTTTCCAGCACCACGATCGAGTCATCCACCACCAGGCCGGTGGCCAGCGCCAGGCCGCCCAGCGACATCACGTTCAAGCTCAGGCCGAGCTGGCCCATGAAGAAGAACGTGGCGATGATCGAGACCGGCAGCGACAGGCTGATCACGAAAGTCGACCAGCCATCGCGCAGGAACAGGAAGATGATCAGGATGGCCAGCAGGCCGCCGATCACCGCATCCTTCTTGACGTCGCTGATGGCGTGTTCGATGAAGCGCGACTGGTCCTCGATGGTGGTCAGTTCGGCATCGCCGGGGAAGGTGGCCTTGATCTGCTCCAGGCGCTTGCGCAGCGCCTCGGCGGTGGCCACGGTATTGGCGTCGCCTTCCTTGTAGATCGCCAGCTCGACCGATTCCTTGCCGCCCAGGCGGATGATCGCTTCGCGTTCCTTGTAGCCCTGGCGCACGGTGGCCACGTCCTTCAGGCGCACCGGCACGCCGTTGGCGACCACGCTGGAACCGCCACCGGACGAGGCACTCTGCGCCGCCGACGCCGCAGCGACTGCCGCGGCCGAGCCGGTGGACGCGGCGATGTTGAACATCTGCTGCAGGGCCGAATCGGCCGCGCTGCCGTTGGACGACTGGGTAGTGACCAGCAGGTTGCGGATCTCTTCCAGATCGGCGAACTGGTTGACGGTACGCACCAGGAAGCGCTGCGAGCCCTCCTCCAGGCGGCCGCCGGAGATGTTGATGTTCTCTTCCTTCAACCGCTTGATGACGGTGTCGATCGGCAGGTTGAGCTGGGCCAGCTTCTGCTGGTCGATGTCCACCTGGATCTCATCCTCCAGGCCACCGCCCACCTTCACCGCGGCCACGCCGGTCACCGGCTCCAGCTTCTTCTTCAGGTCTTCGTCGGCATAGCGGCGCAGGCCGGTCAGTTCGCGGATCGCGTCTTCATCGCTGGCCGGGGTGGCCTTGGTCGACAGCACCAGGCGCATGATCGGCTCGGTGGACGGATTGAAGCGCAGCAGCACCGGGGCCTTGGCCTCCAGCGGCAGGTTCAGCGCTTCCATCTTGTCGCGCACCTCCAGGCTGGCCTGGTCCATGTTGGTACCCCAGGCGAACTCGAGCACGACATCGCTCTGCCCGGTGCGCGAGACCGACTTCAGCTTGCGCAGGTTCTTGACCACGCCCACGGCTTCTTCCACCGGCTGGGTGATCAGGCTTTCGATTTCGGTGGGTGCCGCACCGGTGTATTCGGTGCGCACGGTCAGCGTGGGATAGCTCAGGTCGGGCAGCAGGTTGACCTTGAGGTTGTTCAGCGCGATCAGGCCGAACAGCAGCAGCGTGACCGTGCACATGGCGATGGTGACGCGGCGGCGGGTGGCGAATTCCACCAGACCACCGCGCATGCCGGCAGAGGCGCCGTCGCCGGCCGGCGAGGCACCGTGGTCGTGTCCCGGGCCGCTCATTGCTGGCTCCCGGCCTTGTCTGCGGGCGTCGCCTTGGCGGCCACGGTGGCCGGCTTGGCCTTGGCCGCCTTGGGATCGGCGATGACCTGCACAGCGGTGCCGTCGCGCAGGGCGACCTTGCCCGCGGTGACGATCTGGTCACCCGCGGACAGGCCTTCGCGGATCTCCACCCACGGGCCCTCGGCATAGCCCAGCTTGACCGGCACGCGGGCCACCTTGCCTTCGCGCACGCGGAACACGGCCGGCTCGCCATCGTCCAGCAGCGCCAGACGCGGCACCACCAGCGCGTCGGCGCGCTGGTCGTAGTCGATGCGGATGCGTCCGAACATGCCCGGCTGCAGTGCGTGCTCGGTGCCGTTGAAGGCGCTGACCACGCGGAAGGTGCCGCTGCCCGAATCGACCACCGGGGCGATGCGGTCCACCGTGCCGGTGAAGCTCTTGCCCGGCAGTGCGTCGGCCGACAGCACGACCGGCTGGCCGGCGCGCAGGGTGGCCAGTTCGCGCTCGGGCACGTTGAGGGTGGCCTCCAGCTGCGAGTTGTCGACGATGCGGAAGATCGGCGTGTTGATCTGCACGAAGTTGCCGGTCTTGATCGACCGCGAGGCGATCACCCCGGAAATCGGCGCCACCACCGTGGTGTAGGACAGTTCCAGCGTGGCCAGGCGGTACTGCGCGCGCATGTTTTCCAGGTCGTAGCGCAGCTGGTCGACGTCGGAAGCACTGACCATCTGCTGGCCGACCAGCTTCTGTGCGCGCTGGTAGTTGTTTTCCAGCTTGCGCATCTGCGCCTCGCTCTGTGCCACGGCCAGACGCGCGCGGTCCGGGTCCAGGCGCACCAGCGGCTGGCCAGCGGTGACCCGCTGGCCCTCCTCGACCAGCACGGCCAGGGCCACGCCGGAGGTCTTGGCCACCACCTGCGATTCGGCGCGCGGCTCCAGTGCGGCGGTGCCGGTGTAGCTGGCGGCCACCGCGCGGTGGCTGGCCACGGCTACTTCCACCGGCACGGCGTCGACCTTCTTCTCGTCCTTGGTTTCAGCCGCCTTGGCGTCGGCGCTGGGGCCGGCAGCGCAGCCGCCCAGCAGCAGGGAGGTGGAAATCAGCAGGGCAGCGGCACAGAGTCCAGTGCGGCGGCCGGGCAGGAAGGTTGGGTGCGACATCGTCAGATCCCTGGAGGATGCGTGGGCAGGTGTGGTAGCAAAGTAATGCACCACTTCACGGCAACACCATATCCCAAAGGTCATGGTGCCTTCACGCCGCTGGTCGGCCCGCCCCCATTTCAGCTAGATGAAACCTGAGGCTATACTCGGGTCGTTCCGTACCCCACGCCGGAACGACCAGACCCGAATCCCCGGATAACGACATCATGCGCCCGCAGCCGCTCGCCGCTTGTCTCGCTCTGGCCGTCCTCCTGCCCCTCGGGGCCGCCGCACAGCCCGCTCCTGCTCCTGCAGCACCCGCCCCGGCTCCTGCCCAGGCCACCCCGCCCGCTGCCGCCGCTCCGGCCGGCAACTTCGACAATGGCCGGGTGCTTGCCTATACCTGCCAGGGCTGCCACGGCATTACCGGTTACAAGAACGCGTACCCCAGCTACCGGGTACCGAAGATCGGTGGCCAGACCCAGCAGTACCTGACCCAGGCCCTGACCGAATACCGCCAGGGCAAGCGCCGGCACCCGACGATGCAGGCGCAGTCGATGAGTTTCAGCGAACAGGAGATCGCCGATCTCGCTGTTTACCTGTCCACCGTCAAGTAAGGCCCGCCCATGTCGAAAGCCGCGCACACGATGCGTCACGCCATCGCCCTGTCCGTTGCCCTGCTGCTGGCGGCCTGCTCGCAGTCGCAGGTGGAAAGCAGTGAGAAGTCGGCCGGCGACCCCGGCCACGCCAGTGGCGAACACGGTTCGTCCTCCTCGGCCGGCCTGCCGCCGGGCCGCGAGGCCGCCGGTGAAGCCCGGGCCAACGTGAAGGGAAAAGCGACCAACCAGAGCTGCATTGATTGCCACGGTGCCGACGGCAATGCGCCGATCGACCCGACCTACCCCAAGCTGGGTGGGCAGTACGGCGATTACCTGGCCCATGCCCTGCAGGCCTACCGTGCCGGCGACCGCCAGCATGCGTTGATGACCCCGCAGGCGAAGGACCTGAGCGACCAGGACATCGCCGACCTGGCCGCCTACTTCGGCAGCCGGCCGAGCCAGCTGCGGGATCTGCACGGGGTGAAGTGACGCCGGCATTCCGGTGGGTGCGGACCGTTGGTGGTGGGTGCGGACCGTTGATGGTGGGTGCGGACCGTTGATGGTGGGTGCGGACCGTTGGTCCGCACGGATGGATCACCCATCCACGCATGGCGTGGACCTACAGGTAGGTGCGGACCGTTGGTCCGCACGAATCCCCCGCAATCAGCCTTCCAGCTCTTCCCAACGTGCGTACGCGGCATCCAGATCGGCCTGGACCTTGGCCAGTTGCTGGGTATGCGCGGTCACTTCGGCGCTGCTGCGGGTGTAGAACGACGGGTCGTTCATCGCCGCGGTCAGGCCTTCCACGTCGCCTTCCAGCTTCTCGATGGTCTTGGGCAGCTGTTCCAGCTCGCGCGCTTCCTTGTAGGCCAGCTTGCGCTTGGGCGCGGCCGGGGCCGCCGCCGCAGCAGCGGCCGGTGCAGCAGCAGCCGGCTTGACCACCGGCGCCGCCGCAGGCGCGGCCACGCTGGCGGCATAGCGCTGCCAGTCGGTGTAGCCACCCACGTACTCACCGATCACGCCGTCGCCTTCCATCACCAGCGTGGAGGTCACCACGTTGTCGATGAAGTCACGATCGTGGCTGACCAGCAGCAACGTGCCGGTGTAGTCACCCAGCAGCTCTTCCAGCAGCTCCAGGGTTTCCACGTCGAGGTCGTTGGTCGGTTCGTCCATCACCAGCAGGTTGGACGGCTGCGCGAACAGCTTGGCCAGCAGCAGGCGGTTGCGCTCACCACCGGACAGGCGGGTGATCGGCGCGCGCGCACGCTCGGGGGTGAACATGAAGTCCTGCAGGTAGGCATGCACGTGCTTGCGCTTGCCGTTGAACTCGAGGAAATCACGGCCTTCGGCCACGTTCTCGATCGCGCTCCAGTCTTCGCGCAGTACCGCACGGTACTGGTCGAAATAGGCGATCTGCAGGTTGGTGCCGGCGTTGACCTCCCCCTTCTGCGGCTGCAGTTCGCCCAGCAGCAGCTTCAGCAGCGTGGTCTTGCCGCTGCCGTTGGGGCCGATCAGACCGATGCGGTCGCCACGCAGGATGGTGGTGGTGAAGTCGCGGACCATGGTGCGCTCGCCGAAGGCGAACGAAATGTCCTTGACGTCGATGACCTTCTTGCCGGAGCTGACGCCCTGCGCGGCTTCCATCTTGACGTTACCGCTGAGTTCGCGGCGCTGCGAACGCTCGTTGCGCATCGCCTTCAGGCGGCGCACGCGGCCTTCGTCGCGGGTGCGGCGGGCCTTGATGCCCTGCCGGATCCAGACTTCTTCCTGCGCCAGCAGCTTGTCGAAGCGGGCGTTTTCCTGCGCCTGTGCGTTCAGGCGCTCCTCGCGGCGGCGCTCGTAGTTGGCCCAGTCGCCCGGCCAGCTGGTGACCTGGCCGCGGTCGATCTCGACGATGCGGGTGGCCAGCGCGCGCAGGAAGCGGCGGTCATGGGTGACGAACACCACGCTGCCGCTCCAGCCCTTCAGGAAGGCTTCCAGCCAGTCGATGGCCTCGATGTCGAGGTGGTTGGTCGGTTCGTCCAGCAGCAGCACGTCCGGGCTGGACACCAGCGCGCGGGCCAGCAGCACGCGGCGCTTCATGCCGCCGGACAGGCGGCCGAACTCGGCCTCGCCGTCCAGGTCGAGCTTGGTCAGGGTTTCGCTGACGCGCTGGTCCAGGCCCCAGCCGTTGGCGGCGTCGATCTTGGCCTGGACGTTGCCCAGGGCTTCACCGTCGAAGACCTCGGCGTGGCTGAGGTGGTGGAATTCGGCCAGCCACTGGCCCAGTTCGCCCAAGCCATCGGCCACGACGTCGAACACCGAGCCGGCAGCGCCATGCGGCACTTCCTGCTCCAGGCGGGTCACGCGGACGCCCTGCTGCACGCGGACTTCGCCATCATCGGGCTTGTGGTCGCCGGACAGCAGCTTGAGCAGGGTGGATTTGCCGGCGCCGTTGCGGCCGATCAGGGCGATGCGTTCGCCCGGCTCGATCGACAGTTCGGCCTTTTCCAGCAACAACGGGCCGCCGACGCTGAAGTCGACGTTCTGTAGGGTAATCAGAGGCATCCCGCTATTGTACGGGTTGGCGGGCCCGCCGGGCGGCGGCAGCGAATAGCGCCAGGTCAACGTCATCCACGCATGGCGTGGATCTACTGGATCGCGCGTGGTGGATCCGCGCCACGCGTGGATGCGGCCCACCCCCGGTAAATCCACGCCATGCGTGGATGGACCCATCCGTGCGGACCAGCGGTCCGCACCCACCGATGGCGATGCCCGGTAGATCCACGCCATGCGTGGATGAAGGGCCCGCAGCAGGCTCCGGCCCCGCACGCAGGTACAATGTGCCATGACTGACTTTTCGACCCTGCCGCTGAGCCCGGCCCTGCAGCCCGGCCTGGACGCCCTCGGCTACACCACCCTTACGCCGATCCAGGCGCAGAGCCTGCCGGCGATCCTCGATCGCCGCGATGTGATCGCACAGGCGCCGACCGGCAGCGGCAAGACCGCCGCCTTCGGCCTGGGCCTGCTGCAGGCCATCGATCCCAGCCTGATCCGCGTGCAGGCGCTGGTGCTGTGCCCGACCCGCGAACTGGCCGACCAGGTCGCCAAGCAGATCCGCAAGCTGGCCACCGGCATCCCCAACCTGAAGCTGCTGCTGCTGGTCGGTGGCGTGCCGCTGGGCCCGCAGCTGGCCTCGCTGGAAGGCCACGATCCGCACGTGGTGGTCGGCACTCCCGGCCGCGTGCAGGAACTGGCCCGCAAGCGCGCGCTGAACCTGGGCGCGGTGCGCACCCTGGTGCTGGACGAAGCCGACCGCATGCTGGACATGGGCTTTGAAGAGCCGATCCGCGAGATTGCCGGCCGCACCCACAAGGACCGGCAGAGCCTGCTGTTCTCGGCCACCTTCCCTGACAGCATCCGCGAGATCGCCCGCGACCTGCTGCGCGATGCGCTGGAAGTGACCGTGGAAGGCGCCGACCAGGCCCCGGCCATCCGCCACCTGTTCTGCGAAGTGGAACCGGCGCACCGGCAGAAGGCGCTGGCCGGCCTGCTGCTGAAGTACACGCCCGAATCGGCGGTGGTGTTCTGCAACACCCGCAAGGACGTGGACGAGGTCGCCAACTCGCTGCAGCAGTTTGGCTTCTCGGCGCTGGCCCTGCATGGCGACATGGAGCAGCGCGACCGCGAGGAAGTGCTGCTCCGCCTGGCCAACCGCAGCTGCAACGTGCTGGTGGCCAGCGACGTGGCCGCGCGCGGGCTGGACGTGGAAGAGCTGGCGGCGGTGATCAACTACGAGCTGCCCACCGACGTGGAGAGCTACCAGCACCGCGTGGGCCGTACCGGCCGCGCCGGTGCCAGCGGCCTGGCGATCAGCCTGGTGGCCGGTCGCGAGAAGAGCCGCGCCGAGGCCGTCGAAGCCCATCTGGGCCAGCCGCTGGACTGGCAGAAGACGCCGCTGGCGACGTCGCGCCCAGCCGAGCTGCCGCAGGCGGCCATGCGCACCCTGCGTATCGATGGTGGCAAGACCGACAAGCTGCGCCCGGGCGACATCCTCGGCGCGCTGACCGGCGATGCCGGCCTGTCGGGCAAGCACATCGGCAAGATCGCGATCTTCCCGACCCGCTCCTACGTGGCCATCGCCCGTGAGCAGGTCAACAAGGCCGTGGCGAAGCTGGAAGCCGGCAAGATCAAGGGCCGCCGCTTCCGCGTGCGGATGATGTGACGGTCAAGGTCTCCGCCGGGCATGGCCCGGCGCTACCTGCAGGCTGTTGGTAGCGCCGGGCCATGCCCGGCGAAGCAATCAGAACACCAGTTCGGTGTGCAGCGGCAGATCCGCTTCCCAACGGCCGCGGCCACCCAGGCCGTCCAGCTCGACCAGCACGCCGGCGCCGACCACTTCGACACCCAGTCGGCGCACCAGCGACAGCGCGGCACCCAGGGTGCCGCCGGTGGCCAGCACGTCATCGATGATGGCCACGCGCGCGCCGGCCGGCAGCGCGTCGGCGTGCACTTCGATGCAGTCGCTGCGGTATTCCAGGGTGTATTCCTCGCGCAGCACCTTGCCCGGCAGCTTGCCCGGCTTGCGCACCGGCACGAAGCCCACGCCCAGTTCCAGCGCCATGGCGGCGCCCAGGATGAAACCACGCGATTCGATGCCGACGATGGCGTCCAGCTGCTGCCCGCGCCAGCGGTCGGCCATGGCCGTGATCGCGCCGCGGAAGTCTTCGCCGTGGGCGAGCAGCGGCATGATGTCCTTGAACAGGATGCCGGGCTTCGGGAAATCGGCGATATCGCGCAGGCGCGAGGCCCAGGCGGGGACGGCCACGGTGGCGTCGGTCATTGCAGCTACCAGCTTGTATGGCGGCATAGGGTAACCGGTTCGCCCCGGCGCTGCCCGTTCCCGGCACCACCGCGCCGCTGCGTTCCACCCATGGCCCCGCAGCATCACGCCAAAATCGCACAAACGTGCGATAATCGCCCTAACCGGCCATTCACCCCGCCTGCGTCATAAGCAGGCAGACGCCTGCCCGCCGCCATGGCCCGCAGCCGCCCGGGATGCCGACGGCCCCCGCCACGCTTGGCGCGCGCGGGGCTTTCCCGCCTCCGCGCGGGTTTTTCGCAATGAGGTTCATGCAACGTGGACGAGACGACGAAAGTTCCGGCCCTGTGCCGTGTGCTGGTGGTCCTGCTCGGCATCCTGGTGACTCTGTTCGGCCTGGCTCTGCTGGTCGGTGGTGTTCGCCTGGTAATGCTGGGGGGCAGTTGGTATTTCCTGCTGATGGGTGCGGTTTCGGCCGTGGCCGGCGTACTGCTGGTGATGCGCCGGCCGAACGGTGCGCTGCTGTACGGCCTGGCCTTCGTGGCCACGCTGGTGTGGGCGCTGGTGGATGCAGGCTGGGAGTTCTGGCCGCTGGTCTCGCGCTTGGTGATGCCGGCCGTGCTGGCCCTGCTGGTCGCACTGGCCTGGCCGGTACTGCGCCGCAGCCGCGGCCAGGTCGCCGGCCGTGGCGCCTACGGCGTGGCCGCGGTGCTGCTGGTCGGCCTGCTGGGCACGGCCTTCTCCGCCTTCCAGCCGCGTCCGGTGCAGACCGCACAGGGCACGACGCCGCCGGTGGTGCCGGTGGCCAAGGGCGCTGAGCAGCGCGACTGGATGCACTGGGGCAACACCACCGCCGGCACCCGCTTCGCCGCGCTGGACCAGATCACCCCGGCCAACGTGAAGGAACTGCAGGTCGCCTGGACCGCGCACACCGGCGACGTGCCGGAAAGCAACGGCTTCGGTGCCGAGGACCAGAACACCCCGCTGCAGATCGGCGACACCCTGTACCTGTGCACCCCGCACAACCAGGTGATCGCCATCGACGCCGACTCCGGCAAGCAGCGCTGGGCCTTCGATCCCAAGGCCACCGCGCCGAACTGGCAGCGTTGCCGTGGCCTGGGCTACTTCGATGCGACCACTGCACCGGCAGCCGCAACGACGGCTGCACCGGCACCCGCGCCGCAGCCGGCCACCGAGACCGCCAGCGCCGGCCCGGCCCTGTGCGAAAAGCGCATCCTGATGACCTCCATCGATGCGCGCCTGTTCGCGCTGGATGCGAAGACCGGCGCGCTGTGCCCGGACTTCGGCAGCAACGGCGTGGTCGATCTGAAGACCGGCATGGGCGAGATCAAGCCCGGCTTCTACACCCTTACTGCCGCACCGCTGGTGGCCGGTGATCTGATCGTGGTCGGCGGCCGTGTGGCCGACAACATCGAAGTGGGTGAACCGTCCGGCGTGGTGCGTGCCTACAACGTGCGTACCGGCGCGCTGGCCTGGGTCTGGGACCTGTCGAAGGAAACCCCGGATGTGCCGCTGGATCCGTCGATCCACTACACGCGCGCCACGCCGAACGTGTGGACCTCGATGGCCTACGACCCGCAGCTGGGCCTGGTCTACCTGCCCACCGGCAACACCACGCCGGACCAGTGGGCCGGCGAGCGCACCCCGCAGGATGACAAGTACAGCTCGGCCGTGGTCGCGCTGGACGTCGCCACCGGCAAGGAGCGCTGGGTCTACCAGACCGTGCACCACGATCTGTGGGATTACGATCTGCCGGCGCAGCCGACCCTGACCGACGTGCCCGACGGCAAGGGCGGCACCCTGCCGGCCCTGCTGCAGATCACCAAGGCCGGGCAGATCTTCATGCTCAACCGCCAGACCGGCGTGCCGATCAGCGAAGTGCGCAACATCCCGGCGCCGCAGGGCAATGCCGAAGGCGAACGCTATGCCGCGACCCAGCCGCTGTCGGTGGGCCTGCCGCAGATCGGCGCGCAGACGCTGACCGAGTCGGACATGTGGGGTGCGACCCCGATCGACCAGATGCTGTGCCGCATCCAGTTCAAGCAGTTCCGCTACGACGGCATGTACACGCCGCCGGGCGAAGACCTCGCGCTGCAGTGGCCGGGTTCGTTGGGTGGCATGAACTGGGGCAGCGCCTCGGTCGACCCGACCACCGGCTACCTGTTCGTCAATGACATGCGCCTGGGCCTGTGGACCAAGCTGATCCCGCGTGCGCAGATGACCAGCGGCGCCGGTGGCGTTGAAATGGGTGCGGCCTCGCAGACCGGTACGCCGTACGGCTCGCTGCGCGACCGCTTCCTGTCCAAGCTGGGCATCCCCTGCCAGAAGCCGCCGTTCGGCACGATGTCGGCGATCAACCTGGCCACCCGCCAGCTGGTCTGGCAGGTGCCGGTGGGCACGGTGAAGGACACCGGCCCGATGGGCATCAAGATGGGCCTGCCGATTCCGATCGGCATGCCGACCCTGGGCGGTTCGCTGTCCACGCAGTCGGGCCTGCTGTTCTTCGCCGGTACGCAGGACTACTACCTGCGCGCCTACGACAGCCGCACCGGTGAGGAAGTGTGGAAGGCCCGCATGCCGGTCGGCAGCCAGGGCACGCCGATGACCTACGTCTCGCCGAAAACCGGTCGCCAGTACGTGGTGATTTCCGCCGGTGGCGCACGCCAGTCGCCGGACCGTGGCGACTACGTGATCGCCTACGCGCTGCCCGAGCGCAAGTAAGCCGTGCCACGCGGTGCAGCCTGCATGGCTGCGCCGCGTGGGTACCGGTTGCCGGTTCCAGCGCTTACCATGCAAGGTCGAACCTGATGAAAGCTGCTGCCATGCCTGCCGTTCCTCCCAGCCGCCGCCCCAAGCGCCCGCCTGCGCCACCGCAGGATCGTGGCCTGGCCCATGAGCTGATGCAGCAGATCCAGGACAACCAGGGCGACCCGGATTTCATGACCTCGCTCGGCCGCGGCCTGGCTGTACTGAGCGTGTTCTCGCAGCACCCGCGCGAAGTGACGATGTCGCAGATCAGCACCGATACGGGCATCTCGCGCGCAGCGGTACGGCGCGTGCTGTACACGCTGGAAAAGTTGGGTTACGTCGGCGAACAGGGCCGTGGCTTCGTGCTGCTGCCGCGCGTGCTGGGCATGGGCGGCGCCTATGTCGCCTCGTCGTCGATGACGGCGGCGGCGCAACCGGTGCTGGATGCCCTGCGCGATGACGTGCACGAATCCTGCTCGCTGGGCGTGCTCGACGGCGATGACATACTGTACGTGGCGCGCGCGGAAACCGTGCGCATCATGTCGATCGGCCTGCGGGCGGGCAGCCGCCTGCCGGCGTACTGCACCTCGATGGGCCGCGTGCTGCTGTCGGCGCTGCCGCGCGACACGCTGGAAGGCTATCTGGAACGCAATCCGCTGCGGCCGCGCACCGAACGCACGGTCACCCGCATGGACGATTTCCTCGACCTGCTGGAAAAGGTGCGCCGCGAAGGCGTCTCGCTGGTCGACCAGGAACTGGAGATCGGCCTGCGCTCGATCGCCGTGCCGGTGCATTCGCGCAGCGGCGAGGTGGTGGCCGCGCTGAACATCGGCACCCAGGCGGGCCGCATCGGCCTGGGCGTGATGCAGACCCAGCTGCTGCCGCGCCTGCGCGAGGCGGCGCAGCGCTTGGGCATGTTGTTGAATTGACGCAAAGCCGCCGGGCACGGCCCGGCGCTACCGGGGCCGCGCGGTGGTAGCGCCGGGCCATGCCCGGCGGATTCCGTATCAGCGCTCCGAAGCCTGCTCTTCCAGGATCGGCTTGGCCAGCGCGAACGCGTGATTGGCCGCCGGCACGCCGCAGTAGATCGCCGCCTGCAGCAGCACTTCCTTGATCTCCTCCGGCGTCACCCCGTTGTTGCGGGCGGCGCGGATGTGCAGCTTGAATTCCTCGTCATGGCCCAGCGCCACCATCATCACGATGGTCAGCAGCGAGCGCGTGTGCCGCGGCAGTCCCTCGCGGGTCCACACCGTGCCCCATGCCGTGCGGGTGATGAAATCCTGGAATTCAGTCGTGAATTCCGTGCGCGCCTGCAGCGAGCGGTCGACATGCGCCTCGCCCAGCACCTGGCGGCGCACCGCAAGGCCGGCTTCGTAGCGTTCCTGTTCGTCCATCGTCGTCATCCTGTTGAGTGATTCAGTGCGGCGCGGAAAGATGCGCGGCCAGTGCGTCAGTGAACGCCTGCGGCGATTCCAGGTTGCAGATGTGGCGGCCTGCTACAGCGGCATAACGCCCCTGCGCCACGCCCTCGGCGATCGCCTGCAGCTCGGCCGGCACGCAGACCGGATCGTCATCACCGGCAATGGCCAGCAGCGGCACGCCGATCCGGCCCAGCACATCACGGAAGTCGGCCGTGCCCACCGCGTTGCAACAACCGGCGTAGCCTTCGACGCTGGTGGCCAGGAAGCGCTGCAGGATGTCTTCCACCTGGCTGGCATGGGTCTGTGCGAAGCCGGCGGTGAACCAGCGCTCACGGGTGCCATCCACCAGCGGCAGCAGGCCATCGTGCTGGACCTGGGCGATGCGCGCCTGCCAGCCGTCCAGCGTGCCGATCTTCGCTGCGGTGGCGGCCACGGTGAGCGTACGCAGGCGGCTGCCGGCATGCACGCCCAGCCACTGCCCGGTCAGGCCGCCGATTGACAGGCCGCAGAAGTGGCTGCGCTCGATGCCGAGGTGATCCCACAGGGCCAGCACGTCGGCGCCCAGCTCGGCCACGGTGTACAGGCCCGGCGGCGCACTGGAATGGCCATGGCCGCGACGGTCATAGCGCAGGATGCGGTACTGCGAGGCCAGCGCATCCACCTGCGGCTGCCACATGCCCAGGTCGGTACCGAGCGAGTTGCAGAAGGTCAGCCACGGGCCATCGGCGCGGCCTTCGGTCTGGTAATGCAGGCGATGCTGCGGAAGGTCGAGGAAGGGCATGGGGGCTCCAGCGTTGAACGTAGGGATTAGCCGCGCGCGAGCACGCGGTCGATCCAGGTATCGGCCATGCCGCGCCAGCTGTCGGCGGCGAACAGGGCATCCAGTTGTGCGGGCGAAAGCTGCGCGGTGACCTCCGGCGTCTGCGCCAGCACCTCGCGCAGATGCAGCGACTGCGCCAGTGCCTGCTTGGCCGCCTGTTCCACCAGCGCATGCGCGGCCGGCTTGCCGATGCGCTCGCCCAGGGTGACCGCCAAGGCTTCGGCATAGAGCAGGCCACCATGGCTGTCCAGATGGTGGCGCATGCGCTCGCGGTCCAGCTGCAGGCCCTGCACCACCACGGTCACCTGGGCCAGGCTGCCGGCGCACAGGCGCACGATCTCCGGCACCGTGTCCCACTCGGCATGCCACTGCCCGGCCGCGCGCTCGTGCGGCTGCGGCATGGCAGCGAACAGCGTCGACAGCAGGCCAGGCACGCGCGTGGCCGCGGCAATGGCGGCCACGCAGCCGACCGGGTTGCGCTTGTGCGGCATCGCCGAGGAACCGCCCTTGCCCTCGCCCGCCGGCTCGAACGCTTCCGCCACCTCGGACTGCATCAGCAGCACGATGTCGGTGGCGATCTTGCCCAGGCTGCCTGTCAGCAGCGCGAACACGCTGCCGAACTCGGCGATGCGGTCACGCGCGGTGTGCCAGGGCAGCGCCGGCAACGGCAGCTGCAGCTCGGCGGCCAGGGCTTCGGCCACGTCCAGCCCGCGCGTCTGCAGCGAGGCCAGCGTACCGGCGGCACCGCCGAACTGCAGGACCAGGGTGTCTTCGGCCAGCGCATCGAGGCGCCGCTGGCTGCGCTGCAGCGCATCGAGCCAACCGGCGGCCTTCAGGCCGAAGGTGACCGGCACCGCCTGCTGCAGCAGCGTGCGCCCGGGCAGGCCGGTGCCGCGCTCGGCCTCGGCCAGCCGCGCCAGCGCGGTACACAGCAGTTGCAGGCGCGCCTGCACGTGGCTGACCGCCGCGCGCAGCTGCAGCATCGCGCCGCTGTCGATGATGTCCTGACTGGTCGCGCCCCAGTGCACCCAGCGCGCAGCTTCGGCGTCGCTCGCTTTGACCTGTGCGGTGAGTGCCTTGACCAGTGGAATGGCCGGATTCCCAGCCAGTGCGGTCGCCGCCGACAACGCGGGAATCGCATACAGATCGGCGCTGCACGCCGCTTCGATCGGGGCCAGCGCAGCGGCGGGGATCACCCCGCACTGCACCTGCGCGCGCGCCAGGGCGCGTTCGACATCCAGCATCGCCTGCAGGCGTGCTTCATCACTGAACACGGCGTCGACGGCGGGGTCGCCGAACAGACCGCCCAGCAGCGTTGGGGAGTGGCTCATCGGTGCAGTCCATCCTGGGTGGCCACAGCTTACCCGCGCCCGCTGCACGCGGGCGTGGAGTGGCCGGAAGGCGCGTTGGCCGCGCCGCGATCAGTAAGCGAAGAACACGGTCTCGTCCGGGCCCTGCATGCGCACGTTCCAGTGGTACAGGCCCTTGCCCTGCGCCTGTGCGACCAGGGTGTGGCGGCGCTCGGCGGGCACCAGCGCGAGGATGCCATCCTCGCCGTTGCCGGCTTCATCACTGAAGTAGATGCGGCCACGGGTGGCCTGCAGCAGGCCGCGCATGAATACCAGCACCACCAGGTGCGGTGCCTGCGGCTCGCCACGCAGGCCCGGCACGCGGCCCGGCTTGACGGTGGTGAAGGCGAAGCGGCCCTGGTCGTCGGTGGGCACACGGCCCCAGCCATCGAAGGCCGGATCGTGGTCATCACGGCGCGGGTCTTCGCCATGGGCGTAGATGCCCTGCGCGTCGGCCTGCCAGATTTCCAGCACGGCATCGGACACCGGCGTGCCATTGCCATCGAATACCTGGCCCTGCACTTCGATGCGCTCGCCCTGCGCGGTGGCCGGGGCGATCTCGGTGCGGTACAGCGGTTCCAGGCCCAGGCGGTAGTACGGGCCCACGGTCTGCCACGGAGTGGATTGGAAACTCATGGTCTTACTCCCAGACGGTCATCTTGCGACCGCGCAGCACGATGTCGAAGCGGTAGCCGAGCGCGAATTCGTTGGCGGTGTTTTCCCAGTCGAACGAGGACACCATGCGCTCGCGCGCCTTGGCGTCGTCCACGCAGTTATAGATCGGGTCGAACGCCAGCAGCGGGTCGTTGGGGAAGTACATCTGCGTGACCAGGCGCTGGCCGATGCCATCGCCATGCAGCGAGAAATGGATGTGCGCCGGGCGCCAGGCGTTGTAGTGGTTGCGCCACGGGTACGCGCCCGGCTTGATGGTGGTGAACCGGTAGCGGCCTTCGCTGTCGGTCAGCACCTGGCCGGTGCCCTTGAAGTTCGGGTCCAGCGGCGCATCGTGCTGGTCGCCCTTGTGCAGGTAGCGGCCGGCGGCGTTGCACTGCCAGACCTCGACCACGGTGTTGCGCACCGGGCGGCCGTTCTCGTCCAGCACGCGGCCGCTGACGATGATGCGCTCGCCCTGCGGCTGGCCGGGGAAACCGGCGGTCAGGTCTGCGGCATGCTCACCCAGGGTGATGCGGTTGATGCTCGGGCCGGTCACTTCCGAGAGCGTCACCGGGATGGCGATCGGGTCGGTACCCGGGCCACGCAGCGCGGTGGAGGCATACGGCAGATGGATGCGCGGCGGCTGGCTGCCGGGGTACGGCTTGCGGTAGCCGCGCAGTTCGGTGGGATCGCTCATGGCGTACTCCTGTTGGCGAGCGGCCCGAAGGCCGCGGCTGTCTTGCAGATCATGGATACGGGGGAAGGCTTACACGCGCTCGATGGCCAGCGCCACGCCCTGCCCCACGCCGATGCACATCGTCGCCAGGCCGCGGCGGCCGCCACTGGCCTCCAGCTGGCGCAGCAGGGTCAGCGCCAGGCGCGCGCCACTCATGCCCAGCGGGTGGCCCAGGGCGATGGCGCCGCCGTTGGGGTTCACGTGCGCGGCATCGTCGGCCAGGCCGAGCTGGCGCATGCAGGCCAGGCCCTGCGAGGCGAACGCTTCATTCAGTTCGATGGCATCGAAATCGGTGATGGTCAGGCCCAGCCGCGCCATCAGCTTCTGGCTGGCCGGCACCGGGCCCATGCCCATGATCGCCGGCTCGACGCCGGCGCCGGCAAAGCCGAGGATGCGCGCGCGCGGGGTCAGCCCCAGCGCCTTCACCTGCTCGCCCGAAGCGAGCAGCAATGCGGCGGCACCGTCGTTGATGCCCGAGGCGTTGCCCGCGGTGACCGTGCCCGGCTGGCGGAACAGCGGCTTCAGCTTGGCAAGCGCCTCGGCGGTGGTATCGCCGCGCGGATGTTCATCGCGGTCGACGGTCACGGTCTCGCCGCGCTTGCGGCCTGGCACGTCCACCGCCACGATCTCGCCGTCGAAGAAACCGCGCGCCTGCGCGGCGGCGGTGCGCTGCTGGCTGCGCAGGGCGAATGCATCCTGGTCCTCGCGGCTGATGCCGTAGCGCTCGGCCACGTTCTCGGCGGTCTGGCCCATGGTCTCCACGCCGTGCAGTTCGCGCAGGCGCGGGTTGATGAAGCGCCAGCCCATGGTGGTGTCTTCGATCTGCTGGTCGCGTGCGAACGGCGAAGTCGCCTTGCCCATCACGAACGGCGCGCGCGACATCGATTCAACGCCACCGGCAATGGCCAGGCCGAGTTCGCCGGCGGCGATGCCACGGGCCACGGTGCCGATCGCATCCAGGCCGGAACCACACAGGCGATTGATCGTGCTGCCCGGCACCGTCACCGGCAGGCCGGCCAGCAGCAGGCTCATGCGGGCGACGTTGCGGTTGTCTTCGCCGGCCTGGTTGGCACAGCCCAGGTAGACATCCTCGACCAGCGCCGGATCCAGCTGCGGGTGGTGCGCCAGCAGCGCCTTCAGCGGAATCGCGCCGAGGTCGTCGGCGCGCACGCCGGACAGCGCGCCGCCGTAACGGCCGATCGGGGTGCGGATGCCATCAACGATATAGGTTTCGTGCAGGCTCATCTCAGGCTCCCTCGGCCAGTGCCAGCGGCAGGCCGGTCAGTTCACGCAGTTGTTCGATGTCCATGCCCTCGACCATCTCCAGCACGGTCGCGCCGTCGGCGCCGAGGTCGAACACCGCCACATCGGTATACACGCGCGACACGCAGCGCAGGCCGGTCAGCGGGTAGCTGCATTCGGCCACCAGCTTGCTCTCACCCTTCTTGGTGAACAGGTCCATCATCACGAAGACCTGCTTGGCACCGATGGCCAGATCCATCGCGCCGCCCACGGCGGGAATCGCGTCGGGCGCGCCGGTGCTCCAGTTGGCCAGATCACCGTGTGCCGACACCTGGAAGGCACCGAGCACGCAGATGTCGAGGTGGCCGCCGCGCATCATCGCGAACGAATCGGCATGGTGGAAATAACAGCCACCGGTGAGCAGGGTGACCGGCTGCTTGCCGGCGTTGATCAGGTCCGGATCTTCCTGCCCGGGGGCCGGCGCCGGGCCCATGCCGAGCAGGCCGTTTTCCGACTGCAGGAAGATCTCCTTGTCGGCCGGCAGGAAGTTGGCCACCGTGGTCGGCAGGCCGATGCCCAGGTTGACGTAGGCACCTTCGGGAATATCGCGCGCCACGCGCGCAGCCATCTGTTCGCGGCTGAGCTTGTTCATGCCTGCACTCCTTCTGCGGCCACCGGCACCACGCGCTGCACGAAGATGCCCGGGGTCACCACGGCCTCCGGGTCCAGTTCGCCCAGCGCCACCACTTCACGCACCTGTACGATGGCGCAGCGTGCGGCCATCGCCATCAGCGGGCCGAAGTTGCGCGCGGTCTTGCGGTACACCAGGTTGCCCCAGCGGTCGCCACGGTCGGCCTTGATCAGCGCGAAGTCGGCATGCAGCGGGTATTCGAGCACGTAGTGGCGGCCATCGATCTCGCGCGTTTCCTTGCCCTGCGCCAGCTCGGTGCCGTAGCCGGTAGGGGTGAAGATCGCGCCCAGGCCGGAACCGGCGGCGTGGATGCGTGCGGCCAGGTTGCCCTGCGGCACCAGCTCCAGTTCGATCTCGCCAGCACGGTAAGCCGCATCGAAGTGCTGCGAATCGGCCTGGCGCGGGAAGGAGCAGACGATGCGGCGCACGCGCTTGTGCTTGATCAGCGCAGCCAGGCCGGTATCGCCGTTGCCGGCGTTGTTGTTGATGATGGTCAGTTCGCGCGCGCCCTGTGCAATGAGCGCATCGATCAGCTCATCGGGCATGCCGGCGGTACCAAAGCCGCCGATCATCACGGTGGCGCCATCATGGATATCGGCCACCGCTGCTTCCACGCTGGCCACGGTCTTGTCGATCACTGCATTGCTCCTTGCCCTGCCTTCCGGCGGTCATCGCCGCCACGCTGCAGGGCCACTGCGAAGGGAAAACACGACCCGGACATGGTCGCCACGGCGCCCCGTCCGGTCAATGCGATATTCGGACCATTGATTCGATAATCGCACATTGAGTGAACTGCGCCGCCCATCGGTTCAACGCCGGTTCTGGCCGACGCCGACGCGCAGGCCGAGGCACGCCCACGCCGCCAGCAGCAGCGGCAAGGCGCACAGCACGTACAGCGCGGACGGCTGCCAGTGGCCATCGACCAGCACGCCCACGGTCAGCGGCGAGAGGATCGCGCCGACGCGGCCGATGCCGATGGCCCAGCCCAAGCCAGTGGTGCGCACTTCGGCGGCGAACACCACCGGCGCCGCCGCGTACAGGCCGGCCATCGCCGCGAACAGCGCCGCACCGATCACGAAGGCCAGCGGGAAGGCCACGCCCAGCTGCGTGTTGAACGCCGCAAAGCCCAGCATCGACACCATCGCCAGCAGCAGCGCGCCTGCGGTCAGCTTCGACAGCGACCAGCGCGAGGCCAGCCAGCCGAACAGGCTGCCGCCGACGATGCCGCCCAGGTTCAGCAGCACGCCACCGGTGATGCCCTGCTGCGCCGACACGCCAGCCGAGACCAGCAGCTTGGGCGTCCAGCTCAGCACGAAATAGAAGGCGAACATGTGCAGGAAGAACGCCAGCGCGATCAGCAGCGCGACGCGGCGCAGGTCACCCACGAACAGCGCCGCATAGCCCTGGCGCTGGCCATTGCGCACCGGTGCCGGCGGCAGCGCCTGCAGTTCCGGCATGCGCATGCGCGACAGCAGCGCGTTCAGCCGCGGCAGCGCATTGGCCGGGCGACGCGCGACCAGGAAATCCAGCGATTCCGGCAGGCACTTCAGTACCAGCGGAATGCACAGCAGCGACGCGCCTGCGCCGATCAGGAACACGCTGTGCCAGGACCAGTGTTCCAGCATCCACGCCGCCAGCAGGCCGCCGGCGGTGGCACCGATCGGATAGCCGGTGGCCTGCAGCGCGACCGCCGTGCTGCGCCACTTGGCGTTGGCGTACTCGGCGGTGATCACGCCGACACCGGCCAGCATGCCGCCGATGCCGATGCCGGTGTAGACGCGCAGCGCGCCCAGCTGCCAGGCGTTGGCGGCCAGCGCCGACAGCGCCATGCCGCTGGTGAGGATCAGCAGGCAGCAGACGATCATCGGCCGCCGCCCCCAGCGGTCCGCCAACGGCGCCAGCAGGAACGAACCCAGCGCCATGCCGACCAGGCCGGCACTGAGCATCAGCCCCAGCACCTTGCCCGACAGTTCCCAGTCCGCCGACACGTGCGGCGCGGTGAAGGCCATGACCATCACATCGAAGCCATCGAGCATGTTCAACAGCACGCAGATGGCGATGGCGGTCCACTGGAAGGGACTCATCCGTTCAAGGACAAGCGGCGGTGCAGCGGCGGAGGCGTGGCTCATGGTGCGATTTCCTGCAACAGCGTGGTGCGGTGGAACGTCCGGCGGGGAAGGTCTCAGTGACCGGCCTGGCTGGATGCATGGATGACCTGCAGGACGTCCTGCAGGCGATCGACCTCGACCTGGCCCGGCGCCGACGGGGTGCCGATCATGCCGAAGGTCAGGGCCTGGCCGAAGGTTTCGCCGGCCAGGCGCGAAACCACGCCGGTGCCGCCCATCGACATGGTCAGCAGCGGCTTGTCGCTCTGCTGGCGCACCTGCCAGGTGGCATCGAGCAGGGCCAGCACGTCGCCGGCATCACGCGGCATCACCGCGATCTTCAGCACGTCGGCGCCCAGTGCCTGCTGCTTCAGCAGGCGCGCGACGATCTCCTCGCGCGGCGGCGTGGCATGGAAGTCATGGTTGGACATCACCACCTTGACCCCGGCCTTGTGCGCCTGTGCCACCAGCGACTGCACGACCTTCGGGTCGCGGAACATCTCCACGTCGATCAGCTGGGCGACGCCGCCGCGCAGCAGCGTGGCGTACAGCGCACCGTAGTCGGCATCGCTGATCGGCTTGGCGCCGCCTTCGGCCTTGGTGCGGAAGGTGACGATGACCGGCTTGCCGCCCAGCGTGGCCTGGATGCGCTTGCCCAGCGCGACCAGTGCCTTGCCGTCGGTGGCGATGTCCAGGTAGTCGATGCGCCACTCGGCGATGTCGGTGGACTTGCTGGCAGCAATCGCGGCGGCCTGCTGCAGCGCGACTTCAGCGGTGGCACCGGTGATCGGCACGATGGTGCGGGGGCTGCCCTCGCCGATGCGCAGCTCGCTGACCTGCAGCACCGCCGGCGGCGGTGCGGCCAGGGCCAGCAGGGGGGAGGCGCTGAGCGCACCGGCGAGGACAACGGAAGCGAACGGGAATTTCATGACAGTCACCAGAGCGTGGAAGGAGCGCGCGGCCATCAGAAGGTCACCTTGGCCTGGACACCGACGGCCCAGGCGTTGTCGGTACCGCTGTAATTGAACGTGCCCGGGTTGACGATGTACTGCACGTCCGGGCGGATCATCAGCCACGGGTTCACCTGGAAGCTGTAGGACAGTTCGAACAGCTCCTCGGCCTGGCTGAGGTTGTACAGCGGCGAATCCGTGGGCACGCCACCGCTCATCAGCGTGGCCCGGCGTGCATCGACCAGGCGGTCATTGATGTCGGCGCCGACGTAGCCCAGCGCGATGCTGTCCTGCGCGCGCGAGCCGATGCCCTGGTAGACGCCACCCAGCGCGTACCAGCGCTTGATCTGCGCGGTATCGGTGTCGGACACCATGTACTGCGCGAAGGCGGTGAGGCCGCGGCTCGGGTCGGCTGATTCCTGGGTCAGGCGCTGCTCGGCCAGCACGTAGGCGCCGTGGCGGCCGGTGGTCGGCGAGGTGTCCAGGCCGCGCTTGTCCACGCGCGAGGTGTCGTAGTAACCACCGAACTTATACACGCCGGCGTAGCGACTGCCCTTGGCTGGAGTCCAGGTCACTTCCACCGGGAACAGCGAACCGGTGGTGCCCGAGACGAACGGACGGAACGCATTGCGCTCGATGTTGCCACCCAGGTTCGGATTGACCTGGAACCAACCGGTGCGCACGTTCACCGCCGGGCTGATCTGCTGCGCGAACTCACCGCCCCAGCGCGCCATCGGGTAGTTGTACCAGCCGCTGTTGCCGGACATCGCCAGCGGGTGCGCGCAGAAGGCGGCGTTGACGAAGTGGGTCAGCAGGCTGTGCAGGCCGAACTGGTTGCCCATCGCGTAGTAGCCCAGCTTGTAGTACGACTGGCCTGCGTTGAAGGTCTGGTCGTAGCTCAGTTCGGTCAGGCGCGTGTACTGGCCGCCGTACGCTTCCTGGATCGGGAAGCGGTTGCCGACGAAGTCCACCGAGGTGCTGCGGCCGCGACGGTCGTTGAGGGTGAAGTGGAACGCACCGCCGTCCCAGCCGGCCAGCTTGCCCATGTCCAGGTCCATGCCCACGCGCACCTGCTGTGCATAGCGCGCGCCGGTCTCGCCGTAGCCGCCATCGACCACGCCCATGGCCTCGCCCACGTAATCGCCGCGGAAGGCGATGCCACGCTCGAACAGGTCGGTGCGGGTGCCGCCCCAATCGCCGGTGAGCGTCTTGCCTTCATAGCGGTTGCTGGACTGCGCGCAGGCCAGGGCCGGCAGCAGCGCGGTGGCCAGGATGCCCAGGGACAGGCCCAGTGACAGGCCCAGTGACGGGGATTTCGCAGGATTCATGATCGCGGTCTCGTGGAGGTGATCAGCGCAGCGACAGCGGCGCGCTCAGGGGGGAGGTGGCGCCCTGCGCCGAGGTAACGGTGGCGGTCAGGCTGCCGGCAGCGGCAGCATCTGCCCCGGCGCCAAGCGGGAAGGTGAAGCTGCCCTGCCCCTGCGCATCGGTGCGAGCTTCGACGCTGCCCAGCACCAGCTCGGCTTCGCTGCCGTTGGCGGCGCGGTTGCCGAACACTTCCACCTGGTAGCGGGAATCCGGCACCCCCTGGAAGCGGCCGTTGAGCTGGCGCTGCGTGCCCTTGGCCTGCACGGCGGTCAGCTGCGGCGCGGCCTGGCCCAGGTTGGGCAGCGGCTGGCAGTCGGCCTGGCCGGTGGCGGTGCAGATGCGCGCACGCTTGGACGGATCGTTGTCGACGCCACGGCCGCGCGAGCCGACGAAGCTGGCGTGCTCCAGGCCCGGCACACCGAACACGATGGCACCGCGCGGCTGGCCCTTCACGCAGGCGCCGCCGGCTTCGCAGCGCTCGATCGGCAGGCCGTTGCCGTAGATGCGGTTGGCGGTGAAGCGGTTCGGCGCACTGACCGGCTGCGGGCGCACGCCGATGCCGATGCCATTGCCGGTGATGGTGTTGCCATCGACCACGTTGCCGCTGCCGGTGATGCTCAGGCCCAGCGAGTTGCCGGTGAAGGTGTTGGCGGCGATGTAGTTGCGGTTGCCCCAGTTGATCTGCAGGCCATCTGAGTAATCGACGAAGCGGTTGTGGACCACGCTGTTGTCATTGCCCCACAGGATCTCGATGCCCTGCGAGGGCTCCGGGTTGGCGCGGGTGGACTGGAACAGGTTGTCGGCCACCAGGTTCCAGGCCGCGCCACGGGTCAGCTCCAGGCCGTCGCCGTTGTCGAGGAACTCATTGCGCACGATGCGGTTGTGCACGGTGGTGGTGGCGGTGGACTGGCCCTTGCCGTCGTCGCCGGTGAGCATGATGCCGGCGCCTCCCTTGTTGGCGACGATGCGGTTGTCATGGATCTCGTTGTGGCTGGAACGGTTGACCAGCACGCCGATGCAGAAGTTGCGGATCTCCAGGCCGGCCAGCTCCACGCCCTGGGTATCGCGCAGGACCAGGCCCGGCAGCGTGGTGGTGCGCACGTTGGTACCGGACTGGCCGGGTTCGGCGCCCGGGCAGGCATCGGTGCCGGTGCCGGTGACGTAGGCCGAGCCGTCGATGGCGACGTACTGGCCATCGCGCGCCCACGACGTGCCGATGATCTGCACCGGGCCCTTGATCTCCGGCAGCGGCGCGGCCGGCTTGATGACGTAGGGCGCGGCGCCGACGGCGTCGATCTCGATGCGGTAGCGGCCCGGTGCGGCGTTGGCGGTGGTGATGGCCCAGCGCAGCGAGCCGGCGTTGGCATCGTCGGCATAGCGGTCCACGCGCAGGACCTGCAGGGCTTCGCGCGGCGGTTCGGCCTGGTAGGCCAGCGCCAGCGACGGCAGCACGGCAAGCAGGGACAGGGAAACAACGGACAGACGACGGCGCATGCGAGCACTCCGCACAGGTGAAGGGAAATCCGGCGGTCTTCCCCTGCACCTGGCTTCAGCACCGGACAGGCTGCTGCCCTCGCCCCGCCAGGGGTGGATCGCTTGGACTGCTATGAAACTGTGGGAGTGAAATTAGGTTTATCGCACTGCACCATTCAAGTGCGGTAATCGACTACGTGTGCGAATACCGCACTGAATGGGTAATACCATCGTTGTAGGGGGTGTTGTCGGCAGGGCTGCCGCCCTGCACCTGCTCAATGCAACGGCAACAGCAACGGCAACGGCAACGGCAACGGCAACGGCCAAGGCAAGAGCGGCATTCCGTGGGATGGCGGGGCACTGTGGGTTCGCGGGGACGCCGTGAACCCATCCATGGGGGCTTGGTCGCCGCATCCATGCGGCTCACACCCCGCGAACCCACAGTGCCCCACCTCTGACAGGTTCACGCGGCTGTTGGAACCTGCTGTTGGTGGATGCCGACCGTTGGTCGGCACATCTGTCAGATATCGAATGAATTCATCCACGCATGGCGTGGATCTACTGGGGCGCGCGGCTGTTGGTAGGTGTCGACCTTGGTCGACACGATTTTTCGACAAGACATCGATATCCAACCCCGTGCCGACCAACGGTCGGCACCCACCAACAGCAGCAACCAACAGCCGCGGGAAACTGTCGAAGGCGGGGTGGGTCCGGTTGAGGGGGTGTGAGCGGCATGGATGCCGCGAACAAGCCCCCATGGACGGGTTTACGGCGTCCCCCTCATCCGGACCCACCCCGCCATCCCACGGATAGCACGCTGTTGCTGTTGCCTTTGCCTGTAGCGGGTGCAGGGCTGCAAGCCCTGCAGAGAAACCCCTACGAACTGCAGGAAAGCATCGAGCACCCGGCACGGTGATCCGCCCACGCCGGCCGCTTGCCGACATAGTGCTCCAGCCCCGGCCGCTCCGTGTACGGATCACGCAGCACCTCCTGCAGCGCATGCACGCCGCCCAGATCGCCCTGCTCCGCCCGGTCGATCGCTTCCTGCGCCAGCCAGTTGCGCAGCACGTACAGCGGATTGGCCGCCGCCATCTTCGCCAGCCGTGCCTCCGCCGTCAGCGGATCGGCACGTAACCGCGCCGCGTACTCCTGCAGCCACTGCTGCAGCGGCGCCTGCACCGCCTGCCGGCGCGCGTCGTCGTAGTACACCGCGTCCAGCACCCCGACATCCGGCACCGCCGGGTCCACGCGCATCAGTGCGCGCCACGCCAGGGTCATGTCCATGCCGCCTTCCTGCAGCAGCTGCTGCCAACGCAGGTACAGCTGCAGGTCTTCGTCATCGGCGGCAGCCAGGCCCAGCTTGGCGGCGGCATCGCGGCGCGTGCAGGCGACGAAAGTGGACTGGAACGCGGCCAGCCCCGCCTGCAGCGGCTGCACGTCGGCGAACAGCGGCGACAGCGCCTGCGCCAGCCGGTTGAGGTTCCAGTATGCGACCTGCGGCTGGGTGCCGAAACGGTAGCGGCGGCCCTGGGCGTCGGTGGTGTTGGGCGTCCAGTCCGGGTCGTAATCCTCCACCCATCCATACGGGCCGTAGTCGATGGTCAGGCCCAGCACGGACAGGTTGTCGGTGTTCATCACCCCGTGCACGAAACCGACGCGCATCCAGTGCGCCATCAGCTCGGCGGTGCGCGCCGCGATCTGCGCGAACCAGTCGCCGTACAGCGCCTCGCCCTCGCCCTGCAGTTTGGGGAAATCGCGCGCGATGCAGGCATCGGCCAGCTGCTTCAGCAGCGCGGTCTCGCCACGCGAGGCCGGCAGTTCGAACGTGCCGAAACGGATGAATGACGGCGCCACGCGGCAGACGATGGCGCCCGGTTCGGCGCGCGGGTGGCCGTCGTAGAACATGTCGCGCACCACGTCTTCGCCGGTACCGACCAGGGACAGGGCGCGCGTGGTCGGCACGCCCAGGTGATGCATCGCTTCGCTGCACAGGAACTCACGGATGGACGAGCGCAGTACAGCGCGACCATCCGCGCCGCGCGAATACGGGGTCGGCCCGGCGCCCTTCAGCTGCAGCTCCCAGTGCCGGCCATCAGCCGCCACCAGCTCACCCAGCGAAATCGCGCGGCCATCGCCCAGCTGGCCCGCCCAGTGGCCGAACTGATGGCCGCCGTAGTTGGCCGCCCACGGCTGCATGCCGGCGTACAACGCGTTGCCGCCAAACACCTGGGCGAAGTCATCGTCCTGCACGTCGGCCGCCTCGAAGCCGAGCAGCGCGGCAACCTCCGGCGACCAGGCCAGCAGGGTCGGCGCGGCGACCGGCGTCGGCATCACCGATGACCATGCGGCACCGCGCACTTCGCGGCGGCGCGGGCCGCTCTCGGGGTCGCCCGGGAGGGCGGTCAGCAGGCGGTTGTCGAAACGGGGGGCGTTGGTATCCATCCCCACAGAATGGGGGCGGCAGAGCCGCGCCTCAATCGCCGCGCAGGGCCTGCAGGGCGCCGCCCTTGGCCTCGGCGCGCTGGTAGGCCGGACGCTCGCCGATGCGCGCGAGGAAACCACGTAGCGCCGGCTTGTCGTCCAGTCCGCCACCACGGGCTGCGGCGGCCTGGATCGGGAAGCTCATCTGGATGTCAGCCGCGGTGAAACGGTCGCCCGCGAACCACGGGCTTTCAGCCAGGCGCCGCTCCATCCACTCCAGGTGCAGGCGCCGCTGCGGGCCGATGAAACTGCGCTCGGCCTTGTCGGCGATGCTGCGGGCGATCGGGCGGGCAAAGAACGGCATCGGCGCAGTGCGGATGCGACCGATGACCAGGGTCAGCAGCAACGGCGGCATCGCCGAGCCTTCGGCGTAATGCAGCCAGTAGCGGTAGTCGATGCGCTCGGCAGCCTCGGCCGGCATCGGCGCGGGCGAAAGCTGGCGCCCGGTGTCGTAGCGGTCGGCCAGGTAATCGAGGATGGCCCCGGACTCGGCCAGCACCAGATCGCCCTCCTGCAGCACCGGCGATTTGCCCAGCGGATGCACCTGGCGCAGCGCGGGAGGTGCCAGCAGCGTCTTCGGGTCACGCGGGTAGCGGCGCAGTTCGTAGTCCAGTCCCAGCTCTTCCAGCATCCACAGCACGCGCAGCGAACGGGAATTTTCCAGGTGGTGGACGATGCGCATGGGTGGGCTCCAATGGGAAGCGCGCATCGTACCGTGCGGGGGTGCATGCATCGCGCGCACAAAAAAACGCCGGAAGCTTTCGCTTCCGGCGTTTCTGGCTACCAAACGGTAGCAGACGGATTAGACCGCCTGCACCTGGTCAGCCTGCATACCCTTCTGGCCCTGGACGGCGATGAAGGTAACCTTCTGGCCTTCCTGCAGGGTCTTGAAGCCGGTGCCCTGGATGGCACGGAAGTGCACGAACAGGTCCGGGCCGCTTTCCGGGGTGATGAAGCCGAAGCCCTTGGCGTCGTTGAACCACTTGACGGTGCCGGTCTGACGATCAGACATTTGACTAACTCCTGAAACACATGTTGAAAAAATCGCAGCCACCGGGAATCGGGGCCGAGACTGAGTTGCAGGCGTTGGTAAAGCGGATCGATGAGCGGATCGTGAGATCAACTGCACCAGGCCACGATTCACGGTGACCCTAGCAAACACAGTGGGTCGAACGATACGCGTGTTTTGGGGAAAAAGCGATAGCCCTGATATTCATTCGCTCCGCCTGCCCCGCCAGGCGTGGCAAGGCTTGGCGCCGGATCGAGCCTAAACCCGAGTCCCCATTCAGGATTTTCCTACCCTACACTGGGTAGATGACTGAAGCTGAAACCCAAGCTGAACAGGGCCAACCAAGGATCTGGGTCGACGCAGACGCCTGCCCCGGTGTCATCCGCGACATCCTGTTCCGCGCCGCCGAGCGGGTCGGCCTGGAACTGACCATGGTCGCCAACCAGTGGATCCGCACGCCACCCTCGCGCTGGCTGCGCTCCATCCAGGTGCCGCAGGGCCTGGACGTGGCCGACAGTGCCATCGTCGAACGGGTGGCCGCCGGCGACCTGGTGGTCACCCAGGACATACCGCTGGCCGCGCTGGTGCTGGAAAAGAAGGCCGTCGCCCTGAACCCGCGCGGGCAGCTGTACACCGCCAACAACATGGCCGAGCGGCTGTCGATGCGCAATTTCATGGAAGAACTGCGCGGCGCAGGCATCCAGACCGGCGGCCCGCCGCCGTTGGGCCAGCGCGACCGCCAGCTGTTCGCCGCCGAGCTGGACCGCTGGCTGGCCCGTGTGAAGCCGTGAGGCTGCAACCGCGCTGATCAGCGCCTTTCCGGCAGCTGCAACGCGCGCTCGCTGCTGAACGCCCGCCGCTCCCCGCTCAGCGGGTCCTGGAACGCCAGGGCCCGCGCCAGCAGCTGCAACGGCGGCGCCTGCAGCCCGTCCACGGCCGGAACCAGCTTCGGATAGAGATCGTCCCCGAGGATCGGCGCGCCCAGCGCCGCCATGTGCACGCGCAGCTGGTGCTTCCTCCCGGTTTCCGGCCGCAGCCGGTAATGCCAGATCGCCCCGTCGGCAGCCATCACCTCCACCTCGGTGCGCGCGTTCGCCTCGCCCGGCACTTCGGTCATGCGGAAGAACGGTTCGCCGGCCACGATCCGGCTCCGTCGCTGCAACGGGAACTGCAGGTCCGGCAAGGCCAGCGCCAGCGCCTCGTAGGTTTTGTCGATGCGCCGCTCGCGGAACAGGCGCTGGTAGGCGTCACGCGAATCCGGCCGCTGCGAGAACAGCACCAGCCCGGCGGTGAGCCGGTCCAGCCGGTGCAGCGGCACCAGTTCGGCGTTGCCGGTCTGCGCCACCAGGCGCGCCAACAGCGTCTCGCGCACGTAGCCGCCCGCAGGGGTCACCGGCAGGTAATGCGGTTTGTCGGCCACCAGCAGGTGCTCATCCTGATAGAGGATGCGCTCGCTGAATGGAATGGACGGCTCGTCACTGACCTCACGGAAGTAGAGGATCTCCAGCCCGACCTGCCAGGGCTGGTCCGCCGCGAGCGCCCTGCCCTGCGCGTCCTGCACTCGGCCGCGGGCGAAACGGTCCTGCCACTGCGCGCGGTCGATGCGCGGGAAACGCGCGCACAGCCCGTCGAGCAGGTTCGGCCAGTCCCCTGGCGGCAGCTGCAGGCGGCTGGGCAGCGTCGTCATGTCCAATCCATAAACGAGCAATCCATCAACGAGTAATCCATCAGCGGGAAGACAGCAAGCGTGCCACCGTTGACGCCCGGCAGACACCCCGACCACGGACACCCCTCGGACAAACCTCTATCATGGTCGTCTTTAGTGCACGGATTTCCCATGGCCCTCACCGCCACCATCCGCAAGGCCGAGCTGCAGATCAGCGACATGGATCGCGGCTACTACGCGACCCACAACCTGACCCTGGCCCAGCACCCGTCGGAAACCGACGAGCGCCTGATGGTGCGTCTGCTCGCCTTCGCCCTCAACGCCGATGATCGCCTGGAGTTCGGCCGTGGCCTGAGCACCGACGACGAGCCGGACCTGTGGAACCACGATTACACCGGCGACATCCTGCAGTGGATCGACCTCGGCCATCCCGATGAGTCGCGCATCCGCAAGGCCTGCAACCGCAGCCGGCAGGTGCAGGTGGTGAACTACGGCGGCAATGCCTCCGATATCTGGTGGAACAAGCAGGGCAAGGCCCTGGCCCGCTTCGACAACCTGTCGGTGGTCGACCTCGACGGCGCCTTCGTCGAACAGTGGGGCCAGCAGATCCAGCGCGCCATGCGGTTCAGCGTGCTGATCCAGGATGGCGAAGTGCAGATCATCAACGACCAGATGCAGCTCGACATCATTCCGAACTGGCGCAAGCGCGCCAAGGCATGAACACGATCCGCTGCGACGTGCTGGTCATCGGCGCCGGCGCGGCTGGCCTGATGACCGCGATCACCGCCGGCCAGCGCGGCCGCCACGTGCAGGTGATCGACCATGCCAACAAGGTCGGCAAGAAGATCCTGATGTCCGGTGGTGGCCGCTGCAACTTCACCAACACCGGCACCACCCCGGCCAACTTCGTCTCCGCCAACCCGCATTTCTGCAAGTCGGCCCTGGCGCGCTACACGCCGTGGCACTTCATCGAGATGGTGGACAAGCACGGCATCGCCCATCACGAGAAGGAGCTGGGGCAGCTGTTCTGCGACATCTCGTCCAAGCAGATCGTGAAGATGCTGGTGGACGAGTGCCAGGCTGCGGGCGTGCAGATCCGTACCGACTGCGGCGTGCAGCGAATCGAGCACGGCAGCGATGGCTTCCGCGTGCACACCAGCCAGGGCCTGTTCCACTGCGCGTCGCTGGTGGTGGCCACCGGCGGCCTGTCCATCCCGAGCATGGGTGCCACCGGCTTCGGTTATGAGCTGGCCCGCCAGTTCGGCCACCAGGTGCTGCCCACCCGCGCCGGCCTGGTGCCGCTGACCCTCAGTGGCACCCACCAGGAGCGGCTGGCCGACCTCAGCGGCGTCGCCCTGCCGGTCGAGGCGCGCTGCAACGGCAAAAGCTTCCAGAATTTCATGCTGCTGACCCATCGCGGCGTCAGCGGGCCGGCCATCCTGCAGATCTCCTCGTTCTGGCAACCCGGCGATGCACTGGAGCTGGACCTGCTGCCGGGCCAGGACGCGACCGAGTGGCTGCGGCAGATGAAGCGCGACCGCCCAGCGGCCGAACTGCGCACGGTGCTGGCCGAGGTGCTGCCCAAGCGCTTGGCCCAGCGCCTGTGCGAACACTGGCTGCCGGACCGCCCGGTGCGGCAGCTGGACGAGCCGGTGCTGCGCCAGGCCGGGCAGCTGCTGGGCGCCTTCCCGCTGGTGGCCAGCGGCACCGAGGGCTACCGCACCGCCGAGGTCACCCTGGGCGGCGTGGATACCGCCGAGGTGTCGTCGGCCACGATGGAATCCAAGCGCGTGCCCGGCCTGCATTTCGTCGGCGAAGTGCTCGACGTGACCGGTTGGCTGGGCGGCTACAACTTCCAGTGGGCCTGGGCCAGCGGCCATGCCGCGGGCAGCGTGGTGTGAACCGCATCGCCGTTCCAACGCTGCAAGGGGCGCGCGCATGGACGGACTGGCGCGCATCGTGTATCTAGATTTGCAGATTGGGGAGCAGTGCATGCAGAACGCGAACGACATCACCATCCGGCTGCTGATCGTCGATGACAGCGGCGAGAACGCCGAAGCCATCGTCAGCACCCTGCGCAACAGCGGCATCGCCGTGCGCCCGTGGCGGCCGCAGGATGCGGCCGAGCTGTCGCAGGTGCTGGCCAGCCAGGCCATCGACCTGGTGCTGGCCTCGCCGTCGCAGGGCATCCCGCTGCCACTGGTGGCCCAGCACATCGCCGCCAGCGGCAAGGACATCCCGCTGGTCCTGCTGGCCGATCGCATCGACGAGGACGAACTGGTCCAGGCCAGCAGCAACGGTGTCCGTGCCCTCGCCCTGCGCCAGCGCAACGACCACCTGCTGGCGGTGGTGCGCGACCAGTGGGTCGACCTGCAGGCGCGCCGTGGCCTGCGCCGCATCGAGGCGCAGATGCGCGAGACCGAGCGCCGCTGCGATGCCCTGATCGCTTCTTCGCGCGACCCCATCGCCTATGTCCACGAAGGCATGCACATCCGTGCCAACGATGCCTATCTGGACATGTTCGGCTATGAGGACTTCGACGATATCGAAGGCATCTCGCTGCTGGACATGGTCGCCGCCCAGCACGTGGACAGCTTCAAGCAGCTGCTGAAGTCGCTCAGCCGTGGCGAGGCGCCGCCGCCGCAGTACCAGCTGGACGCGCGCCACCAGGATGGCAGCGCGTTCCCGGCCACCATGGAATTCACCGCCGCCACCTACGAAGGCGAATCCTGCCTGCAGGTGGTGTTCCGCCGCCGCCTGGAACTGGACACCGAACTGGCCCGCGAGGTCGAAGACCTGCGCCAGCGCGACCAGGTCACCGGCCTGCTCAACCGCCCCACCTTCATGCTGCAGGTGGAAGATGCGGTGGCCCAGGCCGGCCGCAGCGAGGGCCAGTTCGGCCTGCTGCTGGTCGAACCGGACCACTACGCGCGCCTGATCCCCGATATCGGCCTGGACTCGGCCGACACCCTGATCGGCGCGATGGCCGCGCTGCTGGCTGAAGTGGTGGGCGAAGACGCGCAGATGGCGCGCTTCGGCGAACACAGCTTCGCGGTGCTGCAGTCCGGCCCCTACGCACAGACGCTGGCCATGGCCGAGCGCATCCGCGAAGCCTTTTCCGCACACGTGTTCACCATCGGCGCGCGATCGGCCACGGTCACCGTCAGCCTTGGCGGCGTGCAGGTGGGCGAGAAGATCGCCAGCATCGGCCAGGTGCTGGCGCGTGCCAGCGAATGTGCGCAGGCTGCTGCCGCCCTCGGCAATACCACGCGTATCTTCGACCCGGCCGCGGTCGACCGCATCGAGGAAGAGCGCGTGCAGCGCTGGGTCGCGCGTATCCGCGAGGCGCTGGCCGGCGACGGCTTCCAGCTGCACTACCAGCCGGTGCTGAACCTGCAGGGCGAGCCGCTGGAACTGTACGAGGCCTACCTGCGGCTGGAGCACAACGGCGAGCTGCTCAGCCCGACCGCCTTCCTCGGCATCGCCGAGGAGCACGGCCTGCTGGGCGACATCAACCGCTGGGTCGTCTCGCAGGCGATCAGCGTGCTGGGCGCGCGTGCGCGCGTCGGCCATGACACCCAGATCCTGGTCAAGGTCACCCCTGAGTCGTTCGACGACCCGAAGATGATCGCCACGCTGCGCCAGCAGCTGCAGGCACAGGGCGTGCCGGGCGAGCGGCTGTGGCTGCATGCGCCGGAGGTGAAGGTGTTCACCCACCTGCGTGCCGCGCAGCAGTTCCTCGCCGACGTCGCCCCGCTGGGTTGCCGGATCGGCCTGGAGCAGTTTGGTTCGGGGCTGGATTCGTTCCAGCTGCTGGCCCACTTCGAGCCGCAGTTCCTCAAGCTGGATCGCGGCTTCACCAGTGACCTGGCGGCGACCCGCGAGAACATCGACCGCATCAGCCAGATCACCGCGCGTGCGCAGGAAGCCGGCATCCGCACCATTGCCGAGTTCGTCAGCGATGCCAACTCGATGACCCTGCTGTTCAGCGCGGGCGTCGACTACGTGCAGGGCGATTTCGTCGGCCCGGCACTGCCGTCGATGAACTTCGATTTCGGCTGAATCCGCTGATGCCGGCCAGCGGCTGGCACTACCACCGACCGCGGAGGTAGCGCCGGGTCATACCCGGCGAGCGCAGCGGCATCCACGGCATCCGCCGGGCATGGCCCGGCGCTACCGCCTATCGCGTCAGGTCAGATCGACCAGGTTGGCGATCTTCACGTCCGGGTTGACGTCGGCTTCGTAATCGACGCCTTCCACGCCGAACCCGAACAGGCGCAGGAAATCGGCCTTGTAGCCGGCCAGGTCGCTGATCTCGTACAGGTTCTCGTTGGTCACCTGCGGCCACAGCTCCAGCACCTTGCCCTGCACTTCCGGGGCCATTTCCTTGTAGTCGGCGCGCAGGCGGCCTTCCTCGTCCACCAGGGCGACGGTACGGCCCTGGCCATCGACCAGGTCGTGGCGCAGGCGGTCGACGGCCACGCCGTCAGCCTTGCCGCCGTAGAGGATGTCGTACAGCACGTCGAGCTGCTCGATGCAGCCTTCGTGGGTGCCCTGCGCCTTCATCACCTTGAACAGCAGCGACAGGTACAGCGGCATGGTCGGGATGGCCGAGCTGGCCTGGGTGACCACCGCCTTCAGCACCGACACGCGGGCGTCGCCGCCGATCTTCGCCAGCGATGCGCGCAGGCCCAGCACCTTGTCGTCGAGGTCCTTCTTGGCTGCGCCGATCGAACCGTTCCAGTAGATCGCCTGGGTGATTTCTTCGCCCACGTAGGTGAAGGCGGTGGTGGTGCAGCCGTTGGCCAGCACGCCGGCCTCGGACAGCGCATCGATCCACATCTGCCAGTCTTCGCCGCCCATCACCGCGACGGTGCCGGCGATCTCCTCGGCCGTGGCCGGCTGCAGATGGGTCTCGGTCAGCACTTCCTTGTCGGTATCCAGGCCGCGCAGGACGATCGGCTCGCCGATCGGCTTCAGCGTCGAGCTGATGATCTCGCCGGTCTTCGGGTGCTTGCGGCGCGGCGCGGCCAGGCTGTAGACCACCTGGTCGACCTGGCCGAGGTCGGCCTTGATCATCTCGATGGTCTTGGCCTTCACTTCATCGGAGAAGGCATCGCCGTTGATGCTCTTGGCGTACAGGCCGGCTTCGTCGGCGTACTTGTGGAACGCGGCGGAGTTGTACCAGCCCGCGGTGCCCGGCTTGGTTTCGCTGCCCGGGCGCTCGAAGAAGATGCCCAGGGTCGCGGCGCCGCTGCCGAAGGCGGCAGTGATGCGCGCGGCCAGGCCGTAGCCGGTCGAGGCACCGATGACCAGCACGCGCTTGGGTCCGTTCTGGATCGGCGGGCGGGCGCGGATGTAGTCGATCTGCTGCTTGACCGCGGCCTCGCAGCCGGTCGGGTGGGTGGTGACGCAGATGAAGCCGCGGACGCGCGGTTTGATGACCATGGATACCTCGGGTTGGCAGATGCGGCGCACGGGGCGCTCAGCAGGAATACGGGCGCGCGCAGGCGCGCGCGAACCGCAGGATCGTAGTGCGCGGGGGAAGATTGCACAACCGACGCTGGCGTAGGGTGGGGTTTTCTTTTTGCAGGGCTTGCAGCCCTGCACCTGCTTCAAGCCACAGCAACGTCAACGTCAACGTCAAAAGCTGGGGTCCTGAGAGTTGGCGGGGTGGGTCCGGTTGAGGGGGACGCCGTGAACCCATCCATGGGGGCTTGGTCGCGGCATCCATGCCGCTCACCCCCCCTCAACCGGCCCCACCCCGCCTTCGACAGTTCTCCGCGATCTGCCGGAACAGCTTTCTGCTCTGGTGGGTGCCGACCGTTGGTCGGCACGGGGTCGGATATCGATGTCTGACAGAAAAATCGTGTCGACCAAGGTCGACACAGTAGAGCCACGCCATGCGTGGATGACTCATTCGATAGCTGACAGATGTGCCGACCAACGGTCGGCACCCACCACCAGCCGCGCGCCCCAGTAGATCCACGCCATGCGTGGATGAATTCAATCGATAACTGACAGATGTGCCGACCAACGGTCGGCACCCACCAACAGCCGCGCGCCCAGTAGAGCCACGCCATGCGTGGATGACTCATTCGATAGCTGACAGATGTGCCGACCAACGGTCGGCACCCACTACCAGCAGTTCCCAACAGCCGCGGGGAACCGGTCTGGGGCAAAGCCCCCTGAGTCAGGGGGCGGCCGCGAAGCGGCGGGGGTCTGGGAGCTGGTAAGTGGGGCCCACGGTTCGCACAGCGAAGCGTGGGAGCGACAGCGCGCATGCGATGACGCGTACCAGGGCTGCAAGCCCTGCAACACAAAAAACCCCGCTTGCGCGGGGTTCTCTGTGTACTGCGTGCAGCGGGGGCTTACGGGCGACGGGCCAGGGCCTCGACGTCCTTCGCCTTCGGCAGCAGATCCTGCTTGGTCACGCGCAGCGCACCAATGGTCAGCATCGGCACCGCCACCAGGATCGAGGACAGCACCACGATCACCGCACCAATCATGTGCGTCTCGGCCAGGCCTTCCATCGAGCTGCCGCCGTACAGGTACAGAGCCAGCGCCGACAGGAAGAACATCACCGCGGTGATCACCGTACGCGACAGCGTCTGGTTGATCGAACGGTTCAGCACCTCCATCGGCTCGGCACGCAGGCTGCGGAAGTTCTCTCGCACGCGATCGAACACCACGATGATGTCGTTGATCGCAAAGCCCATCACCGACAGCAGGCCGGCCAGCACGGTCAGGTCGAACTCACGGCCCAGCAGGGACACGTACGCCACCGTCACGATCAGGTCGAACATCGCCACGATGCTGGCGGTAACCGCGAACTTCCATTCGAAGCGCACTGCAATGTAGATCAGGAAGCCAGCCAGCATGAAGATGGTGGCGTACAGACCGTTCATCGCCAGGTCCTTGCCGATCTGCGGACCGACGAAGGCGGTACTCAGCACGGTGGCCTGGTTGTCAGCGGTGGACAGCGCCTTGACCACTGCCGCAGCGGTGGCCTTGTCCTCGTCGGCGGCCGCACCGGTACCCGGTGCATGTTCGCCGTGCGGGGCCAGGCGGATCAGCAGGTCGGTGTTGCCACCGACGCTTTGGACCTGGGCGCCGTCAAAGCCACCCTCCTCGAGCTTGTCGCGTACCTGCTCGACGTCCACGGCCTTTTCAAAACGGGTTTCGATCAGGGTGCCGCCGGTAAAGTCCAGGGCGTAGTTGAAGCCCTTGAAACCGATGATGCCGATCGATGCCAGGAACACGATGATCGTGACGACCATCGCGACATGGCGCCAGCGCATGAAGTCGATCTGGGTGTCGTTCGGGAGGATGTGCAGCGGAAAAATTTTCATGTGCGAGTCGTCCCGTCAGATGGCCACGTTCTGGAGCTTCTTGCGACGGCCATAGATCAGCGTCGCCAGGGCGCGCGACACGGTGATCGCAGTGAACATCGAGGCGAAAATACCGATGATCATGGTCAGGGCGAAGCCCTTCAGCGGACCCGTGCCGAAGGCGAACAGGGCCACACCGACGATCAGGCCGGTCAGGTTGGCGTCAAGAATGGTGCCCGAAGCACGTTCGTAACCGGTCACGATCGCGGTCTTGCCCGGCACGCCGGCACGCAGCTCTTCACGGATACGCTCGTTGATCAGCACGTTGGCGTCCACTGACAGACCGACCGACAATGCCAGGCCGGCGAAGCCAGGCAGGGTCATCGTCGCGCCGAACAGTGACATCACCGCCACCACGATCAGCAGGTTGAACAGCATCGCCAGCGAGGTGATCAGGCCGAACATACGGTAGTAGACGGTGAAGAACACCAGGGTGAACAGGAATGCGTAGACCACCGCAGTAATACCGTTCTTGACGTTCTCCGCACCCAGGCTCGGGCCGACCACGCGCTCTTCGACGAAGTCCATCGGCGCGGCCAGCGAGCCGGACTTCAGCAGCTTGGCCAGGTCCTCGGCTTCCTTCTTCTGCAGACCGGTGGTCTGGAAGTTCTTGCCGAACACGCCGTTGATGTTGGCCACCGAGATCACTTCCTCGTTGACCTTGAAACCACGCACTTCCTGGCCGTCAACGACGGTCACGGTCGGCACGCGCTCGGTGTACACCACGGCCATCGGCTTGTTCACGTTGGCGCTGGTGAAGTCGAACATGCGCTGGCCGCCGACGTTGTTCAGCGTCACGCTGACCGCCGGGGCACCGCTGTTGGTGTCGGTCACCGCCTGTGCGCCGACCATCTGGTCGCCGGTGACGATCACGCGCTTGTTCAGCAGGATCGGGCCGCGGCCATCACGCTGCTGGTAGACCTTGGCTTCCGGCGGGATGCGACCGGAGGCGATCGCGTCCTGCGCATTGCCCTCGACCACCGCACGGTATTCCAGGGTGGCGGTGGCACCGATCATGCGCTTGGCTTCTGCGGTGTCCTGCACGCCCGGCAGCTGCACGACCACGCGGTCGGCACCCTGGCGCTGGATGATCGGCTCGGCCACGCCCAGCTGGTTCACGCGGTTGCGAAGGGTGTTGATGTTCTGCTCGATGGCGCCGTTGGCGATCTGGGTGATTTCCGCTTCCGGGATGGTCACCGTGATGCGGCTGCCGCTGACGTCGTAACCCAGAGTGGGCTGCGACTTGACCAGCGCCGTGCGGGCGTTGGCAGCAGCATCGTCACCGGCCGACGGGCTCAGGTTGGCCACGATGGTGTTGTCAGCGCGGCGTTCGACCGACTGGTACGGAATGCGCGCGTCACGCAGGGTGCTGCGCACGTCTTCGGTGTAGGCGTCCAGGCGCTTGTCCAGCGCGGCCTTCTGGTCGACCTGCAGCACGAAGTGCACGCCGCCCTGCAGGTCCAGGCCCAGCACCATCGGGCGGCCGCCCAGCTTGGCCAGCCAGTCCGGCACGGTCGAGGCCAGGTTCAGGGCCACCGTGTAGTTCTCGCCAACGGTGTCACGCAGCGCATCGCTGGCCGCGGACTGGGACTTCAGGTCCGCCAGGCGGACGATCAGGCTTTCCCCTTCCTTCTCGGCGCCGATCGTGGTGACACCGGCCTTCTTCAGGTCGGCCAGCACACGGTCGCGCAGCGCGTCGTCGACCGTGCCGCCACGGTTGGCGGTGATCTGGACGGCGGGGTCCTTCTGGTAGATGTTGGGCAGCGCGTACAGGGCACTGAGCGCCAGTACGATCAGGATGACGACGTACTTCCAGCGTGGAAATTCGAGCATTGCTTGGGTCCCGCGCGGCGCCATCCCCGGCGCCGCGGTTGTGCATCAGAAAGGGAGTGGCTTACTGGGCCGACTTCAGGGTACCGGCCGGCAGCACGTTGCCGACAGCGCCCTTCTGCACGCGGATGCGCACGTTGTCAGCCACTTCGATGGTGATGAAGTTGTCGCCGATGTCGGTGACCACGCCGGCGATGCCGCCGTTGGTCAGCACTTCGTCACCGCGCTTGATCTTCTCCAGCATGGCCTTGTGCTCCTTCTGCCGCTTCATCTGCGGGCGGATCATCAGGAAGTACATGATGGCGATCAGGATGATCGGGAACAGCAGCGTGGTCAGGCCCATGCCCTGCGGTTGGCCGCCGGCGGCCTGGGCGTGGGCGGCGGGAATCAGGAAAGCAAGCAGGTTCATCGTTGGTCCTTTGGTTGGGCGGCGCTCAGGCCCGTTTGACGGGCACAGGGTGTCGACCGCGGATCTGGGTCAGCCTTGAAGTATGCCACGGCCCCGGACGTTCGTCCTTGGGCCGTTCGGCAGGGGTGCTGCGGGCGTTACAGGGGCGGCGCGACCGCCCCGCGTGCTGCGTAGAAGGACTCGCGGAAGGCCTGGAAGGTTCCCGCCTCGATGGCCGCACGGATGTCGGCCATCAGCTTCTCGTAGTAGAACAGGTTGTGCAGGGTGCCCAGCATCGGCGCCAGCATCTCGTTGCAGCGGTCCAGGTGGCGCAGGTACGAGCGGGTGTAGCCGCCGCTGCAGGCCACGCAGCCGCAGCCCGGCTCGATCGGGTCCATGTCGCGCGCATACTGCGAGTTGCGGATGCGTACGGTGCCGAACGAGGTGAAATAGTGACCGTTGCGGGCATTGCGGGTCGGCATCACGCAATCGAACATGTCCACGCCGCGGGCCACGCCCTCGACGAGGTCCTCCGGCCGGCCCACGCCCATCAGGTAGCGTGGGCGGTCGCCCGGCAGCTCCGGGTCCAGGTGGTCGAGCATGGCGTTGCGCTCGTGCTCCGGCTCGCCCACGGCCAGGCCGCCGATGGCGTAGCCGTCGAAGCCGATGGCCTGCAGGGCCTCGGCCGAGCGGCTGCGCAGGTCGGTATGCACGCCACCCTGGACGATGCCGAACAGCGCCGCGTCATTGCCCAGCTCGTCATGCGCGTTGCGGCTGCGCTGCGCCCAGCGCAGGCTCAGCTCCATCGAACGGCGGGCGACGTCCTCGGTGGCCGGGTACGGGGTGCACTCGTCAAAGATCATCACCACGTCCGAATCGAGCACCTTCTGGATCTTCATGCTCTCTTCCGGGCCCAGGAACACGCGGGCACCGTCGGTGGGCGAGGCGAAGGTCACGCCCTGCTCGGTGATCTTGCGGCGATGGGCCAGCGAGAACACCTGGAAGCCGCCGGAGTCGGTCAGGATCGGGCCATCCCACTGGCAGAAGCCATGCAGGCCGCCGTGGTCGGCGATGATGTCCAGGCCCGGCCGCAGGTACAGGTGGAAGGTGTTGCCGAGGATGATCTCGGCGCCCAGCGCGCGCACCTGGTCCGGCAGGATGCCCTTGACCGAGCCATAGGTTCCCACCGGCATGAAGGCCGGCGTTTCCACCGTGCCACGCGGGAAGGTCAGGCGGCCACGGCGGGCACGGCCGTCGCGGGTCTGGAGCTGGAACTGCAATCGGGACATGGAGCGGTCGTTCAGGCAAATAGTCGCCTATTGTCTCCCAAAACCGCCTTCCCTGCTCCGGTAGCGCCGGGCCATGCCCGGCGGCGAGGTCCGCCGGGCATGGCCGGGGATACCGGATTCATCCACGCATGGCGTGGATCTACTGGACGGTAGTAGATCCACGCCATGCGTGGATGTCACTCCCGCCGGCAGGCAGAGGTCAACCCGCCTGCGGGAACAACAGCATCGCGTCGCCGTAGCTGAAGAAGCGGTAGCGCTGCTCGATCGCGTGCTGGTAGGCCTCGAACACGCGGTCCTTGCCGGCGAACGCGGAGATCATCATCAGCAGCGTGCTTTCCGGCAGGTGGAAGTTGGTCACCATCGCGTCGACGCTGCGGATGCGGTAGCCCGGGGTGATGAAGATCTGGGTCTCGCCGGCAAACGGCAGCAGTTCACCGTCGCGCATGGCGCTTTCCAGCGCGCGCACCACGGTGGTGCCCACGCCGATCACCCGGCCGCCCGCTTCACGGGTACGGCGCACCTGCTGGACCAGCTCGGCACCCACGTTCAGCCACTCGCGGTGCATCACGTGGTCCTTCAGGTCATCGGCGCGTACCGGCTGGAAGGTGCCAGCACCGACGTGCAGGGTGACGTGGCCGAACTCCACGCCCTTCGCCTTCAGCGCCGCCAGCAGCGGCTCGTCGAAATGCAGGCCGGCCGTCGGTGCGGCCACCGCGCCCACTTCACGGGCGAACACGGTCTGGTAGCGCTCGCGGTCGTCCAGGCCCGGCTCGCGCTGGATGTACGGCGGCAGCGGCAGGCGGCCGGCATGCAGCAGCCACTGCTCCAGCGACTCGGGCACGTGGAACTGCAGCACGTAGAACTCGCCGTCGCGGCCCAGCACCTCGGCCTCGCCACCGGCATCCAGGGCGATGCGGCTGCCGGCCTTGGGCGACTTGCTGGCGCCGACCTGGGCACGGGCCTGCTGGGCGCCGAGCAGCCGCTCGATCAGGATCTCCACGCGGCCACCGCTGGCCTTCTGCCCGAACAGGCGCGCCGGGATAACCCGGGTGTCGTTGAACACCATCAGGTCGCCCGGCTGCAGCAGCGACGGCAGGTCGCGCACCTGCACATCGGTGAAGGCGGCCGGTGCCGGCGGTACCAGCATCAGACGGCTGGCCGAGCGTTCGGCCAGGGGCGCCTGGGCAATCAGTTCGGCCGGCAGGTCGTAGTGGAAATCGGACTTCTTCAAGGCAGTGATCGGCAACAGGTCGACAATGGCGCGCATTGTACGTCCAGCGCCTGCGAGCCGGCGTGCTTCGTGCCGAACGTCGGGCAATATGCTGCTATGCAGCAGGTTTCTGCGGGGTTATCGCGCAAAAAAACAAGTGCTAGCATCGGGAAGGAAGTCCGCAGCACGAGCCCGCCCCAAGCGCGCGTGATGACGCGCGTTTTGCTTTTGAAGGCCCGTGCGACCCAACGTTTCAGGAGATCTGCAATGAGCTTCATCGAACGCCTCGCCCCCCTCCGCGCCCAGCCCGGCACCCGCCTCACGACCGGCCTGGACGACGCCACCCTGACCGCACTGTCCGCCCGCCACCCGCAGCTGGTTGCCGCCGTGGACGCCGCCGCCGCCGAGTTCGCGCGCGTGCAGCAGGAACTGGGGCCGCTGCTGGCGCAGGACGAGCAGGCGCAGATCGATGCGATGCAGGACGGCTTCGTCAATTTCTATGCCGATGACGCGGTGACCCCGTACGTGGCGCTGGCCGCACGCGGCCCGTGGGTGGTCACCCTGAAGGGCGCGGTGCTGTACGACGCGGGCGGCTACGGCATGCTCGGCTTCGGCCACACCCCTGATGCGGTGCTCGAAGCGATGTCTCGCCCGCAGGTGATGGCCAACATCATGACCCCGAGCCTGTCGCAGCAGCGCTTCATCACCGCCCTGCGCGCCGAGATCGGCCACCGTCGTGGCGGCTGCCCGTTCGCCCGTTTCATGTGCCTGAATTCCGGTTCGGAAGCGGTCGGCCTGGCCGCGCGCATCGCCGACGTCAACGCCAAGCTGCAGACCGACCCGGGCGCGCGCCATGCCGGCGCCGCCATCAAGCGCGTGGTCATCAAGGGCAGCTTCCACGGCCGCACCGATCGTCCGGCGCTGTATTCCGATTCCAGCCGCAAGAGCTACCAGCAGCACCTGGCCAGCTACCGTGGCGAGGATTCGGTGATTACCGTCGCGCCGTACGACGAGGCCGGCCTGCGCAAGGTGTTCGAGGATGCCGAGCGCAACCAGTGGTTCATCGAAGCGGTGTTCCTGGAGCCGGTGATGGGCGAAGGTGACCCGGGCCGTTCGGTGCCGCCGGCGTTCTATGCGGTGGCCCGCGAGCTGACCCGCGCCCACGGCAGCCTGCTGCTGCTCGATTCGATCCAGGCCGGCCTGCGTGCCCACGGCGTGCTGTCGGTGGTGGACTACCCGGGCTTCGAAGGCCTGGATCCGCCGGACATGGAAACCTATTCCAAGGCGCTCAATGCCGCGCAGTACCCGCTGTCGGTGCTGGCGGTGACCGAGCATGCCGCGCAGCTGTACCGCAAGGGCATCTACGGCAACACCATGACCAGCAACCCGCGTGCGCTGGACGTGGCCTGCGCCACCCTGGCCCAGCTGACCCCGCAGGTGCGCGCCAACATCGCCGAACGCGGCGCCGAGGCCGTGCGCAAGCTGGAACAGCTGAAAAGCGAGCTGGGCGGGCTGATCACCAAGGTGCAGGGCACCGGCCTGCTGTTCTCCTGCGAGCTGGCCCCGCAGTTCAAGTGCTATGGCGCCGGCTCCACCGAGGAATGGCTGCGCCAGCACGGCATCAACGTGATCCACGGTGGCGAGAACTCGCTGCGCTTCACCCCGCACTTCGGCATGGACAGCGACGAGCTGGACCTGCTGGTGGGCCTGGTCGGTCGCGCCCTGCGTGAAGGCCCGCGCCGTGAGCAGGCCGCCGCCGCGTAACCCGCGCCAACGCGTCATAATCGACCAACACCCCGCCCGCGACCGCTGACCCGGTTGCCGGCGGGGCGTTTTCGTTTCCGCACCAAGAGACAGGAATCCCCCATGAAGTCCCTCTGCGTCTACTGTGGCTCCAACGCTGGCAGCAAGCCGGTCTACACCGAACGCGCCATGGCGCTGGGCGACCGCATCGCCCGCGATGGCATGCGCCTGGTCTACGGCGGCGGCAACGTCGGCCTGATGGGCACCGTTGCCAATGCCGTGCTGGCCGCCGGTGGTGAAGTGACCGGCGTCATCCCGCGCCAGCTGGCCGACTGGGAAGTGGCCCACCGCGGCCTGACCGAACTGGAGATCGTCGGTTCGATGCATGAGCGCAAGTCGCGCATGTTCGATCTGTCCGACGGCTTCGTCGCCCTGCCCGGCGGCTTCGGCACCATGGAAGAGATCTTCGAGATGCTCACCTGGCGCCAGCTCGGCATCGGCAACAAGCCCTGCGCCTTCCTCGACGTGGACGGCTTCTACGCCCCGCTGATCGGCATGATCGACCGCATGGTGGAAGAGCGGTTCCTGCACCCGGAACAGCGCCAGGACCTGTGGTACGGCTCGGACATCGACGAGATGCTGGCCTGGATGCAGGCGTACGAGCCGGCCCAGGCCTCGAAGTGGATCGACGAGAAGCGCCGCGCCGCGCTGCGCTGAGTCGCCGGACCTGCGCGGTGGCTCAGGCCACCGCGCGCGTCCACGGTGCCGGCCGCCCCAGCAGGTAGCCCTGGCCGTAGTCGCAGCCCAGCTCGAACAGGCTCTGCTGCTGGGCTTCGGTCTCGATGCCCTCGCCGATGGTTTCGATGCCCAGCGTGCGCGCCAGCGACAACACGCCTTCCACCAGCGCGCGCGTGCTCTGCGCCTCCGGGCCATGCAGGCCGGCGATGAAGCTCTGGTCGATTTTCAGCGTGCTGATCGGGAACCGGTGCAGGTAGGACAGCGCCGAGAAGCCGGTGCCGAAATCATCCAACTGCACCTGGATGCCCCGCTCACGCAGCCCCTTGAGGATGCGCAGCGTGTGCGGGCCATCATCCAGCAGCGCCACTTCGGTGATTTCCAGGCGCAACCGCTGCGGGTCGGCATCGTTGGCTTCCAGCAGGCCGAACAGGCGCTTGCTGAAATCGGCCGAGCGGAAGTGCCGCGGTGACACGTTCACCGACACATAGCCACGCCCACCGTCGGCCAGGCCGGCGATGACCTGCTCGTAGATCAGCCAGTCGACCTGCTCGATCAGGCCGCTTTCCTCGCCCAGTTCCAGGAAGGCGCCGGGCAGCAGCAGGCCGCGGCGCTCGTGCTGCCAGCGCAGCAGCGCCTCGTGGCCGACCACCTCGCCATCGGACAGGCGCACGATCGGCTGGTAGAACGGCACGAAATCGCGGTTGTTGATCGCCCGCCGCAGGTCCGCTTCCAGGTCCAGGCTGCGCATCGCCTGCTCGCGCATGTCCTCGTCGAAGATCGCGCAGCGGTCATGGCCCTGGGCCTTGGCCCGGTACATCGCCGCGTCGGCGTCACGCAGCAGTTCTTCGCCGGTGCGGTAGTGCGGGTTCCACAGGGCGATGCCGAGGCTGCCCGAGGGGAACAGCTCGCGCCCGGCGATCCACATCGATTCCTGCAGAGCCAGCAGCAGGCGCTGGCCGAAGTCCAGGGCCTGGCCGAGGCCCTGCGGGCACTGCAGCAGCACCGCGAATTCATCACCGCCCAGGCGCGCGACCACGTCGCCGTCGCCGGCCATGGACACAATGCGCTTGGCCACTTCCACCAGCATGCGGTCGCCGGCGGCGTGGCCGATGCTGTCGTTGACCAGCTTGAAGCGGTCCAGGTCCAGGAACAGCATCGCGAACACCGGGCCACCTTCGCGGCGGGCCAGGGCCAGCGCGTCCTGCAGGCGGTCCAGCAGGTGCAGGCGGTTGGGCAGGCCGGTCAGCGCATCGTGCATGGCCTGGTGGGTCAGGCGCTGCTCGGCACGCAGGCGCTCGGCAATCTGCCCCAGCAGCTTGTCGTTCACTTCGCCCAGCTCGCGGGTGCGCTCTTCCACGCGCTTTTCCAGCTCGGCATGCGCCGAACGCAGCTGCTGCTGGTCGCGCTGGCGGGCCAGGCCGGTGCCGATGTTCTGCGCCACGAAGGTCAGCAGGCGCTGGTCGTGCACGCTGAAGGCGATCTGATCGGTGTAGCTCTGCACCACGATCGCGCCGACCACCTCGTCGTCGCGCAGCAGCGGCACGCCCAGCCAGCAGTGCGAGCGCGCACCGGATTCACGCACTTCACCGGTGGCCAGCAGCGCGTCGATCTGCGCCCGCGAGGCCAGCAGCGGGCGCCGGTGGCGCACCACGTATTCGGTCAGGCCGCGGCTGAACGCACGCGGCGCGCGCGAGCTGTTGTGCTCGTCCACCGAATAGACGAAATCCAGGCCGTCGCCGCGTGCGTTGACCAGGGCGATGTAGAAATTGCGCGCATCCAGCAACCGGCCCACCACCCCGTGCACCTGGCCGTAGAACTGGGCCAGGCTGTCGGCCGACATCGCCATTTCGGCGATGTTGTAGAGGGCGGTCTGCAGCTGTTCGCCACGGCGGCGCTCGGCCACTTCGTCCTGCAGGCTGCGGTTGGCGCGCTGCAGTTCCAGCGTGCGCCGTTCCACCTGCTGTTCCAGCCGCACCTGCGCCTGGCGCCGGTCCATCGCGGTCTGCACGTGCTGGGCGACGAAGCCCAGCAGCGCGCGCTCGGCCTCGCCATACAGCGCGGCCTGTTCATAGCTCTGCACCACGATGGCGCCACAGACGCGGCCATCGCGCAGCATCGGCACGCCCAGCCAGTCCAGGCTTTCCGGGCCGCGCTCGGGATCGTGCTCTTCCTCGGCATCGGCCAGCAGTTCACGCGACGGGCCACTGAGCGGCTTGCCATGGCGCAGCAGCGCCACGGTCAGGCTGCGCGGCATCTGCCCGGCGTCGTAGCTGATCGTGGGATCGGCCACGAACTCATCCACCTGGTCGGCGAAATACAGGAAGCGCATCTGGTCGCGCACATCGTCGTACTCGACGATGTAGCAGTTCTCCGCGTACATCAGCGAACCGAGCACGCCGTGCACGTGGCGCAGCATCTCGCCCATCTCCAGGTCGGCACCGGCCAGATCGGCGATCTGGAACAGTGCCTGCTGAAGGCGTTCAGCCTGTTCGAGTGCACGGATCTGCCCCGCCTGGCGGCCGCGCTGCAGGGCCAGCTCCATCGCCTGCCGCGATATCCCCCACCAGGCCTCCGACGGCGACCCGCCGCGCACCCGAAGCGACAGCTGTGCGCCGTCGTGCTCCCAGACAGCCTGCTCCCAAACAGTGTGCTCCCAGATCGTCTGGTCCCAGTCGAGCTCGGCTTCGCTGGCGCCCTGCGGCCAGCTGTCCTGCCCACGGCCCAGCTGCGGGTCGTTCCAGCCCACCCGCACGATCGCGGTGTCCGGCAGCAGCGCATGCAGCGCGCGCACCAGCGCCGTGCTCAAGACGGCCTCGTGAGGTGACAGCGATGACACACGGTCGGCTTGCGTGGACAAAATGACGTTCTCTTGGCGCCGCTACTGCGTCGCCTCCCCTGAGTGCGCGAGCATAACGCGGCACAGGGGGGGAAATGGAAGCCCGCAAACCCCGTTTCGTGCCCCCGGACGTTGTTCATGTGGACCCCCACCCACGAATTGCCGTGAACTGCGCCCTGCCCGCCCCCGCCACCGGCTATGCGCCACCGCCTGCAGGCCTTACCCTGTCTGCCGTGGAAGCGACCGCCCTGCCAACCGATGAAGCGCTGATGCTGGCCTGGGCGGGCGGCGACCTGCAGGCGTTCGAAAGCCTGTACGCGCGCCATCGCAAGCGCCTGTTCGGCTTCCTGCTGCGGCAGCTGCGCGATACCGCGCTGGCCGAGGAGATCTTCCAGGACGTCTGGCAGCGGGTGATCAGCGCGCGCGCCGGTTGGCAGCCCGATGCCGCATTCAGCACGTGGCTGTTCCGCATCGCGCACAACCGCCTGAACGACCATTGGCGTGCTGCCCGCCACCGCCCTGCCGCGCCGGCCGATGCCGATCTTCGCCTGGCCGCGCTGGAAGACGGGCAGACCCCGGAAGCTGAACTGTCTGAATTCGAGCAGCGCCGGCGCATCCAGCTGGCGATGGACGACCTGCCGCCCGAGCAGCGCGAAGTGCTGCAGCTGCGGCTGGAACAGGAACTGAGCCTGGAGGAGATCGGCCAGATCACCGGCGTCGGCCGGGAAACGGTGAAATCGCGGCTGCGCTATGCGATGGACAAGCTGCGTGCGGGACTGAAGGCATGAACCGAGACGACCCCCTGTCGCCTGAAGAACGTGCGCTGGCCGCCCTGATCGGCCGCCGCCACGACCAGGCCCCGCCCGCTGCGCTGGACGCGGCGATCCTGGCGGCCGCGCGCGCGTCGGTGTCCACGCCTGCCGGAGACGCTGCTGCCGGGGACGCACCCGCGGCAGCCGACAGCGCCCCACCGTCGAGCGTGCGTGCGCGCCGGTCGCGGCCGCGCTGGCCGGCGGTGTTCGGCATCGCCGCCTCGATGGTGTTTGCGGTCGGCATCGCCTGGCAGATGCGGCCGGAGCCGCCGGTCGTGCCGGCACAGGAAGCCCAGATCGTCGCCGCGCCCGTGGCCGACGAACGTGCCGCAGCCGATGCCCAGGCGCCGCAGGCCATGTCCGCTGCAGCAGAGATCGCGCGCCCACCGCCGCCTTCGCCGCTGCCCGCACCACAGGTGGCGCCTGTGGCACCGGCACCGGCGCCGTCTGCCAAGGCTGTCATTGCACGTGCGCCCGAAGCGCAGGCAGCCCCGCAAGCGGCCGAACCCGCACCGCGCATGGCCGCACGCAGCCGGCCTGCGGAGCCCGCTGCCGAAGCCGTCTTCGCGCCGCCAGCGCCTCCTGCACCCGCTGCACCCGCCGCAGCGCCGCCAGCGCCGGTCGCGTACTCGGCTCCAGCCCCAGCTGCAATGGAAATGGACTCGGTCCAGGGCGCAGCTGCGGCCAGCGCCGACGCGGTGCGCAGCCAACGCCGTGCGGCACCGGCGGCATCTAAGGCCAACGCCGGCGCACCGTCCAGTGCACCCGGCGTGATGCTGCGCCGGTCCAGCGATGCCGCGCTCAGCGCCACGGCGGTGCACGCCGAAGTGGCCGCCGACGCCTCGCTGCCGCGGCGGCAGTGGCTGCAGAAAATCCGCGAGCGCCGCGACAACGGTCAGCGCGACCTGGCCCGTGCCAGCCTGGAGCGCTACCTGCAGCTGTATCCCGAAGCGCGCCTGCCCAAGGACCTGCGCCCGCTGCTGGACGACTGAGGCAGGCCCGCGCCGACCCCGTAGAATGGTGGGAATGCCCGATACCCTCGCCCAGCCCGTCAGCCATACGCTGGACATCAAGCACAGCCGCTTCACCGCCCACGCCGCACCCATCGACAGCGGCGCGGGTGCACTGGCGTTCCTGCAGCAGGTGGCCGTGGCCGATGCCACCCATAACTGCTGGGCCTACCGGCACGGCCAGGATTACCGTTCCAGCGATGATGGCGAGCCCGCAGGCACCGCCGGCCGGCCGATCCTGGCGGCCATCGATGGCCAGGGCTTCGACCGCGTCGTGGTGGTGGTGACCCGCTGGTATGGCGGCATCAAGCTGGGTGCCGGCGGCCTCGTGCGCGCCTACGGTGGCACTGCGGCCGAATGCCTGCGCACCGCCCCGCGGCTGCCGCTGGTGGCGATGGCGCGCCTGCAGCTGCTGGCCGGCTTCGAGGACCTGGGCACCCTGCACGCCGCCCTGCCCGCCTTCGCCGCCGAAAAGCGCGATGAACAGTTCGATGCCAACGGTGTGCGCCTGCGGGTGGCATTGCCTGCCGACCAGGTCGATGCATTGAAAACCCGCCTGCGCGACGCCACCCGTGACCGTATCCGCATAGAAGATGACGACCAGGATGACTGACAAGGACGAGACGTCCGCTTCAACCCCGCCGCTGCGTCGCCTGGGCAGCCTGCGTACGCTGTGGCCGTTCGTGCGCCGCCACAGCGGGTTGTTCACCGCCTGGCTGCTGGCCCTGGCGGTCTCCTCGGCGGCCACGCTGAGCCTGCCGCCGGCGGTCAAGCAGATGATCGACCACGGCTTCAGCAGCGGCGGCCAGATCAACCGTGCCTTCGCCCTGCTGATGCTGGTGGCAGTGGTGATGGCCTTGGGCACCGCCGCGCGCTTCTACTTCGTGTCACTGCTGGGCGAGAAAGTCGTCGCCGACCTGCGCAGCCAGCTGTACGCCCACCTGATCCAGCTCGGCGCCGGCTTCCATGACCGCAGCCGCAGCGGCGAACTGGTTTCGCGCCTGACCGCCGATACCGAACTGCTGCGCAGCGTGGTCGGCTCGACCATGTCGGTGGCCCTGCGCAGCAGCGTGACCGTGGTCGGCAGTCTGGCCATGCTGTTCGTCACCAGCCCGCGCCTGGCGGCATGGTCGCTGCTGGGCATCCCGCTGGCGGTGCTGCCGATCATCGTCGGCGCGCGCAAGCTGCGCGTGGTCGCCCGCAACAGCCAGGACCGCATCGCCGATGCCAACAGCCTGGCCAGCGAGACCCTGGGCGCGGTGCGCACCGTGCAGGCGCATGCCCGCGAGCCCTACGAGCGCGGTCGCTTCGACCATGCGCTCGGCGATGCCATCACCGCCGCGCGCCGTCGCATCGGCGCGCAGTCGCTGGTCACCGCCAGCGCCATCCTGCTGGTGTTCGGCGCCATCGTCGGCGTGCTCTGGCTGGGCGCGCACGATGTCATCGATGGCCGCCTGAGTGCCGGCACCCTCGGCCAGTTCGTGTTGTACGCACTGATCGGCGGCGGCTCGGTGGGCGCGCTGGCCGAAGTCTGGAACGAACTGCAGCGCGCCGCCGGCGGCATGGGTCGTATCGGCGAGCTGCTGCAGGAAGACATCGAGATCCGAGCGCCCGCGCAGCCGCATGCGCTGCCGCAGCCGCTGCAGGGGCAGATCCAGTTCGACGACGTGGTGTTCCACTACCCGCAGCGGCCGGACCAGCCGGCGCTGGACCACTTCAGCCTGAACGTGCGTCCCGGCGAGACCGTGGCCCTGGTCGGCCCGTCCGGCGCCGGCAAGAGCACGGTGCTGTCGCTGCTGCTGCGCTTCCATGATCCGGCCAGTGGCCGCATCTGCGTGGACGGCCACGACGTGCGCGAGGTGGATCCGGCCGACCTGCGTGCCCAGCTTGCGCTGGTGCCGCAGCAGCCGACCCTGTTCGCCACCAGTGCGCGCGACAACATCCGCTACGGCCGCCTGCAGGCCAGCGATGCCGAGGTCGAAGCCGCGGCGCGTGCGGCCGAAGCCGATGGCTTCCTGCGCGCCCTGCCGCAGGGCTACGACAGCGAGCTGGGCGAGCGCGGCGCGCGCCTGTCCGGCGGCCAGCAGCAGCGCGTGGCGATTGCCCGCGCCCTGCTGAAGGATTCGCCCATCCTGCTACTGGACGAAGCCACCAGCGCACTGGATGCGCAGAGTGAGCACAGCGTGCAGCAGGCCCTGGAACGGCTGATGGCCGGGCGCACCACCGTGGTGATCGCCCATCGCCTGGCGACCGTGCTCAAGGCCGACCGCATCGTGGTGATGGACCAAGGCCGCATCGTCGCCGAAGGCACGCATGCGCAGTTGTTGGCTGAAGGTGGACTGTATGCGGAGCTGGCGCGGTTGCAGTTCGTCGATTGATTGACGGCCGGCTAACACCGGCCGGCCCAAGCTGGCGGCGAAACCGAAGGATCCGCTGAAGGAGGTGCACGATGTCGTTCCGTCAGTTCCCTGCAGTCGACGCCAATGGCGAAAGCCACATCATCATCGAGTTCAAACCCGATGCCAGCGGTAGCGGCCAGAAGGTGGAGACCAGTCCGCGCTATGAACTGGATGACGGTCGTCATCTGGTGCGCAATGGCCGTGAGTTCACCACCAGTGGCGGCGAGCTGCGGTTGACGATCTGAGGTTCGCCGGGCATGGCCCGGCGCTACCGGATCTGGCACAACCCCGCTCTGGTAGGTGTCGACCTTGGTCGACACGCTGCGCCCGCCGGGTATGAAAAATTGCGTGGTCAATTTTTCACCAACCATCTTGACAGCCTTGCCTGCCAAGGGCTGCGCGCGGTTATCCACACGTTTGCTCAGAAATCATCCACACCGCCTGTGGATGACTAGGCCTGCCCCAGCACCCGGCCGATGCCGCTGGCATCGACGGCCACCGCCGCCCGCGCGATGGCCAGCGGATCGCTGCCCGCCACGAAACCGATACGGAAATGCACCTCGCCGCCCGGCGTACGCGACGAGTGGATCGAGGCCAGGCTGATGCTGTGCTGCTCGAACACGTGCAGCAGCTCACGCAGTGAACCCGGCCGATCCTCCGGCAGGTGCACCGACAAGGCGTTGCGCTCGGTCAGGTCGGCCAGCAGGTAGCCCACGCGCTCGAAGGTGTAGTTGCCCGCGGCCAGCGCGGGCTCACCAAAGGCGTCGTGGTTGGCGGCCAGCAGCTGCTCGCGGAACCAGCCACGCGCCGCGTCGTCGCCCTGCCCGACCTGCGCCTGCAGTGCCTGCAGCTGGCCGACCAGCCGATCCAGCATCGGCGCCACGTAGGGGTTGCCGAACTGGATGTCTTCGTAGATCGCCGGGTTCAACGACAGGATGCGCGAGATGATCGCCGTATCCAGTTCAAACGAGGCCGAGCGGTACGGCATCATCGCGGCCAGGTCGCCCAGCTGCGGCTGGTATTCGCGCAGCACACCGGCCTGCGCCAGGTGGGTGGCATGCACCATGGCCTGCACCAGCGCCATCATCTGGTCGTGGTGCTGCGGCGTGGCGCGCACGCACTCGGCCTGCAGGGCCGCGCAGAGGCTGTCGACCCACGGCTGCCAGTGCTGCAGCCGCGCCTCGCAGACCACCATCACCCGGCCCTTCAAGGTCGGTGCCTTCGGCGGCGCGGTCATCGGGTGCAGGCCGACCACTTCGGCCTGCGAGGCCAGCATCGCCTGCACCGGCGCATCCTTCACCGAGGTGACGTCCAGCCACAGGCGGCCGTGTTCGCGGCCGGCCGACTGCTGCACATAGTCGGCGATCAACGCCGGCGTGTGCCGGATCGGTGCCGAAAACACCAGCACATCGGCCTGTGCCAGCAGCTGCTCGGGCGCATGCGAGGCCGGATCGGCCGGATCATGGCCGATCACCTGCAGCTGCATGTGCTGCTGGAAGAAGCGGGCCAGCCAGCGCCCGTAGGCGCCGGCACTGCCAACGATGCCGACCGTGCGCGGCGTGCGCGTCTGCAGTCCGCTCATGCCACGCGTTCGGCGTGGAAGCGGGTGGCCTCCGCCAGCGCGGCAGGCGCGGCAGCGACCACGTCGAACTCCTCGAAGCCGTTGGCCAGGGTGGCTTCCAGCGCGGCATGGGTACCGGCGATGGCGCGCGAAATGGCCTGCTGCATCGTCTCGCCGCGCAGCAGGAAGGACACCACCAGCGACATCAGCACATCACCGGTGCCGGCCACATCCACCGGCAGCAGCGGCGAAGTCCAGCGCCAGGTTTCCTCGCGCCCAACGGCCAGGGTCACCAGTTCGCCGGGGTTGCCGCCCACACTGTGCGCGATCACCCACTGCGGGCCACGCGCCAACAGCGCGCGCGCGGCGGCGATGGCATCGGCCTCGGCCAACGCAGGCATGCCGGTCAGGCGATTGAGCTCGAAGGCATTGGGCGTGACCAGCCAGGCGTGCGGCAGCAGGCGCTCGGCGAAGATCGTCTCCAGACCGGGTTCCACATAGGGGCCGGTGTGGGTGTCACCGATCACCGGGTCCAGGCAGTAGCGCAGCTGCGGACAGGCCGGCAGGATCTCGTCCAGCCAGTCGGCGAAGGCGGCACCGTTGGCGGCGCTGCCGAAGTAGCCGGAGACCAGCATCTTCGCCCGCTGCGGCAAGCCGCGCTCGCGGGTGCCGAGCAGCAGGTCGGCGAACCAGTCGGCGGGCAGCACGCGGCCGCGGGTGGTGTCGTAGAACGGCGCATTGCTGAGCAGGACGGTCGGGATTTCCGCCACGCGCACGCCGAGGGCGCGCATCGGCGGGACGGCGGCGCTGTTGCCGGCGTGGCCGTAGACGAGCTGCGACTGGACGGAGATGACGTCGATCGGCGAGGGCCCGTCGGGGCGCTGGCGACGGCCGTGGAGCAGGTGGTTGTCGAGGGATTCGCTCATGCCCGCATTCTACGCCCAAGGGGGTTTTCGGCAGGGCTTGCAGCCCTGCACCTGCTCAATGCAACGGCAACTGCAAAAGCCGGAGCGGCATTCCGTGGGATGGCGGGGCGGTGTAGGTGGTCAGGACACGCCGTAAACCCATCCATGGGGGCTCGTAGGCGCCATCCATGGCGCCTGCGGTCCTGCCCACCCACACCGCCCCGCCTCTGACAGTTTCCCGCGGCTGTTGGCAAATGCAGCTGTTGGTGGGTGCCGACCGTTGGTCGGCACATCTGTCGGATATCGAATGAATTCATCCACGCATGGCGTGGATCTACTGGGACACGCGGCCGTTGGTAGGTGTCGACCGCTGGTCGACACGATTTTCCCGTCGGATATCGATATCCAACCCCGTGCCGACCAACGGTCGGCACCCACCAAAGCAGAACGCTGTTCCGACAGATCGCGGAAAACTGTCGAAGGCGGGGTGGGTCCGGTTGAGGGGGCGTGAGCCGCATGGATGCGGCGACCGAGCTTACATGGACGTACTTGCAGCGTCCCCCTCAACCGGACCCACCCCGCCAACCCACGGAAAGCCAGCTTTTGAAGTTGACGTTGCCGTGGTTTGCAGCAGGTGCAGGGCTGCAAGCCCTGCAAACCCCAACCCCTCAGTGAGCAGCAGGACGCGACGGCGGCAGCCAGGCCGCGATGATGCCCAGCAGCGGCAGGAACGCGGTCAGCTGGTACACGTACTCGATGCTGGTCTTGTCCGCCAGCAGACCCAGCACCGCCGCACCCAGCCCACCCATGCCGAACGCGAAGCCGAAGAACAGCCCCGACACCATGCCGATGCGGTGCGGCATCATCTCCTGCGCATACACCACGATGGCCGAGAACGCTGACGAGAGCACGAAGCCGATCAGCACCGCCAGCACCGTCGTCCAGAACAGATCCGCATGCGGCAGCGCCAGTGCAAACGGCGCCACGCCCAGGATCGAGGTCCAGATGATCGGCTTGCGGCCGATGCGGTCGCCCAGCGGGCCACCAAGGAAACCACCGGCCGCCGACGCCACCAGGAACGCGAACAGGTGCAGCTGCGCCTGCGCCACCGGAATACCGAAATGGTGGATCAGGTAGAAGGTGAAGTAGCTGCCGATGCTGGCCATGTAGAAGTACTTGCTGAAGATCAGCACCAGCAGGATCGCCATCACCCGGGCCACGGTGCGGGTCGGATGACGCGGGGCGACCGTGGCCTGCCCGACCGGGCGCGGGGCGCCCAGATGCAGCGCATACCAACGGCTGACATAGGTCAGCAGGGCAATGCCGATCAGCGCGGCGCCGGCAAACCACGAGGCGGCGTGCTGGCCATACGGCACGATCACCGCGGCGGCGATCGGCGGGCCCAGGGCAGTGCCGAAGTTGCCGCCGACCTGGAACACCGACTGGGCCAGACCGTGGCGGCCGCCGGACGCCAGCCGCGCGATGCGCGAGGCTTCCGGGTGGAAGATGGCCGAACCGATGCCGACCATCGCCGCGGCCAGCAGCACCATCGCGTAGTTCGGCGCGAAGCCGAGCAGCAACATGCCGCACAGGGTCGAGGCCATGCCGATCGGCAGCGAATACGGTGCCGGCTTGCGGTCAGTGACCAGGCCGACCAGCGGCTGGAAGATCGAGGCGGTCAGCTGGTAAGTCAGCGTGATCAGGCCGATCTGGGTGAAGCTGAGGTTGAAGCCTCCCTTGATCACCGGATAGATGGCCAGGATCAGCGACTGCATCATGTCGTTGACCATGTGGGAGGTGGAGATCGCCGCCAGCACGCCGCGGGTCGAGCTGCGGACGGTGGGGGCGGGTGTAGCCAGGCTGGACATGGTGCGCAGTCAGGTTGGGGGCGAGCCCTGCATGCTACGGTGCCCTCCCCCTCCCTTCCGCCGCGTTCTGGTCATGCCATATCGCAAAAAGGACACTCCCTGCTCGATCCGGGAATCCGCGCCCTGGAACGAGGTGCCCGGCCACCGGCCGGTGACCTGCCGGGTCAAGGATTACCCGGCAGGCACCCGGGTATCGCCGCACCGCCATCGCCGTCACCAGCTGGTCTATGCCATGTCCGGGCTGATGGTCGTGCGTTCGGAAGTCGGCCGCTGGGTGGTGCCTTCCACCCGCGCCATCTGGATGCCAGCCGGCATGGCCCACGCGGTGGACTGCATCGCCGATGTGCACATGCGCAGCCTGTACATCGACCCGGCGTTTGCCCCGCAGTTGGCCACCGAGGCCTTCGCGGTGCAGGTTGCGCCGCTGCTGCGCGAACTGCTGCATGCAGCGACCCTCATCGAGGGCGAGCACGAGGACGACAGCCGCGATGGCCGCGTGGTGCGCCTGCTGCTGGATGAACTGCACCGCATGGACGTGCTGCCCCTGCACCTGCCGACGCCGGTCGATCCACGCCTGCAGCGCATCTGCCAGCACATCCAGAAGCATCCCGGCGACGAGGCCACGCTGCAGGACTGGGCCGAAGCCCTGGCGGTGGATGTGAAAACCATCCAGCGCCACTTCGCCAGCGAACTCGGCATGACCTTCGGCCAGTGGCGGCAACAGGCCCGGCTGCTGGCGGCGATGGAACGCCTGGCCGTGGGCGAAAAGGTGATCGATGTGGCGCTGGCAATGGGCTATGACAGCCCCAGCGCGTTCACCAGCATGTTCAAGCGGCAGCTGGGGCAGACCCCGGCGGCGTTCTTCCGCTGATTCGGCAAGCCGCATCCACGCATGGCGTGGATCTACTTAGGTACGGCACGCCCGTCTGCACCGATCGCCCACAAACGAAAACGCCGGGCATGGCCCGGCGCTACCGTTCTACGTTTCCGTTCAAGAGCTCAGGACGTCATGCGGTCCCAGAAGCCCTTCACGCCATCCATGAAGGTGGCCGACTTCGGCGAATGCTTGCGCGCTTCCTCGCCGACGAAGGTGGCTTCGAACTGCTCGAGCAGCTTGCGCTGGTCGTTGGTCAGGTTCACCGGGGTTTCCACCACCACGCGGCAGTAGAGGTCGCCTTCGCTGCGGCTGCGCACCGAACGCACGCCCTTGCCGCGCAGGCGGAACAGCTTGCCGGTCTGGGTCTCGGCCGGGATGCGGATTTCCGCTTCGCCGCCGAGGGTGGCCACGCGCACGGTGTCGCCCAGCGCGGCCTGCGAGATGCGGATCGGCACTTCGCAGTGCAGGTCATCGCCATCGCGCTGGAAGATGTGGTGCTCGCGCACGCGCACTTCCACGTACAGGTCGCCCGGCGGCGTACCGGCGGGGCCGGCCTCGCCTTCGCCCTGCAGGCGGATGCGGTCGCCGGTATCGACGCCGGCCGGCACCTTCACCGACAGCACCTTGTCTTCCTCGATGCGGCCGTTGCCATGGCAGGTCTTGCACGGCTTGGCGATGATCTGGCCACGGCCGTTGCAGTTGTGGCAGGCCTGCTGCATCGCGAAGATGCCACGCTGGATGCGCACCTGGCCGCGGCCATGGCAGACGTTGCAGGTCTCGACCTTGCCGTCTTCGGAGCCACTGCCATCGCAGTCGCCGCACTCGGCCAGGGTCGGGATCTCGATCCGGCGCTCGACGCCGCGCACGGCCTCTTCCAGATCCAGTTCCATCACGTAGCCGATGTCGGCACCGCGACGGGCCTGGCGCTGACCGCCACCGCCGCCACCAAAGATGTTGCCGAAGATATCGCCGAAGATATCGTTCATGTCCGGGCCGCCCGGACCGCCACCGCCACCCATGCCGTGCTCGAACGCGGCGTGGCCGTGGGCATCGTACATGCGGCGCTTGTTGCCGTCGGACAGCGTTTCGTAGGCTTCCTTGCACTCCTTGAAGGAGGCTTCGGCCGCCGCATCACCCGGGTTGCGGTCCGGGTGGAACTTCATCGCGCAGCGACGGTAGGCCTTCTTCAGCTCTTCGTCGGTGGCGGTGCGGGCAACGCCCAGCACTTCGTAGTAATCGCGCTTGCTCATATCGTGGATCGCATTCCGGAAAGTCGGGATTCGTCAAAGCGGAAGAGCGGAACCAGGTCCGCTCTTGCGTCGGGCGCCCCGACACGCCGGTGGGCGGTCAGGACCCTGGTACGACAACGGGACGCTGGCGGCCAGCGTCCCGTGTCGGTCCGGATCAGGACTTCTTGTCGTCCTTGACTTCGGTGAACTCGGCGTCCACCACGTCATCCTGCGCCTTGCCTGCGTTGCCGGCGTCGGCACCCGGGGCACCGCCCTGGTCGGCCGAAGCGGCGGCGAACAGCGCCTGGCCGGCTTCTTCCAGCACCTTCGACTTGGCTTCGATCTGTGCCTTGTCGTCGCCCTTCATCGCGGTTTCCAGGTCGGCCAGAGCCGCCTCGACCTTGCCGATGACATCGCCGCCGACCTTGCTGCCGTGCTCGGTGATGGCGCTGCGGGTGCCGTGGATCAGGGCATCGGCCTGGTTACGGGCCTGCACCAGTTCCTGGAACTTCTTGTCTTCTTCGCGGTTGGCTTCCGCGTCGGCGACCATGCGTGCGATCTCTTCCTCGGACAGACCCGAACCGGCCTTGATCTCGACCTTCTGTTCCTTGTTGGTCTTCTTGTCCTTGGCCGACACGTGCAGGATGCCGTTGGCGTCGATGTCGAAGGACACCTCCACCTGCGGCAGGCCGCGCGGGGCCGGCTCGATGCCGGACAGGTCGAACTTGGCCAGCGACTTGTTGAAGCGGGCCTGTTCGCGCTCACCCTGCAGCACGTGCACGGTCACGGCCGACTGGTTGTCCTCGGCGGTGGAGAACACCTGCGAGGCCTTGGTCGGGATGGTGGTGTTCTTCTCGATGATCTTGGTGAACACGCCACCCATGGTCTCGATGCCCAGCGACAGCGGGGTCACGTCCAGCAGCAGCACGTCCTTGACGTCGCCGCCCAGCACGCCGCCCTGGATCGCCGCACCCAGTGCCACGGCTTCGTCCGGGTTGACGTCCTTGCGCGGTTCCTTGCCGAAGAACTCGGTCACCGCCTGCTGCACCTTCGGCATGCGGGTCTGGCCACCGACCAGGATCACTTCGCTGATGTCGCTCGAACGCAGGCCGGCATCGTTCAGGGCGACGCGGCACGGCTCGATCGACTTGCGGATCAGCTCGTCGACCAGCGATTCCAGCTTGGCGCGGGTCAGCTTGATGTTCAGGTGCTTCGGACCCGACGCGTCAGCGGTGACGTACGGCAGGTTCACTTCGGTCTGCTGGGCGCTGGACAGCTCGATCTTGGCGCGCTCGGCGGCGTCCTTCAGGCGCTGCAGGGCCAGCGGATCCTTGCGCAGGTCGATGCCCTGGTCCTTGTTGAACTCTTCGACCAGGTACTCGATGACGCGATTGTCGAAATCTTCGCCGCCCAGGAAGGTGTCGCCGTTGGTGGCCAGCACTTCGAACTGCTTCTCACCGTCGACGTTGGCGATCTCGATCACCGAGACGTCGAAGGTGCCGCCGCCCAGGTCGTACACCACGATCTTGCGATCCTTGTTGTCACCCTTGTCCAGGCCATAGGCCAGCGCGGCCGCGGTCGGCTCGTTGATGATGCGCTTGACGTCCAGGCCGGCGATGCGGCCGGCGTCCTTGGTCGCCTGGCGCTGGCTGTCGTTGAAGTAGGCCGGCACGGTGATGACCGCTTCGGTGACCTTCTCACCGAGGAAGTCCTCGGCGGTCTTCTTCATCTTTTCCAGCACCTTGGCCGAGATTTCCTGCGGCGCCATCTTCTTGGCATCGCTGGTCGACACCCAGGCGTCGCCATTGTCATGGGCCAGGATGCTGTACGGGACGTGGGCGATGTCCTTCTGCACTTCGGCGTCGGTGAACTTGCGGCCGATCAGGCGCTTCACCGCGTAGAAGGTGTTCTTGGGGTTGGTGACGGCCTGGCGCTTGGCCGAGGCGCCGACCAGGACTTCGCCGTCCTTGGTGTAGGCGACGATCGACGGGGTGGTGCGATCGCCTTCCGAATTCTCGATGACGCGGGCCTTGCCGCCGTCCATGATCGCCACGCACGAGTTGGTGGTGCCGAGGTCGATACCAATGATCTTGCCCATGGGGGAGACTCCTGAAGAATGCTTGTTGGTGTCAGTCCGGCCGGTCGGCCGGTGGATGAATGGGATGTGGGGGAGGCTCGTGGAACATTCAAGCCATCACCCGAACGCTGTGTTCAACCGTTCAAGGTACGCCGGGCCGGGCCCGGCGCTACCTGACGGCGATGGGCCGTTGCCGGCCCGGCGCGTCAATCGGCGGCCACGACCACCAGCGCCGGCCGCAGCAGGCGCTCGTTGAGCAGGTAGCCCTTCTGGAAAACGGTCACCACGCTGCCTGGGGCGGCGCCGGGGGCCGGCACCTGGCTGATGGCCTGGTGGTGTTCCGGGTTGAATGCCTGGCCGGTCGGGTCCAGCAGGACCAGGCCGTTGTCGGCGGCGACCTTCAGCAGCTGCTTGTAGGTCATTTCCAGCCCCTCGCGCAGCGGGTTGGCGTCGTCGCCGGCGGCCTTCAGGCCGGCATCCAGGCTGTCAAACACCGGCAGCAGCTCGCCCAGCAGCTTCTCGTTGGCGAACTTGCGGGCCTGTTCGATGTCACGGGCCACGCGCTTGCGCTGGTTCTCCAGGTCGGCGCGCTCACGCAGCGCATCGGCCTTGACCTGCTCGACCTCGGCGCGCAGGCGCTCCAGTTCGTCATGGGTGCCTGCGGCAGCGGCCGCATCGGCGGCGCTCTGCTGGGATTCGATATCTGGATGTTCTTGGTTCATGTCTGGGTCCCTGGCGGTCACTCTCCGCCTCCACCCACCCTAGTGTGGGCGGGATGCTGCGTTTCAAGCGTCTGTCGGCCCCGGACCGCGTCCCGGGGGCGAAAAGGCCGCCCCGAGCACGTCCGCGGTGGCCTGGACCAGGGGAATCACCCGGTCGTAGGCCATCCGCTTGGGCCCGATCACCCCCAGCACGCCCAGCACCTGGCCGTTGGCGGTATAGGGCGCGGTGACCAGCGAGACCCCCTGCAGCGGCATCATCCCGGTCTCTTCGCCGATGAAGATGCGCACGCCCGGGGCCTGGATGGTCCGCTCCAGCAGCTGCAGGATCTCGCGCTTGCTGGAGAACAGCTCAAAGAGCTCGCGCAGGCGCTCCAGGTCGGACAGGTCCTGCACCCCCATCAACCGGGTCTGCCCGGCCACCAGCATGTCGTCGGCAGGCGGCTGCAGGGCCTGCTCGGCCAGCTCGATGCTGTGCGCCAGCAGCTGCTCCAGCTCGGAACGGGCGTCGCGCAGCTCCAGCAGCAGGCGGGTGCGGATCTCGGCCAGCGGCAGGCCGGCGAAATGCGCATTGAGGTAGTTGGCCACCTGTTCCAGCTGGCCCGGCTCGAAGCCCTTGCGGGTCTCGATTACCCGGTTCTGTACCTCGTTGTCGGCAAACACCAGGATCGCCAGCACCCGGCGCCCGTCCAGTGCCACGAAATCGATCTGGCGGAAGGCGAACTGCTCGCGCCGCGGCGCGCTGACCACGCCGACGAAGTGGCTCATCGCCGACAGCAGCTCCGAGGCACTGCCGAGCAGGGCCTGGGTGCTGCCGCCTCCGGCCAGCTCATGGCGCAGCCGGGCCAGTTCGCCCTCGCCCGGCGGCTGCATCTGCAGCAGGCTGTCGACGAACACCCGGTAGCCATGCGCGGTCGGAATGCGCCCGGCCGAGGTGTGCGGCGAGGCCAGCAGGCCCAGGTCCTCCAGGTCGCCCAGGATGTTGCGGATGGTGGCCGGGCTGACCTCCAGGCCCGCCACGCGCGCCAGCGTCTGCGAGCCCACCGGCTCACCGTCCTGGATGTAACGCGCGATCAGCGTGCGCAGCAGATGGCGCGCACGCGGGGCAAGCTGGTCAGCGGAACCGTGCATGGAATCAACCTGTGAGACACGGACACTAGATAATGGCGGTGCGTCGCCTTGGCAAGTCATTGGACCACCCCGCCGCGCGTGCTAGCGTTGCGCGGCTCAGACACCCCTGTACCCATGCTCAGACATCTTTCGATCAAGGATTTTGCCGTCGTCCGCGCTACCGAGCTGGAGTTCGGACCGGGCATGACCGTCGTTTCCGGCGAGACCGGCGCCGGCAAGTCGCTGATGGTCGACGCGCTCGGCTTCCTGTCCGGCCTGCGCGCAGACAGCGGCGTGGTCCGCCATGGCGCCGCCCGTGCCGAACTGTCGGCCGAGTTCGCCCTGGACCAGCTGCAGGCCGCGCGCCAGTGGCTGGCCGACAACGAGCTGGACGACGAGGACCAGTGCCAGCTGCGCCGGGTGATCCGCGCCGATGGCGGCTCGCGCTCGTGGATCAACGGCCGCCCGGTGACCCTGGCGCAGCTGGCCGATCTGGCCGGGCGACTGGTGGAAATCCATGGCCAGCACGAGCAGCAGGCCCTGCTGACGCGCCCGTCGCAGCTGGCCCTGCTCGATGCCTATGCCCGCAACGAGGACGAGCGCCGCCAGGTGCGCCGCGCCGCTGCAGCCTGGCAGACCCTGGTCGACGAGTCGCTGGCCCTGTCGCAACAGGGCGACGTTTCCGACCGCATCGGCTTCCTTGAGCACCAGCTGCGCGAGCTGGACCGCGAGGACCTGGAACCCGAGTCGATTGTCGCGCTGGGTGCCAGCCACCGCCGCCAGGCCCACGCCAGCGCCCTGCTGAGCGCCTGCCAGGCGGCCAGCAACCAGCTCAACGGCGACGACGGCAGCTCGGCCATGGACCTGCTGCAGCAGGTACGCCACGAACTGTCGCGCCTGATCGAACACGACCCGCGCCTGGGCGAAGTGGACGGCCTGATCGAGAACGCCTCGATCCAGCTGCACGAAGCCCTGTCGCTGCTGGACCGCGTGCACGACGACCTCGATGCCGACCCGGAACAGTTCGAAGAAAACGAGCGCCGCCTCGGCCGCCTGCACGACCTGGCCCGCAAGCACCGCGTGCCGATGGACGAGCTGGGCGCGCAGCGCGAACGCATGCATGCCGAAGTGGAACAGCTGCGGGGTGCCGACGAGCGCCTGCAGCGCCTGGCCGGCGAGATCGAGAAGGCTGCCGCCGCCTGGCGCGTGCAGGCCGAGGTGCTCAGTGCCAGCCGCCGCAAGGCCGCTGCCGAGCTGTCGGCTACCACCACCGGCATCATCGCCGAGCTGGGCATGGGCGGCGGCCAGTTCCTGATCGAGCTGGAAGCGCAGGACAGCGGCAAGCCGGACCCGCAGGGCGCCGAGCGCGTCGAGTTCCTGGTGGCAGCCAATGCCGGCCAGCCGCCGCGGGCGCTGCGCAAGGTCGCCTCCGGCGGTGAACTGTCGCGTATCTCGCTGGCCATCGAAGTGGCCGCGCTGGACCTGGATGCGGTGCCGACCATGGTGTTCGACGAAGTCGACTCTGGCATCGGCGGCGCGGTGGCCGACATCGTCGGGCAGAAGCTGCGTGCCCTCGGCGAGAAGCGCCAGGTGCTGTGCGTCACCCACCTGCCGCAGGTCGCCTCCAAGGGCCACGCCCATTACCGGGTCAGCAAGGCCCCGGTGGAAGGCATGACCCAGAGCGCGGTGGAGAAGCTGGACACCAAGGCGCGCGAGGAAGAACTGGCACGCATGCTGGGTGGCGTGGAAGTGAGCAAGGAAGCACGCGCCGCGGCCCGCAAGCTGCTGGTCGCGTCGAGCTCGCTGGACTGACCGCCGTCATCCACGCATGGCGTGGATCTACAGATGGTGCCGTTCACGCGAGGACGGGCATCCGGTAGTGCCGGCCGCTGGCCGGCAACTGTCCTGCCGGCCAGCGGCCGGGCGTCACCCCAGCGGGCGCGCCAGATCCACGTGCTCCACCAGGAAGTCGAGGAACGCGCGCACCCGCAGCGGCAGGTATCCCCCCTGCCCCAGGAACACCGCGTGCACCTCTTCCAGGTCACCCGGGTTGGCCTCCTCCAGCACCGGCAGCAAACGCCCCGCCGCAATGTCAGCCTGCACCTGGAACGCCGCCAGCCGTGCCATGCCCAGCCCACCCAGCACCAGCTGGCGCAGCGCATCGCCATTGCTGGCGCGGGCATTGCCGCTGGGCAGCACCATCCGCTCGCGCCCGTCCTGCAGCACCGGCCAGCCCTGCATCGCCCGCGCGTGGCCGATATCCAGACGGTTGTGCGCCTGCAGCGCCTCGGCCGTGTGCGGCAGGCCATGGCGCTGCGCATAGGCAGGGGCCGCCACGATCATCATCCGGGTCGAGCCCAGCCGCCGCGCCACCAGGCTGGAGCTCTTTAGCGGCCCGGCGCGCACGGCCACGTCGGTGCGCTGCTCCAGCAGGTCGATCACCTCGTCGTTCAGGGTCAGGTCCACGCCCACCTGCGGGTTCTGCTGCAGGAACACGGGCAGCAGCGGCAGCAGGAAGTGCTGGCCGAAGGGCACGTTGGAATTGACCCGCAGGCGCCCGCGCGGCTCGGCGTGGGCGCTGGCGCAGCGCTCGGCCTCCTCCAGGTCGGCCAGCACGCGCAGGCCGCGCTCGTAGAACGCGCAGCCCTCCGGGGTCAGCTGCAGCTGTCGGGTGGAACGCTGCAGCAGACGCGTACCCAGCCGCTGCTCCAGCCGCGCCACCAGCTTGCTCACCGCCGAGGGCGTCATGTCCAGCGAGCGCGCGGCAGCGGAGAAACCGCCGGTCTCGATCACCCGCACGAACACTTCCAGTTCGCCGGATCGGTTGATGTCGGGTCGTGCCATGTCAGTGAATCCAGTTCACAGATGATTATCCATCCGCAGTCTAGTTCACAGATGGGCCTGGAATCACCATGGCGCTCCCATCTGCCGGGATTGCCCGATGAACCGCCTCCGCCATCTTGCCGCCACTGCCCTGATCGCCCTGTCCGGCACCGCCAATGCCGAGCCTGCCAGCCCCAACCACTGGGTCGCCAGCTGGCAGGCCAGCCCGCAACCGGTATGGGGGCCGGACTTCCTGTTCCCGACACTGTTGCCCGCCCAGCTGTACAACCAGACCTTCCGCCAGACCGCCCGCCTCAGCCTCGGCGGGCCGCGCCTGCGGGTGCGGCTGAGCAACGCCCACGGCACGCAGCCGCTGCAGATCGATGCGGCCAGCGTGGCGGTGGAGGCCGGTTCGGCGGCGCTGGCCCTGCGTTTCGATGGCCAGCCGGGCGTGCTCATCGCGCCGGGCCAGCAGCGCCTGAGCGATCCGCTCGCACTGCCGACCCGCAACCTGCAGCAGGTGCGGGTCAGTACCTACCTGGCCGGGCCGACCCCGCTGCAGACCTTCCACTGGGAAGGCCGCCAGACCAGCTGGATCGCGCCGGGCGACCAGAGCCCGGCGAGCACGCTGCACAATGCACGCCCCACCACGGCGCGCGCGTTGCTGGCAGGGATCGACGTCGAAGCACCGGCCAGCGCGCGCAGCGTCGTGGTCATCGGCGATTCGATCACCGATGGCGCCACCGCCACCCTGGACCAGGACCAGCGCTGGACCGACCATCTGGCCGCCCGTCTGGCCCCGCGTGGCGTGGCCGTGGTCAATGCCGGCATTTCCGGCGGCCGCCTGCTGCGCGATGGCATGGGCGCAGCCGCCCTCGCCCGCTTCCAACGCGACGTGATCGACCAGCCCGGCGTGGCCAGCGTGATCGTACTGATCGGCATCAACGACATCAGCTGGCCGGGCACGGCCTTCGCCCGCCACGAGCCCCGCCCAACGCTGGGCCAGCTGCAGGCTGGCTATCGGGCATTGGCCCAGCAGGCCCGCCGCCACGGCCTGCGCATCCTCGGCGCCACCCTGCCGCCGTTCGCCGGCGCCCTGCCCGGCACGCCACTGGAGGACTACTACGACGCAGACAAGGATGCGCTGCGCCGCCAGCTGAACGGCTGGCTGCGCACGGACAGTCCCTTCGATGCGGTGGTCGACCTGGATGCGGCCCTGCGCGACCCGGCGGAACCGTCGCGGATGGCCGCTGCCTTTGATTCCGGTGACCACCTGCACCCCGGCGATGCCGGCAACCGGGCCATGGCCGAGGCGGTGGACCTGGAGGCGCTGACAGAGCCATCCACGCATGGCGTGGATCTACTGTAAACAACGAAAAACCCCGGGCACGCCCGGGGTCTTCGTACATCCGCAGCTGGCTGCAACGCCTTACTTGCGCTTCTTGCGCACGTACAGCACCAGCGAGTGCTCTTCCAGCTCGTAGCCGTGGTCTGCGGCGATCTTGCGCTGCAGCTCCTCGATCTCGTGGCTTTCGAACTCGATGATCTTGCCGCTGTCCACATCGACCATGTGGTCGTGGTGGCCGCCGCGGTCCAGCTCGTAGACGGCCTGGCCGCCTTCGAAGTTGTGCTTCAGCACCAGGCCGGCGGCCTCGAACTGGGTCAGCACCCGGTACACCGTGGCCAGGCCGATTTCATCGCCGTGCTCCAGGAGCTGGCGGTAGATGTCTTCGGCGGTCATGTGGTGCTGGGCATTGCGCTGCTCGAGCAGCGCCAGGATCCGCATCCGCGGATGGGTCACCTTCAGGCCGACTTTACGCAGGTCGTGGGTTTCCATAGGTCTCCGTTCATTGGCGATTTAGCGCCAGCTGCCTCGGATTGGGTCGCGGTGGCACGCCGGGAGTGTATCATCGGTTTGATTTCCCCAACCGCCAGTACCGATGCGCAATCTTCTGTTGGTCGCCGCCGTCGCCCTGTCCACCACCGGGTGCGGCATCATCTACAAGCAACCCATCTATCAGGGCAACCTGATCCGGGAAGATGCCGTGTCCAAGCTGCAGGTCGGGCAGAGCAAGCAGCAGGTGAACGCCCTGCTGGGCACCCCGTCCGTGCCGGACCCGTTCCACGCCCAGCGCTGGGACTACACCGCCAGCCAGCGGATCGACCGTCTCGGCCGTACCGAAGTGAAGAACTTCACCGTGTACTTCGAGAACGACGCCGTCACCCGTTGGGAAGGCGACTACTTCCCGGCCAACGACAAGGCCCTGGCCCAGCAGATGGTCCGCCAGTTCGGCCGCAACCTGGCCAAGGACAAGAAGAAGAGCCGCTGAGCCCTTCAGCCCGCCCCTCGGGGCGGGACCCTGGAATCAATCGCCGCGCGCGCGACGCCGGCGGTTTTCCTTGGGATCGGCCTGCAGAGGCCGCAGCAGCTCCACCCGATCGCCATCCAGCAGCGCCTGCTGCGGGCGTGCCAGCACGCCATGCACGGCGGCGGCCGGACAGTCGCCACTACCCTCCAGGGCGGCGGCGGCAATGGCCTCGGCCACGGTCGCGCCTTCCGGCAACTGCAGCCGGCGTGACAGCACCTGCTGCGGCCACGCCAGCACCACCTCGACCTCGATCATCGCTCAGCCCTCGTCGGCAACGCGGACGAAGTCGTTGACCATGCGGTCGGCCAGGCCCTGGAAACCGATTGCCAGCGCCGGCGCGAGCAGGCGGGATTTCGGCTCGAACTCCAGGGTCAGGGTGACCTTGCAGGCATCCTCGGCCAGGGCATGGAATTCCCAGCGACCGTGCAGCTGCTTGAACGGGCCGTCGCGCAGCTGCATATCGATGCTGTGCGGACGCTGCAGGGTGTTTTCAGTCTGGAACCAGGTGCTGAACGAACCCAGGCCCAGATCCAGGCGGGCGACCAGGCGGTCCTCGCCCTGTTCCAGGACGCGGGCGTCCGAGCACCAGCGGAAGCGGCGCGGATAGGCCTGGACGTCGTTGACCAGGTCGAACATGCGCGCGGCCGAGTGTTCGACCAGGGCGCTGCGGCGGATAGTAGGCATAAAGACGGCGCGTTTCGGCAATCGACCGGGCGGGCCCGAATCGGAGACAATACGGAAATGAGCAAGAACAGCGGCAAGGATAAAGCAAAGAACGCGACGGCCAACAAAACCATCGCGTTGAACAAGCGTGCCCGCCACGAGTACCACATCGAGGAACGCTTCGAGGCAGGCCTGGCCCTGCAGGGCTGGGAGGTGAAGTCGATCCGCGCCGGGCGCGGCAACATCATCGACGCCTACGCCTACGTGAAGCAGGGCGAGATCTTCCTGATCGGCGCGCAGATCACCCCGTTGATCCAGGCCTCCACCCACGTGGTGGCCAACGACCGGCGCGAGCGCAAGCTGCTGCTGCACCGGAACGAGATCGACAAGCTGGTCGGCAAGGTCGAGCGCGATGGCTACACGATCGTGCCCACGGCCATGTACTGGAGCAAGAACAAGATCAAGCTGGAAGTGGCGCTGGCCAAGGGCAAGCAGACGCACGACAAGCGCGATGCCGCCAAGGACCGTGACTGGGCGATCGAGAAGCAGCGCGTGATGCGTCGCGGAAACCGCGACGCGTAACAGCCGTATGTAGAGTCGAGCCATGCTCGACTTGGTTTTTTGGGACAGCCGAGCATTGGCTCGGCTCTACAGATAGGCGGGCGATCAGCCCGCCAGCATGCCCTGCCCGCGCATCCGCGGCGCCAGCGCCGCATGCATCACCGCCAAGTGCATCACCACCGCCAGCTCCGGCGCATGCCGGTCATCGCCGGCCCGCCACTGCTTTGCCAGCTGGGCCGCATCGTGAGGCAACAGGGCCAGCAGCTCCTGGTCATCCAGCGCATCGGCCTGGTGCTGCAGCTGCTGCGACAGCGCCCAGCTGCGGCGGACGTGGGTGAAGATGCTCAACGAGGCCAGGGTCAGCAGGGCAACCGCCGCCCCGTGCTCGAACCACAGCGCGATCACGTCCGGGCCCCAGACCATCACGGCCAGCACGGCCAGGGCCAGCATGCGCCAGCCCGGCACGAGGGCCTGGTCGCGTCGCGGCCAGTACACCACCACCGCGCTGGCCACCAGGAACACCGCCGCCGTCGCCGGCAGCGCGGTCAGGCAGGCCGCCGTGACGATCGCGGCCAGCACCGCCCAGACCCAGCCGGGCGGCAACGCGCGTCGGCGGTAGTCGGCGCCCACCGGCCCGATCAGCTGTCGCAGGCTGCGTTGTTGGATGGTGTCAGTCACCCGGGGTCTCCGTGTCGTTCCTGGCTCGGATGTTGGCCGCCAGTGTGTCGCAAAATCGTGCCAATGAAGTTAGCAATCCGCTATGACAACGGCTCTACAACTTGTTGCGGATTGCCAAGGTGACTGTTCAGCTGTTTTGCCGTAGCATTGCAACCGTTGGGCAGGCCCGGCACGTGGCAACACGCACTTGGCCTAGTACCTTGCAGAACTTGAAGAAACCGGGGGTGCATTGGTTTCGACGGGGGTTGTGAAGTCGCCTGGCGCATGCCGAGGGGGTAGCTGTCCTCGTAAATCCAGCTGCAAAACTCTAGTTGCCAACGACGACAACTACGCTCCGGTCGCTCTCGCAGCCTAAAAACTGCGGTGCGTGACCTTCTGCCGACTTAGGCGGAGC